>JAAXWL010000176.1 GCA_013334975.1 Chlorobiaceae bacterium
CGGGCTGACAGCGCGGTCATCTCTTATCGTGAGGGGGTAAAGGTGACGCGCACCGTCTCGTTGCGGAGTGTATCGCTTGGTGTGTCCGGCGTTGCGGATGTGGTGGAGTGGTATCGTCGCGAAGCGGGTTATCATCCGTTTCCGGTCGAGTATAAGCGGGGAAAGCCAAAAAAGCATGATGCAGACAAGGTGCAGCTTTGTGCTCAGGCAATGTGCCTCGAAGAGATGTGCTCACGTACCATTCTGACCGGTGCATTGTTCTACGGCCAGACGATGCACCGGCTGGATGTAGAATTTGATGAAGCCTTGCGAGCAAGAACCGTTGCTACGGCAGCCGGTGTGCATGAGCTGTTTGCATCAGGTGTGTCGCCGTTGCCGGAATTCGGGCCGAAGTGCAAGCAGTGTTCGCTTATCGAGCAGTGTATGCCAGAGGTGCTCGATCGGTCAGGGTCAGCTAAACGGTACGTACAGAAGTTATATCGTGAACTCTCGGAGGAGGAGATTTGAAGAAGCATCTGAATACCTTGTTCGTAACGACGCAGGGTTCTTATCTCTCCAAAGAGGGGGAGTGTGTCCTCATTTCGATTGATCGTGTCGAGAAAACCCGGATACCGTTGCACATGCTCAACGGTATCGTCTGTTTCGGGCAGGTTTCGTGCAGCTCCTTCTTGCTTGGGCATTGTGCTGAACTTGGAATTGCCGTCACCTTTCTGACCGAATATGGGCGGTTTCTCTGCCAGATGCAGGGGCCGGTTCGGGGCAACATTCTGTTGCGAAGGGCACAATACCGGATGGCTGATAACTACTATCAAACGGCAATATTGGCCCGGTTATTCGTCATTGGTAAAATCGGCAATGCACGGGTAACCCTGTCACGGGCATTACGCGATCATCCCGGAAAAACCGATGAGGATCGGATGAAAAGTGTCCATCATCTACTTGCCGGGTGCATCAAGCGGTTGCAGGAAGCCACGGATCAGGAGTTGATCAGGGGGATTGAAGGGGAGGCGGCAAGAGCCTATTTCAGCGTTTTCAATGAGTGCATTACCAATACCGACCCGGTTTTCAGGTTCGAGGGGCGTAACCGGAGGCCGCCGCTTGATCGCGTTAACTGTCTGCTCTCTTTTGTCTACACCTTGATAACGCATGACATCCGCTCTGCACTGGAATCATGCGGACTCGATCCGGCCGCAGGTTTTCTCCACAAGGACAGACCGGGCAGACCAAGCCTTGCCCTCGATATGCTTGAAGAGTTCCGTTCCTACATTGGCGACCGGTTGGTGCTGTCGCTGATTAATCGGGGTCAGGTGCAGGCAAAGGATTTCGATGTTTCTGAAACGGGAGCGGTAGTTATGAAAGATGATACCCGTAAAACGGTCATCACAGCCTATCAGCAACGCAAACAGGAAGAGATCGAACATCCGTTCGTCGGAGAAAAGATGGCCGTTGGATTGCTCTGGTACATGCAGGCTATGCTGTTAGCGAGGTTTATCAGGGGTGATATTGAGACCTATCCGCCATTTTTCTGGAGATAGATCATGTTGGTTCTTGTTGCCTATGACGTCAATACCGAAACGCCAGCCGGTCGGAGGCGGTTACGGAGAATAGCAAAAACCTGCCAGAACTACGGACAGCGTGTGCAATTTTCAGTGTTTGAATGCAATGTCGATCCAGCCCAGTGGGTAAAATTAAGAGCAAGATTAGTTCACGAGATGGATCCGAAACTTGATAGCCTGCGGTTTTACTTTCTTGGCTCTAACTGGCAGGGCAGGATAGAGCACGAAGGAACCAAAGAGCCGCGCGACCTCGAAGGCCCACTGATTTTATAAATCGCGAACGTGAAGCTGTACCTGTTATTCCGGCAGGTTTGCGAATGAAATAAGTTGTTATTTCATTGGCAGATATTGATTGTGTCGTCAGATTCTCGTACAATGTTATTTGGCATACGAAGTGGTTCGCAGATTCGCCTCAGCCAAGCCACGGAATATCTGACGATACAGCCAAACAGTCGCGCCCCCCGCGGGCGCGTGGATTGAAACA
>JAAXWL010000177.1 GCA_013334975.1 Chlorobiaceae bacterium
TATATCACCTACGTGCTCAATGCGTTGCAGTATCTGGTGAGGATCATTCTCGAAAAAAACAATGAAAAAAAAATGAAGGTGCAAGGCCGAATCTGAACAGGATGGCGGCTCCTTTTTCTTTCAGCCAGAAATGCAAGTGTCTATGAACTACAGCTTCACAACGCTCTGGAACAGATTGTTTCTTATGGTCGGACCTGTCTGGGCTCTGCTCGTATGGATGATCTGGACATCGGGGCAACTCCGGACTCCGGCTCATCAGCAGATCTATCTCGGGCTGGTCATTCCTGGATTCATCCTGATCTATCTGTCAGGTTTTCTCATTCAGAAACGTCATGCCAAAAAGATACAGGACATGCAGTCCTGAAGGCGTTTTCGAAACTTTAACCGTGCTCACAGGAGCATTCAATTCTTATGCTGAATCTCTGGGACGAGTCCGATCTGAAAATGACGGCAACCGGACATATCGATGTTGCTGAAACTCCAGCGGAACTGGTGGAACTGGTCTATGCTTCGAGGCTGCTCGGCAGGGATGACCGCCTGGTCATGCATGGAGGTGGCAATACTTCGGTGAAAAGTGTGTTGACCGATTTTATCGGTAATCACGCCAATGTGATTTACATCAAGGCAAGTGGTGTCAATCTGGCCTCGGTCAACGTGGGAGATTTCACTCCGGTACGTATCGACCCGCTTCGCAAGCTGCAACAGATGTATGCTTCCGGTCAGCGGCACAGCGAGGAGGATATCCGGCGGTTTTCGACAAACGAGTTCAAGAATTTTCTGTTCCTGAACCTGTTTACGCTTACAGACCACATGGTCAGCCGTTCGCTCACTCCGTCGATCGAGACGCTCCTGCATGCTTTTCTGCCCCATCGCTATATTTTTCACACACATTCACTGGCCCTGCTTACGCTGAGCAACCAGATCGAAGGGGAGCGCCTGTGCCATGAAGCACTCGGTGACGCTTACGGTATGGTACCCTACATCCAGCCGGGTCTCGGTCTTGCCAGGCTTGCCCTTGACGCATGGGAAAAAAATCCGGCGATTGAGGGTATGGTGATGCACAAGCACGGTCTGGTGACCTTCGGCGATACGGCGCGGGAGGCTTACGATCGCATGATCGACGGTGTCAGCCGTATCGAGGAGCGGATTGTATCGGCAGAGCGCAAGTGCTTTGCTTCGGCGGCGATGCCTGCTTCAATCGCTCCGGTTGAACTGGTTGCTCCGATTGTCAGGGGCGCCTGTTCATTTGAAAAGACACCGGGCGAGAAAGATTACGACAGCTTTGTTCTTGAATTCAGGAACTCGTCGGCTCTTCTTGACTATCTCTCCACAGCCGAACTTGAGGCATTCGCCCGAAAGGGGGCGATGACACCCGATTTCATCATCCGCACCAAAAACCATCCGCTCGTAGCACCTGCTCCTGATGCCACTGATCTCGATGGTTTCCGTAAGGCTCTCAGGGAGAGTGTCGAGAGTTTCAAGGCGGATTATCGTGACTATTTCGAGCGTCAGCAGAAGGAAACCGGCATGGAGGTCTCCATGATCGATCCGATGCCGCGAGTCGTGCTTGTGCCTGGTCTCGGTCTGTTTGGTCTTGGTCGTTCGGTTGCCGATGCGAGGCTTACGGCCGATATCGCCGAACATTCGGCCATTGCCATGTTTGATGCCGAGTCGATCGGCTGTTTTGAATCGATTTCGGAACGTGATGCTTTCGAGATCGAATACTGGGACATGGAGCAGGCCAAGGTTCGTAAAAATCGTAACGGCGGTGAGTTTGCCGGCAAGGTCGCGCTGGTTACCGGGGGTGCTGGTGCTATCGGGATGGCAACAGCAAAGGCCTTCAAACGGAAAGGGGCAGAAATCGTGATCATGGATCTCGATCCGGCGGCTCTTGACAAGGCGGCTGTTGAACTGGGCGCAGGAACCCTTGCGATTCCCTGCGATGTGACCGATGCCGCTTCCGTGCGCAGCGCGTTCGACACCATCTGTCGCACCTTTGGCGGGCTCGATTTTGTGGTTTCCAATGTCGGCGTTG
>JAAXWL010000124.1:0-2254 GCA_013334975.1 Chlorobiaceae bacterium
TGGAATAGGCTTTTAGCGCCATTGCGAAAAATGTCAATAGAATGTCAATAGAATGCTGATAAGCTTGAAGTTTTTGAATGCGGCATATGAGCCTGTCTTGTTTGATGAGATTCGTCAGCGGTATACGGACGGTTTGTATCTGGCCTTTTCAATTTGCGACACAGGGCGTCGCGAATTGAGCTGGTCGCATTATCGGACACTGCTGCGAGTCGGCAACAATAACGAGGTGGAGGAAGAGGCATGAAGCTGCATTTTGAACCCAACCTTGACTATCAGCTTCAGGCGGTTGAAGCGGTTTGCGACCTCTTTCGCGGGCAGGAGATATGCCGGACGGAGTTCACCGTAACCATGCCGACGACCAGAGCCATGCAGATTCCCGGCATGGAGAATGATCTCGGTATTGGCAACCGGCTGACGCTGCTCGACGACAACCTGCTCAAAAGCCTGCATGACATTCAGCTCCGCAACGGCCTGCCGCCTTCCGGCAGCCTTGCCTCCGGTGACTTTACGGTAGAGATGGAGACCGGAACGGGCAAAACCTATGTCTATTTGCGCACCATTTTTGAACTCAACAAGCGCTACGGCTTCACCAAGTTCGTGATTGTCGTGCCTTCAGTGGCGATCAAAGAGGGCGTGTACAAAACCCTTCAGATTACCTCGGAGCACTTCAGAGGTTTATATGCCGGAGTTCCATTCGAGTATTTCCTGTATGATTCGTCCAAACTAGGCCAGGTGCGCAATTTTGCCACCAGTTCGCAGATTCAGATCATGGTTATGACCGTGGGCGCCATCAACAAAAAGGATGTCAACAATATTTACGGCAAGGGTGCCAATGAACCGACAGGAGGGGAAAAGCCGATCGATCTGATCAGGGCGGTAAGACCGGTTCTTGTTATCGACGAACCGCAGAGTGTTGATGGTGGTCTCTCGGGTGCGGGAAAGAGTGCGCTCGATGCCATGAATCCGCTCTGCACCCTGCGTTACTCGGCCACGCATGTGGACAGGCACCACATGGTCTATCGACTCGATGCGGTTGATGCGCACGACAAGGGGCTGGTCAAGCAGATCGAGGTGGCTGCCGCTACGGTTGAACAGGCTTTTAACAAACCCTATGTTCGACTCCTGAAGGTCGAGAACAAACGTGGCAGAATTTCCGCGCTCGTCGAACTGGACAAACTGACAGCTTCCGGTGTGAAGCGAAAAGAGATGGTCGTGCAGGATGGCGATAATCTTGAAATGGTTACCGGTCGGGCGATCTATGCCGATTGTTCCGTAGGTGAAATACAGGTTAAAAAGGGCATGGAGTATCTTGAGTTGCGTGTGCCCGGAGGCGAGAAGTTCCTGAAGCCCGGTGATGCTTACGGTGATGTGGACAGCCTTGCCGTGCAGCGCCTGATGATTCGCCGTACCATCAGGGAGCATCTCGACAAGGAGCTGCGTCTTCGACCCCAGGGCATCAAGGTGCTGTCACTCTTTTTTATTGAAGAGGTTGCCAGATATCGCTCATACGACGCTGATGGTAACGCCGTGAAAGGCGAGTATGCCCTCATTTTCGAGGAGGAGTACCGTCGGGCGGCGAGGCTGCCCAATTACCAGACGCTGTTCGGCGAAGTAGACCTTTCTCATTCAGCCGAAGAGGTGCATAATGGCTATTTCGCGATAGACAAAAAAGTGCATAGCCCGTTTGAAGAGCAAGATCATGCAAAAAGTGCTTCAAAAGAAACCATTGCTACCACTGCCTACAACCTGATCATGAAGGAGAAGGAGAAGCTGCTCTCTTTTGAAACGCCGCTCAAATTCATCTTTTCGCATTCTGCCCTCAAGGAGGGGTGGGACAATCCCAATGTGTTCCAGATTTGTGCATTGCGTGAAATGGGGACTGAGCGCGAACGCCGCCAGACGATAGGGCGTGGCCTGCGGCTCTGCGTCAACCAGCAGGGCCAGCGCCTTCGGGGATTTGAGGTCAATACCCTGACGGTCATTGCAACCGAGAGTTATGAGCAGTTTGCCGAGAACCTGCAGAAAGAGTTTGAACAGGAGACCGGTATCCGCTTCGGGATTGTTGAGGAGCACCAGTTTGCAGCCATTTCGGTTATCATCGCTGAAGGTGAGTCGGTTCCGTTGGGATTCGAGCAGTCGAAGCTTTTATGGGAGCATCTGTTGGATCAGCACTATATCGACAGCAAAGGCAAGGTGCAGGAGTCATTGAAGCGAGCGCTCAAGGAGGGGACTCTTGTTGTGCCCGAAACATTGA
>JAAXWL010000124.1:2354-6714 GCA_013334975.1 Chlorobiaceae bacterium
GGATGGTGAGGAGCGGGTATACTTTGTCGTCGAGACCAAAAGCGGCCTGTTTACCGATGACCTTCGCGACAAAGAGAGCGCAAAAATCGAGTGCGGCAAGGCGCACTTCAAGGCTCTCAGCGTTGGTGAAACACCAGCCCGCTACGTGGTAGCCCGGTCACTGGATGATGTGCTCAACAGGGATTAGACAGGCTATGTTCTGACCCGTCAGATAAAAATTATCGGGCTTCATGCAATGCAGAATCCCCGTAAAAGAAATTGTTGTTCGTTAGGTTACCAACTTTCCAGCAGCTTGAGGTTCTTATGTCAGACGGATTTGAAGAGCAATTTGACATCGCCTCGGTGTTGAGCGACATGGATACGGAGCTTGCGGTTCTGGAATCGAAGCAGGAGAAAGCTCGTCAGCTCAAACCAGATATGATGCATAATCTGTTAACCGGTAAAATCAGGCTGGTATGAGTATTTTTCAATTATGGGAAAAGGGTTCAGATCAGACGGCGCAAGCTCAAGCGGATCATCTGTGGAACCTTTTTGTGGAACTGCGCAAGGAACTGGTTGAGAGTCAAAAGATTCGTTCGCAGATTTTAGGGTTTAAAATTACATTTCTTACTTCATTAATTGTTGCAATCAGTGCAGTATATGCATCAAAAGGAATAGGTTTATTGGAAAGTCAAAATTCATACCTTTTACAGGTTTTTGTTGGTGTATTGTTTCTCGTTCCTGCATTTTCTGCAATATTTTTCGATTTTATAATATATAGTTATAGTTTTTCTGTAAAAAGAATTGGTTGTTATATTCGTGAATATATTGAGCCTGTCATGAAAGCAATGAAAGTTGTTCCAGATGGTTTTGTGCTATGGGAGGAGTATCTCGAACAGCCAAAAACAAAACAGCACTATGCTCAATATGGGAATATTGGTCTTACAACTATGACAGTTATTGTTGCATCTATACCTTTTTACTTGAAATTAAGTTTTGCAGAATCATTGCATATGGATTATCAAATTTATGGCTTTCTTTTTTGTGTTTTGCTGTTGTTGTTGTTTGATATATATTCTTTTAATGCTCCTCAAATATTTGATAAAGACTATAAGAATACTTTTTTGTTTAAGATTCACTTTGTAAAAGATATATTCAAAAAGTTCGTGGGAGTCTGAAATAAGTTAATCGATAAACTATTTTACCGGTAACAATCGCTACTCATGCAGGAACACCAGCACATCGAGTGGAAAGAGTTGTGGCGGGACGACTTTCTGAAGTGGATTTGCGGCTTCGCCTTCTTTCGGGCCGTGGCATCGAGCGGATGATGGAGGCATGTATCGTTTCAGGTACACCGGTATCGCAAGAATGAAGAAGGGACGTTGATGACTGGTTACACTTTGGGGAAGAATTTCGGTGAAGGGTATTTCGTCGGGAATCTGAGTTTCACAGAACGCATCATTATTGAATCGTCAACATCAGGAAGCATTAGTGACTGATTTTGTTATTAAGAATGGTGGACATGTTTGACGGCACTGCCAAGGAAACGCCAGTCAAAATCAAGGAATGCTTAATGTTACGGGCAAAACGCCATTAGAAAAGCCAGTAGAAACGCCTTTGTCGGTAGAAACGCCAGTTAAAACGCCAGTAGAACGGTATGTGTCGGTAATGATGACGGTAGTAATGTCGGCAGAAAAAAGTCACCGTCCGTGAAAACCCGATGGGGTACCTGTTACCCTTCAGCAAAGCGAATCCGGATCAATCTCGAACTGGCTAAAAATCCGAAGGAGTGGGCACGAACCTTCGTCCTTGTCAAGATTATACTGACGTATATTATTGACTCATTGATTTATCCAAATCGAAATCGGTATCGGGATCGAAATCGATTATTTATGTAAAAACAGAAAGCCGGTAAATGACTGTATCTGTTTAAATATAGAATGTTTATCACAATATTCCATAATGCTCGATGAGTTTTTTTTAGTTTCTTTCAAGTGGAAATCGATACCGATACCGATTTGGATGCAGATACCGATTTCTATGATAAAAAAATCTGACTATTTAGCGTTGACACGATACTACCCACATCCACCATTTCATAGACCTGCTGAACCGCCTGCCGGTGAGGCATGAGGAGTGGGGGGCATTGACATGGATTGCCTGGATTTTGCAGACATGCAGGTAATTGCTGTTCTTTGAAGTATTATACCAGATAGCAAAAAGGTTATGAGACTCAGCACCACACAACAGCAGGATATCCTCCAGGCAACCCGACAGAACTTTGGTGCTGATGCCCGAGTGTGGCTGTTTGGATCGCGGGTTGATGATTCGCGTCGCGGTGGAGATGTGGATCTGTATGTGGAGACAGGGCTGCGTACCTCACCGATGGCGACATTGCGCTGCAAAATGGCTCTCGAAGAGCGCTTGGACCTGCATGTCGATCTTGTTGTCAATAATCATGTGAAAGATGAACCCATCTACCATATTGCAAAACAACAGGGGGTTCTGTTATGACCGGGCATCTGCATCTTATCGCAAGGAAACTGGATCACCTGCGGCGTATGCGCCGTTACCTGGAGCACTCGTTTAAGCGGTGTAGTGACATTTTTCCTGCCACGAACTGGCAAGCCGTGAGCATGGAGCAGCACGAAATGCTCGCGGCATATCGCGTCAGATTCAGTGAATTTCAGGAACATCTTGGCAAAACCATGCGGGCCATTGCTATTGAAGAGGAGGTCGATGTGGAGCGCTTTGGCTCGGTATTGGCATTTATGGAAAAGCTCTGTGTGCTGGAGTCAGCCGATCGCTGGAAGATGATTCGTGAAATACGCAATGCTGTTAATCATGAATATGAAGAGGATGCCGAACGTTTTTCACTGTTTTTTACGGAAATGTTCAAAGCAACTCCGGAGCTGTTTGCCTGCCACGACAAACTGGTCTCTTTCTGTGCTGAAGCCTACGGGCTCGGCAGTTCGTCTATCTGAACAAAAAGCGTGACGATGCAGCCGTGAAAATGGCGAACCCGACAGGTCGGGACCGCCATTCTTTGCTTTATCGGGATTGTGTTGGTGAAAGCTGAAAGAATAGCGTAGATGACTGATAGTACTCGGGGTTTTCTGTACGCATTTTTATTGTCAGGTGAGAAGAGTTATTATTTACTACATTTGTGGTAAAAGATAAAGAGGGAGAGGCGTTATGTCAGCCAGTACATCGATTCGAATAGGTCAGGAGCTGTACGATCAGGCTAAGCAGGATGCTGTCGCTGAGCATCGCACCATTGCCGGACAGATCGAATTCTGGGCGCGGGTTGGCCGTGCGGCACTGGATAATCCGGATCTGCCGGTTAGTTTTGTTGCTGAATCTCTGGCATCGTTGGCTGAACCTCATGACAAGGCAACCGTGTTTGTTGCGAGGAGTGCTGGTAACTGAGCTGGTCGGTAATGCAGACCCGCAGATTTGCCCGGCAGTATAAAAAGCTTCATGATAATACAGTTGCAGATGTCGATGCTGCCGTTGATGTGGTTCGTGAGAATCCGCAGATCGGTGAGCGCAAAAAGGGTGATCTGGCGGCCCTTTTTGTTTACAAATTTCGCAGCAACGATCAGTTGTACCTGCTTGGATACACCATAGAAGAGAGTTTCCGGCTGATTTATCTGGAAACGATCGGTCCGCATGAGAATTTTTATCGCAATCTGAAGCGATGATGTCTTTTGAGCCTTCAGATTGTCATGTGACGTGGCAGGTCAACCAGAGGGGGTTGACCATACGGAAGGGAAAATGGCAATCCCGACAGGTCGGGGGACCGCTCTCCTGTTGGGATTGTGTTGAGGCGAAGGTGCTGTAAAGGGGCAGGAAGGTGATTTTCTGTTCGGGAAGATCGGCATAAGGGCGGTCGGAAAAACCGAGCGATTTTTCACCTTTACAGGATGATTTACTAATCCGGCATTCAAATAGGTGACTTTTGATTTATAATTGCCATACTAGCAATTATGAAAAATAATGATGCACGATCATATACAACGGATCAACAGAAACTGCTTCGCATAAAGGCAGTTGACATGGTATTCAAAAATAGTTTTACACAAAGAGCAACGGCCAAGGCGCTCGATGTTTCACGCCAACATGTTGTCAAATGGTGCCAAGCGTTTTCAAACGGGGGCTATGAGGCGCTTGAACTTGGACGACGTGGTCGGCGTCTTGGCGAACAAATGCTTCTGACGCGCTATTGTCAACACCATTCGCGATCATACTCCTGATCAGCTTAAAATACCGTTTGTGCTGTGGGAGCGAATAGGCGTGCGTGAACTTATTCAGAAAAAATATGGCATCATCCTGGCATTACGAACGGTCGGCGAGTATCTGAAGCGCTGGGGTATGACCC
>JAAXWL010000125.1 GCA_013334975.1 Chlorobiaceae bacterium
GCCAGACAACTCTTCGATGATCTTCATGATTCCGTTTTGAAGTCGATAGATGAGAGAACCGTGGCGCTGCGGTTCAGACAGAACAGCCGGATTAAGCACGACATAATTCAGCCCGCCTGAATGCCGGGCCGAAAAAGTCACCAGCCCCGGATGACCTTCCCGATGGAGACGGCTTCCGATACTCCGGGTAAAGCTGTAATCGCTCTTGTGGAGAAGCTGCGGATAGCTCCTGACCGCCGGACGGAAATCAAGCAACCCGGCCCGGCAAGACACGGTAAAGAGTTGGCGCCGGATATCGACACTCTCGTTTTCGAGACCGGCATCAGCAAGAAATCCGTGCAACCAGTGGTACAGCGTCTCATACACCGTCGTTTCGACAGCATCGCTGCCGTACCAGACGCCGAACGAGCCATCTGAAAAACGGCTTGTCTGCCTGTTCCTGAATGGCCAGAGAATGGCATTGAACCACTCAGCCTCCTCAAAAGCACAAAAGATTTCAGGTTCGAATGATGAGTAACCCATCGGATTCACAACAGACGCCACCGTTTGCGCCAGAGACCAGTCAGCCTGATTATCACTCAGATCATCGAACGAATTTTTTCATCCGGCATTGAGACGATAGTACGGAAAAGTGACTGGTGAACGTCCAGTTTCGTGATTTCGGAAAAAAGTTTATCCATAATCAGGAAACAAGAGCACGATCAAGGTAAGAACGAACCATCAACAGCCCGGCAAACCCCTTCTCCCGTATGACCCCGACTGGCGTATAATTATCAATAGCCCTGTTTCTGAGAGACATCCAGCGATATGCAAGATCACGATTTTCAGGAAACAAGGCCCTCAAATTTCTGTGAATCGCCAGAAGGTGACCAACCCGCTCGTACTGATCGCGACTTGTTCCGACAGGCTCGCCTTTACGATACCGGGTCAACGCCGCTCTGTTGGAGAGCCCGAGACCAAGCAGGCTGGCCTGATCCTCGGTCGATAGATTCCAGTGATCGAAAAGGTTCATCACCATGGTGGCCAACGCCCTGCGATCCTGCGCTGGAACCTGCGTTTCTTTCAGAGATAAAGCCTTGCCCGGATTCACCGGCCTGACCCTTGACCCGGTTTTTTTTGCAGGATGCCGTTTTTCATCAGTCTCACTATGCTTTGAGAAGAGCCGATTAACCTCCTCCTCAAACTTTTTCGGCGGCTGAGAGTGCATTTCACGCAACATCTGCTTCTCACTCAACACAGTTAACTCGATGGAAAGATCTTTGAGATGTTGACTTTCAGGGTCAGCAGGTTCCGAAGATGAACCCATATCCTGAACCATCTTTTCCGCACTCTCTCCTGCATCGTTTTTCTTTTTCATTTCCCCCGTCCTCGTTGATCTCTTCTTGACATCCTGACATTCAATGATCGAAACCTTCATAAGGGGCAAACTAAGAAACCAATATTATCATAACAAGTTTTGTTTCTCATACAACAACAGAACACATGAGAGTGTCGCGTCAACAGCAAATAGTCTGATTTATTTTATCATCGAAATCGGTATCGGATTCCACTTGAAGAGGCTGATTATAACTCACCTGGCTTTGTGGTTTATTTTCATAACCATTTGATAATTAAACTGATAAATCCAAAATCATGTTTTCTGCTTTCATTATAAAAAATCGATTTCGATACCGATACCGATCCGGATTACAATCAATGGCTCTGTATCATACGTCAGTTTAAGCATGACGTTTCACCAGACATCATCGATCGCACGCCAATCCATCACCTGTCAGTCCAAACCGGCAAAGCTCCCGGTACTCCGCGCCGGCGGGTTTGAGAATCGATTCATAGAGGCAAAGCGTGTCGAACATGCAGGCCCACGCTACCGGTTCGTGCAATAGGCGGGTTCCCATCACTTTAAAATCATGTGAATTGAATCGTGCGATGGTCAGGTGAAGAAGAAACCTCTTCCGGGATTCCCCCGGCATGACGGTCGCCATAACCAGTTTCCCTGCATACTCTGCCATACCCGACGGTGCTGATCCTGTCGCCCAGACAAGCCTCGGACAACGCCTGTCCGGGCCAAACGAAACGAGATCAAAAGCCACATGAAAAGGTGCCTGGTCTGAAGAAACTGCACCAAGCGCACGACAAGCCGCCTCGACAGTACTACACTGCCACGGAGGAACCATCGTAAGGTGCAGGTTTTCAGGTCTCGTCCACCTGACCTTCAGATCATCATGTTTTCGCCTGAACGTATCGACCGTTTCAATCAAGGCCTCACACACTGGCAAACCCACAAACACTCTTCTTCCCTTCATCTTCTATCCTTCAGCGTTGACTTCGCCTTCTTTCTGAAATGGACGCAACAGCAACGCTGCCTTCAGAACCTCCGGCAATACTTCTATCATATCGCTATTTTTTCTTACCTTGTATAAAGATTCTCTATTTTTTCAATGACCATGCCATCATTAGCCCTCATCGCCTACCGGCTCTCGTCCCCTCTTCAGCCGACTGTACTACGCCTGCTCTCATCGCGCTTTCCAAAGCTGAAAACTCTCGAAAAGGTCCGCATAAACCTTTTCCCTGAGCTTGAAAAAAAGTTGAACGCTCTACCGAAATCCTCTTGCAGACTCTGGGTCCATGCCTCGTCAGTCGGTGAGTTCGAGCAAGCTCGTCCGATAATCACCGAACTGCGCAAAACCATACCTGGAATGGATCTTGTGGTCTCATTCTTCTCGGAATCGGGATACGAGGCAAGAAAAAACTATCCCGATGCTGCTGCGGTCTTCTACCTGCCAGTCGACACACCCGAAAACGCAAAAAAACTGGCCTCCCTGATTGGTGCGAACATCTTCTTGCTGATGCGCTATGACTTCTGGCCGAACCACCTCGAAGCCATCAAAAAAAGTGGCGCGAAAATGGTTCTTGCCGCAGCCACCCTTCCGGCAGGCTCCCCCTATCTGAAACGGAGCCTCAAGGGATTCTACCGGCAGCTTTTCTCCCTCTTCGACCTCATCCTGACAATCAGCGACAAGGACCGTAAAGCGTTCCGTGACCGGTTCGGCTGCCAAAACGTCCAGAGAGCTGGCGATCCCCGGTTCGACCAGGTAGTCGAAAGAAAAAATAACAGCGCAGAACAGGCTTCGAAACTCAAACCCCTGTTCCAGGGCAGAATGGTACTGGTCGGCGGAAGCACCTGGGAACCGGACGAATCGATCCTGGTACCAGCATGGCTCACCCAGCAAAAAAGACTCAGTCTTGTCCTGGTTCCACACCAGGTAGATCGCCAGAACATCGAACGACTGATCAATGATCTCCGCAAAAAAAACATTGACGCTGTAACAATCAGCTCGATACCAGAGAACTTCAATCCTGAAACACAGGTGCTGGTCGTCGACCAGACTGGTTACCTTGCCGAGCTCTATTCCATCGCTTCAATCGCATACGTAGGAGGAGCTTTCGGCGTCAATGTCCACAACACCATCGAACCCGCGGCACACAGCATCCCGGTGCTCCTGGGGCCGCGATACAGCAACTCACCCGAAGCCACAGGTCTGGTCGAAGCCGCAGGCGGAATCGTCGTGAACAATGAACAGGATCTCCGGAACGAGCTGACTGGTCTTATGGAAAATGCCGGTTACCGGAGACGCACCGGACATATTGCCGTAGCATACGTTCGCTCCAAACTCGGAGCCACCAGCATCATTACCAAGGCTTTGGCACAATATTGCCCAACGAAATCTTGATCTACCTCTCTTCAGGACACCTCCCTGGACTTTTGTTTCTGAACCTTTAGGAAAACAACACAAACCATGTTCAGCAGAATTCAAACCCTCTACCTCTTCGTTGCTGCACTGCTTGCCGTCGGCAGCATGACGATGCCCTTCTGGACCTTTTCTGCCGGTCAGGTCATCCACTTCGGCGATTTTATGGATGTTCAGGGGGCCGGTCTGATAGTCACCGCAGGAAGTCTGACCGGAGGGCTGCTCTCTCCCCTTACCGGTATCGTATCGCTGGCAACCATCTTCATGTTCAAAAACCGCAAACTCCAATTGACGCTTATTGTTCTCTGCGTCGCCCTTTTTGCGGCAGACCTCTTTTCCGGCCTCGTCGGCGGTCACTTCCTCAAACAATATCTTGAAACAAAGAGCCCTGCGATCAGCTTCACCCCTGGCGGAGGACTCTTCATGCTGCTACCCGAGCCGGTACTCTTCTGGCTGGCCTCGCTTGGTGTCAAGAAGGATGAAAAGATCGCAACCGCATACAAGAGGCTCTGAACATGCGACTTGTTTTCTCGACCGGCGACATCCATGGCATCGGCCCTGAAATTATCCTGAAAAGTGTTCTCAGACTCCAGTCTGAAAACCAGACGTACATGGCCGTCGGGTCACTCAAAGCTTTAGAGTATTACCGTAACCGGCTCGATCTGCCGGTACGCCTGCAACCGATCGACGATACCGCTGCAATCAGAACGCTCACGCAGCAATATGGAGTACTCCCCGTCCTGAGCGTGGCAGAGCCTGACGCCATCGATCCCGGCACCATCTCGAAAAGCGCGGGAGAGATCGCCATGCGTTCGCTCGAAGCGGCCGCTGCACTCTGTCGTGATGGCATCTGCGACGCTCTGGTAACCGCGCCGATCAACAAAGAAGCCATAGCTCTGGCTGGATACCGCAACTCTGGCCACACCGATTTCCTTGCGACCTTTTTTGGTGTCCCATCACCGATCATGCTCTTCGTCGATCCCGTTTCGCTCCTCAACGTAGCGCTTGCCACGATCCACGAACCACTCTCCAGAGTACCCGGACTCATCAGAACGATCGATCTCGACCACTTCTTCATCTCGCTTGCCAGATCGATGCAGCGTGATTTCCGTCTCGAAAAGCCAAAAATTGCCGTACTCGGACTGAACCCTCACGCCTCGGACGGCGGCGTCATGGGCGACGAAGAGGCTTCAGTCATCCGCCCATGCGTTGAACGCCTCGCATCTTCAATCCGGCTCGAAGGCCCATTTCCGGCAGACGGTTTTTTCGGAGCCAAACGATACAGGGATTACGACCTCATCGTCGCCATGTACCACGACCAGGGACTCCTGCCCTTCAAGGTGCTCGCCTTCGACACCGGAATCAACGTCACGCTCGGCCTGCCCATCGTCAGAACCTCGCCTGATCACGGCACCGGATTCGACAAGGCTGGTCAGGGAATCTCTTCGGAACGCAGTTTTTACGAAGCCACCATGCTCGCCTGTACCATCGCCAGGAACAGAATGACAACCCCATAACCACCATGATCTCCTTCGTCAATACCGATATCGACATTCGAAAGAAACCGGTTTTCCGGAACCTTAACTTTTCAATTCAACCCGGCGAATTCGTCTACATCATTGGTCGTAGCGGCAGTGGCAAAACCACGCTACTCAAATCGCTTTACATGGAGGTCAAACCTTCTCAAGGAGAAGTCGTCGTCAACGGCTTCAGCTCCAGAGCCATAAAAAAAGGAAAAATCGCCCTGCTCAGGCGAAAACTCGGCATTGTCTTCCAGGACTTCAGGCTTCTCGAGGACAGGAACGTCTACGAAAACCTCGAATTCGTGCTCAAGGTAACCGGTACCAAAAACGCCCTCATTAAAGAGAAGGTCATAGCCGCCTTGCGAGAAGTCGGGCTTGAACAGACCGCAAAAATGATGCCGCTGAATCTTTCAGGCGGAGAACAGCAACGGGTGGTTATCGCCCGAGCCCTGGTCGGGGAGCCGGCCATCATCATCGCCGATGAACCAACGGGCAACCTCGACCCCGACACCTCGATCGAAATCCTCGAATACTTTAAAAAAATAAACGCCAAAGGAATCAGCGTCATCATCGGCACGCACGACTACGAGCTCGTTCGCCACCATCCTTCACGCACACTCCTCATCAGCAACATGAACCTCGTCGAAAGCACCATCGAACCCGCACCCACCGGCTGGCGACCGGCGCCAAAACAAAGTGCGCAACTGCCTCCTGCCGCTGCTAATTCATAAAGTTTCTGTCAGATAACGCGAATCGTGCTGCAGGAAGGTTTCTCTCCGGGATGGCACCCTGAACATTCAGTCATCCCTATTGTTGTGTCAAGCTTAAACTAACGTATTATTTGTTAAGCCATTGATTTATCCAGATCGAAATCGGTATCGGTATCGAAATCGATTATTCGGTGAGTTTTTCTTTAGTCTCAGCAAAGTGAAACTCGATACCGATACCGATTTGGATACCGATTTCGTTGATAAAGGAAATTCTGAATATTTACCGTTGACACGACACGATGCTCTTCCTTTTCCATTCCGATACCGACTCCGATTTTTCAACTATCCATTATCCATTCCCAAGAAAATCATGTACTGTTGACGTACTATGATTTTCTTTTTTCGATTTGGATATCGATTTCGATACCGACACCGATTTAACAATTATACCCTCATCCTCTCTCGTCACTGAGGGCAGTCCCGACATGTCGGGACTGCCCCTACAAATCACCCGTCACTCGATAATGAGTTTCTGGTTCACTGAGAAGAACGCCGTTCTTTGCCTGTTATCCATTCTCATCCCCCATTACCCATTCCTCATCCCTCATCCCTCATCCCTCATCCCTCATCCCTCATCCCTCATCCCTCATCCCTCATCCCTCATCCCTCATCCCTCATCCCTCATCCCTCATCCCTCATCCC
>JAAXWL010000126.1 GCA_013334975.1 Chlorobiaceae bacterium
TTGCATCGTTACCAGACTGCGTTGAAAAATGAACTTGGGACGATTCGTATTCTTGGGTTGCCGGGTATCGAGCGAATCGATGTGAATCTCGATGAGCAGACTTTCGTACCGTTGCGTTTTTCAAGGCGGCATGATTCGCCGACATCACTTGAAAAGGGAATACCGAAAGTGCGGTTTGGCGAACAGGCGCCTGAGCCGGACAGGGTTATGAAGCTTGCCTTCGAACATCGGCGGATGCTGCTCGTGATTGGCGATGCCGGGGCCGGGAAAACAACGCTGCTGCAATATTATGCGCTCTCCTGCCTCGACGGTTCGCGCTTTGACCGACTTGGTTTCAAAGCGCCAGTCAATGTGTTTTATCTGCCGTTGCGAGAGGTTGAGCAGGAGCGCTCGTTGCCGGAGAATCTTGCCTTGTGGGCAAAGCGGCATCACCGGACGATCAATGCGGCGGCTTTCGAGCATTGGCTTGGTTCCGGCAATACCCTCGTGCTGTTTGACGGACTTGATGAGATCGGCGTTTCCGAGGAGCGGAAAAAGATGTGCGGCTGGATCGACGGTGCGTGGAGCGGGTTCGAGCATGTTCGCTTCGTCATTACCTCTCGCCGTTCCGGTTATCGCAAGGAGGACGGGGTGGAACTGCAAGCCGATTATGAGCAGGTCGATGTGCTCGATTTCACCGCTGAACAGCAGGAGCGCTTTCTGAAGAACTGGTTCAATGCCGCCCTGTTGCGCGACACGCCGGACGAGGGTATTTCGGCAGAGGAGTGGCCGGAGATGGCCAATGCCAAAGCCGAAGCGAAAACAGTGAAGATCATCGCGCATCTGAAGGAGGAGAAGAACCGGGGGTTGAAGCAGATCGCGGCTATTCCGATGATTCTCCAGATCATGGCCATTCTCTGGAAGCGTGACGAGTACCTGCCCGAAACCCGTGAAAAGCTCTACAGCTCCGTGCTCGACTACCTGCTGGAACTTCGGGACAAGCACAAGGATATGAAGGCCCCGATGAGCGCCGAGCGGTCGCGGATGGTGCTTGAGCCGGTTGCGCTCTGGATGCAGGAGGAGCTGAAAAAGGACGAAGTCGGTCGCGAACAGATGCACGAGAGGATGCAGAAGGAACTCGACGGCATGGTTGGCCGCAACTTCACCCCGCCACCGGCGGATGAGTTCGGCCGACACCTGGTCGATCGGGCGGCCTTGCTGGTCGAACTCGGAACCCACTCGAAAACCTATCTGTTCCGGCACAAGACCTTCCGGGAGTATCTGGCCGGAGTCGATCTGGTGCGTAAGGTTTTGCGTGATCCGGACTATTTCGATGCTCTGGTGGCCGGTTTCGGCGCGGGGTGGTCGGATGAGATGCTGCGCACCTTCATGGCCAATGCCGATGCGGAAACCTTCGATCTCGTGATGGACAAGCTCTTCGACGAGCGCTTCGATCTCGAATGGAGCCAGGAACAGCGGTTGCTGCTCTTCTCCCTTATCGACGAGGCCCCGCTTCGAAAAGTCGATGCGCTGTGCTGTCGCCTGCTTCAGCCCAACACGGCGGCTCGGCAGTTCATGTTGCTCGATTGCCTGAACGAAACCGCTATGCCCGAAGCCATTGTTGCTTTGCAGAATTTTCTTAAAAGCGGGCTTACAAAGAACAGGAAGTTGATGGATAAGGCAAGAGAGGTATATGTTTCGTTAAACAACCGGACAGGAAAAGAAAACGTATCGAGCAGGAAAACCGCCATGCCCATGATCGGAAAATCGGGTGTTCTGGAGCCATTCTTCGAAAATCCTTTCGAGAAGGATGCCCGTTACATCCTGATTCCGGGCAACGGAACCAATATTCCCGATACGTTTTTCGCCAAATATCCGGTGACCAACAGCCTCTACCGGCGCTTTATCGACTACCTGCAATCGAAAAATCCGGAATACGAGGCGCTTTTTCCGGCATCGGGGTTCATGGAGGCATTGCAGGGAATCGCGAACAACCGAACATGGGATACAGGATTTGCAGAATATCTGAAGAAGGGAAAAAACGATCTTGCCGGATTGTTTCGTTCACGCGAAGACGATGACCGGAAATTCGGTGGTGATGACCAGCCGGTGGTCAGCATAACCTGGTATGCCGCCCGCTCCTATTGCCTGTGGCTGTCGCTCGTGGAAAGCAAAGGGGAAAAGAGCGATATCTACCGTTTACCCAATGAACCCGAGTGGGAGTGGGCCGCAGCCGGAAAGGAGAAGAGAGCATACCCGTGGGGTAATGCCGAGCCAACGCCGAAACTGGCCAATTATGACAAGAGCAATATTGGCGCTACTACACCGGTAAGCAGTTACCCCGAAGGCGCGACTCCAGAGGGGCTTTACGATATGGCAGGCAACCTCTGGGAGTGGCAGGAGAACCTGTACGGCCGTAAAGACTACCCAGGTGCCCGTGCGTTGCGCGGCGGCTCGTGGGGCAGCGGATCTGAGCTTCTGCGTTGTCGGGCCCGCGTCAACCTCGATCCGGGCAGCGGCGGCAGCCTCTACGGTTTTCGTGTTGTCTGCCCCAGTCCCAATCCTGAAACCCTGAAAATCTGATTTCTGATACTCTGATATCTGACAATCTGAAAATGGAGAATTGATAACAAGCAAAGAACGGCGTTCTTCTCACTGAACCAGAAACTCATTGATCGAGTGAGCTGGTCAACGGAGACAGAAATTAAGTTCGGTATTGCATTGAATCGAGATTCCAAATGAAATCCGATTTGGATACCGATACCGATTTGGATACCGATAAAAAAAGGTGCTGGCACGTGAATTGTCCAAATCGGTATCGAAATCGGTATCCAAATCGAAAAAAGGAGATCATGGTACGCCAACAGTACATTATTTTCTCAGGAATGGATAATGGATAGTTGACAGTGGATAGTTGACAGTGGACAGTGGAGAGTGGAGAGTGGAGAGTGAAAGAAAAAACGATAGCGATTTGGATACCGATACCGACTTATCAATGATACACTCATCTTCTATCGTCACTGAAGGGCAGTCCCGACATGTCGGGACTGCCCCCCCTACAAATCACCCCGCACCTGCTTGAATCCCTCGTTCCGGAGTCTTCTCCTATACGACCTATATGACCTATTTCCTGTTTCCCCCTTCCCCCCCACCTGTCTGCCAAAGCCCAAAGCTGAGCATGTCGGCGAGTGATTCGTATTGCTTGGTTTTGGTGTCGCCGATGCCGTGGCCGGCTTTGTAGTCGGTGAAGAAGAGTACCGGTTTTTGGGAGGCGGTGGCTTCCTGCAGGCGGGCGGCGAATTTGCCGGGTTGCCATGCGGGGACTCTGGGGTCGTTCATGCCGGCGGTGATGAGGGTGGCGGGGTAGCTGACGCCGTCGCGGATTTTCAGGTAGGCGTCCATCTCGATGAGCGCTTTGCACTCGACGGGGTCGCTTGCGGTGCCGAATTCAGGCACGTTGACCGGGCCATTCGGGGACTGTTCGCCTCGGAGGGCGTTGAGCACACCCACCTGCGGCATGACGGCGGCGAAGAGGTCGGGGCGTTCGGTCATGGCGCGGCCTACGAGGATGCCGCCCGCACTGGCTGCGTTGATGGCGATATGCTTCGGTGAGGTGTAGTTCTCTTTCACGAGGTATTCGGCGCAGGCGATGAGGTCTTTCCATGTGTTGGGCTTGGTGGTTTTCTGGCCAGCCTTGTGCCAGTCGTCGCCAAGTTCACCGCCGCCACGCACGTGAGCTACGGCGAGGATACCACCGTTGTGCGTCCAGAGCAGCAGGGAGGGGCTGAAGAAGGGGGTGATTGCGTTGCCGTAGGCTCCGTAACCGTAGATCAGCACGGGGTTTTTGCCGTTTCTGGTCATGGTGCGGTTGTACACCAGTGACAGCGGCACCCGAACGCCGTCGTGCGAGGGTACCATCACCTCCCGGACTTCGAGGTTTCCGTACTCCGGGTAGCTGGCCTTCGATGAGAGGGTTTCGTCGATGAAGTGACGGTTCCTGCTGTCGTAGCGGAAGCGGCGGAAATCGTGGTCCCAGCCGGCCATGACGGCCCACAGCTCAGGCTTGTCGAACCCTTTGGAGGTGAGGGCCAGGGTGCCTGCTTCGAAAGGGGTTTCGATCTTGTCTGGCTTCCCTCCATCATACCCGAGCCGGAACAGATCTTCATGAACGCCGTTGATCGACTCGCTGTAAAAAATACCCTGGTTAGTGAGCGCGATGCCCGACAGGGTGGCCTCTTTCGGTTCCGGGATGATGGTAACGGCTGTTGCCGGGTCGGGACGGTCGATCGGGGTTTTCAGCACCTTGAAGCGGGGCGCGTTTTTCGGGGTGAAGAGGTAGAGGTCGCTCTGGGTCGGGGAGAAATCGTACACCTCGTCTTCGGGGTGGAACAGTGTTTTCCAGGCTATCGCCGGTTTTTTCAGTGACTCCAGAGGGGCGTACCATGCGGTGATCCTCGGATCGACGCTGCCAACGAACGCGAAGAGGCGGCGGCTCTTTTTGTCGTAAACGACCGATGGAATGTCTTCGGCCCTGATCGAAAGTTCGGGGTTATGGGTGCGTGAGAATATCTCGCGGTCGGTGGCCGGGTTGGCGCCGACGCGGTGCAGCCAGACGCGGGTGTCTTTCTGGCGATCCTTGTCCTGCGGGTCGGCGCTGTTCATGCGGTTGTAGAAAAACGATTTGCCGTCCGGCAGCCACGACGGTGAGGCGAAGCGTCCACGGTCGATTCGCTCCGGGTAGATTCGTCCGGTGCTGACCTCCATGATGAACAGGATTGCATCTTCCGAACCGTTCGGCGAGAGGCCGATAACCACCTTCGAACCGTCAATGCTGGGCGCGACCTCACTGATGACGAAGGTTTCGCCGCTTTTGCTTTTGTAGGTGGCGGGATCGAAAAGCAGTCGCTCCCTGCCCTTGTACCCCTGCCGGAAGAAGAGCTTGCCGGTTTCGTCGGCGGGCGTCTGCTTGAGGTAGAAGTAGCCGTCGTCGTCGGTGATCGAGAGGTCGAAGATCTTCTCCGGTCGGCGCTTGTCGAACTCGTGCATCCTGGCGATCAGCTCGTTGCGTCCGGGGATGGCGTCGAGCACCTCCCGGGCCTGATCTGACTCACGCTGGTACCATGCCGCGACCTCCGGGTCTTTGAGGTTTTCGAGAGGGCGGTAGGGGTCGGCGACCTCCTGGCCGCAGAGGGTCTCGACAACCTTCGAGGAGGGGGCATCCATATTCGCCTTGCTTCCGGCCAGGAGGAGCGACTCCGGAGCGAGAAGCAGACAAGCGGCAAGGCACAGACGGGCAGGCAGACGGTAACTTGGCATGGGGGAGGTTGATGACTGTTATGACTTACTGGTTGTTGAGCTTTCTGAGCAGGAAGGCCATCGAGCGCCCGAGGTCGCGCATGTTGTCGAGCCCTTCGGTATCATTGACCACGTCGCCGGCCTCACGCCCACCGAAGCCGAAGTTCCAGTAGGTTGAACCGACTGTGAACATCTGGCAGATGCCGAAGAGGTGGTTGATGCTGTCGTAGGCGTGGATGCCGCCGCCCCGCCTGAGTGCGACCACCGCTGCTCCGGCTTTGTGGCGGAAGAGTCCTCCGTTGGCCCGCGAAACGAAGCCCGAGCGGTCGATCAGCGCCTTCAGTTCGGGGGTGATGTCGGCGAAGTAAGTGGGCGAGGCGAGGATTATGCCGTCGGCCTCGACCATTTTGTCAAAGAGGTCGTTGAATACGTCGCCGGTGGTCGAGCAGTGGCCGTTTTTCGATTTGATACAGGCGTAACAGGCCTTGCAACCCCTGATGTCGGTGCCGCCGACCTGGAGCAGTTCGGTTTCGATCCCCTCTTCGGTGAGCACCTCAAAGAGGGTTTTCAGCATGATCGAGGTGTTGCCTGCCGGGCGAGGGCTGCCGTTGATGGCGATGACTTTCATGATCTGTTCGTCTTCCGGAGCGTGGTGGCTTTCCGGGGATTGAAGAAAACTGAGCTTTCAGGACTCTGACGTCAGATTTCCTCAGCGTCAGCGTCAGATGCCTGTAATATACAAGAAAGGGGGCGACAATAATCGGTTGTCAGGTGTAAACCGCCTTCAGTTCTGGTTGCCTGGCTTGATGATGATCCTGATTTTTTCGAGTACGGCCTGCATGTCTGCCGGCAGGGGGGCGGTGAAGGCGAGGGGTTCGCCGGTGGTGGGCTGGTGGAAGCGGAGCGTTTCGGCATGGAGCGCCTGGCGTGGTATCAGGTCGAGCAGGTTGCGGGTGAACTGCTCGCTTTTGCTGAAGGGGAGCGTTCGCGGTGTCGCTCCGCCGTAGGTTTCGTCGCCGAAGATCGGGTGGCCGAGATGTTGCAGATGCACCCTGATCTGGTGCGTACGCCCGGTATGCAGGGTCACGTCGAGGAGGGAGAAGTATTCGAGGTTTTCGACCACCTGGTAGCCGGTGATGGCGTGTTTGCCTTCTGCCCCTTCAAAAGGGAAGTTGGCCATCACTTTTCGGTTTTTGTGCGAGCGGCTGATGTTGGTTCTGATCATGCCGGAGTCGGGCGTCGGCACCCCCCAGACGATCGCCTTGTAGACCTTTTCCACCTGTCGCCGGGCGAACTGGGAGGCGAGCTTGTGCAGGGCGACGGGATTTTTGGCGACGATGATGAGCCCCGAGGTGTCTTTGTCGAGCCGGTGCACGATACCGGGGCGCATGTCGCTTTTGTCGAGAT
>JAAXWL010000127.1 GCA_013334975.1 Chlorobiaceae bacterium
ATCTTCGCCCTCGGCGATCTTGACCGCAACTTCCTCAGTCCAGTCGTCCAGATTGACCAAATAACCGTTCTCGTCGGTCTCGCAGCTCACGCCATTGATTTCGATTGCCATGTTATGTTCTCCTTGTTGAGAGTATGATGTTAACCCTGAATACACACAGAGCGACACTGAAAACGCCACCCGAATTTTTAACCATGGCTCTCCACCCATGCAACCAGAAAACCCGAAGCCTTCTGATCTTTCAGAAGGCGCTCCGTACTGGTCATTTTAACCATAACCTGCCCTCCAGGGAAACGAGAATCCTGAAAAGAATCTCTTCCCGGTATCCCGGAATTTCCGGGAAAGCTATAACGGAAGTTATGTCAGATGGTCATGCACGACGTAGTTAACCCTGTTTTAACCACGAAGTATTGTAATTAGCAAAATTACACGAATGAATCAAGCTTTCGGGAAAATTAGCCGTACCTCGGGAAGCCCGGGACAGTAGCGGTTATACGGCAATTTCAGATGAGACGTCAGCCTGGAACCGGCTGGCGAGGTTGAAAAAACGTTCAGCCCAATGCGGATTTGCCGCTGCATGAAAATGTGCATAAGAGGCAAACAGGTTCCGGTACAGAATACCATCATCCCGCCCCGTCAGACCAAATCCCTTCAGAACATCGAACTGACAGGAGAGCCCCGGCGTACCATCTGCCGGTTTTGAGTAGTGAAATTCATGAGCCCGAAGCCGTTCGCCCTTCAGAAACCATGCAGAATTCTCCCGGCTTTCGAGTTCGAGGTATCCGCATCCGACCGGTTTTCGCTGATAGTCGATATCGACCGGAAGCACACCCGCGAGCGGCCACCGCCGCCCATCCCGCGTGGCACTTCGACACAGCCAGATCAACCCGCCACATTCAGCCCAGGCTGGCATTCCCGCCTCGATCCGTTCACGCACATCCTTGCTGAGGCCGGTATTGCCGCTCAGTTCCTCAAAAAAGGATTCAGGAAAACCGCCACCGATATAGAGACCATCGATGTCAGGAAGAGACCCGGAAGAAAAGGTGTCAATGAACACCAGTACTGCCCCGGCACACCTGAGCGCATCGAGATTGTCGGGATAGTAGAAACAGAATGCGGCATCACGGAAAACCCCGATCTTCACTTTTGCCGCCGATGGTTCAGCGCTGGGGCGACTGTCTGCCGGAAAAGGCGGCAGGAAGGTTCTCTGGAAAAGAGCGGTGATGGCATCGAGATCGCAATGACGTTCCACCTGCTCAGCCGCCGATCGGATAAAAGCTTCGGCATCAGGGGACTCAGCAACCGTCACCAGCCCGAGATGGCGTTCGGGAAGGAGCAGGGATGCGTCAGACGGAATCGCCCCCAGCACGGGCACCTTGCAGAAGGTTTCGATGGCCTGGCGCTGCTTCGACTCCTGACGTGAGCTGGCGACATGGTTCAGGATCACCCCGGCAATCCTGACCTTCGGCGGCATCGCCTGAAGGCCAAGCACCTGGGCCGCCACACCACGGTTCACCCGGCGACCATCGACCACGAGAAGAACCGGCAGACCGAGCAGGTCGGCAAGACCGGCGCTGCTGTCAGAGCCAGCCATATCCATGCCGTCATGCAATCCGTGATTCCCTTCGACCAGCGCGTAACTGTCCGCTTTCAGGGCACACCCCCGAGCAAAGGTCTCCCGGCAGGCATCCCCACCCATCATCCAGGTATCGAGGTTGTAACACTCGCTTCCGCTTGCCACCCGGTGCCACATCGGATCGATATAGTCCGGCCCCTTCTTGAAGCTGACCACCGGCAAACCCTTTTCAGCCAGAAGCCGGAGCAGCCCCAGGCTCACCGTGGTCTTCCCTGCACTCTTCCACGAAGCCGAAATCATCAGCCCCGGTATCGGTATCAAAGACAAATCTAAAAACTCCTTACTCACCTGTTAACGAGACAAGTTCAAGCAACTTTTCACGGAAATATGCAAAACTCGGGGATGCATTATTCAGTACATCCATGTGCGGAGTGATGGTTTCAGCCCACTTCGACTTCTCGTCACCAACCGCCCGCCATCCTCTGGCTTCAAGCGCCGAGGCGCCACCATGATACACCGCATCTGCCAGAAGCTCCCATGTACCACAGATACTGTCATGACGGTATTCACTCAGCACCGCATCTTTCGCTTTCGGATAAGCGGCTTTCACTGCCGGAATATCTCCAAGAAACCATGCCTCACCCTCTTCGACAGCGAGACAGAAGCGAGTCTTGGGACGGGGATCACAGGCATTCAGAAGAGCATCGAGCTCCTGACGAAAAACTTTCAGGCACTTGTCATCGAGATCACAAACAAAAATAACCGCAGCCGGGCAATCGTCGGGATAGTGTGCAAACGCCTGACCATAACCTCGTAAGAGACGAGGAAGCTGATCGAGCAAAATACGCTTGCCTGCGTCGCTCTTTGCCGTAAGCCCTTTCGGGATATGCCCGATCCCTTTGTAAGGATGAACAAGGAAGGTATGAGGGCTCCCGATGATTCCGGGAACAAGAATATCGAGCGTTTTTTTGCCTGACTGGTCTTCAACGAGAATCTGGAAATGCATCCACTTACCTCCTGTCCAGATAATCGCTGTACCAGAGTCCTCCCAACGGCAACCCTTCGGCTACCATGCTCTGTACAATAGCATCGTCGCTCGCCCTGCGTATGACAGAAAAACCATCGGGCCCCTTTTCAAGAATCCATACCTCGTCCGGCTCAAGAGCATCGACAAAATAGGGCTGATGCGTTGTTATAAACACCTGCGAGCCGCCTTTTCGCCCGGTTGCATGTTCCCGGAACTCTTTTGCCAGCGATTCAAGCAGTTTATGGTACAGACCATTCTCCGGTTCTTCGATACATAAAAACGGGGGCGGAGTCGGATCTTCCAGCAACAGCATGTAAGCAAAAACCTTCAGGGTGCCGTCAGACATCTGCTGCGCGTAAAACGGGTCCGTGAAACCTTTATCGTTGAATTTCAGCAACAGGCGACCGTCATTGGTTCTTTCAGTATCAATCCTGTCGATTCCGGGAATCTTTTCGGCAATTCGGTCGAGGATACCCTGAAACCGGCCGGGATGCTCCCGCTCCATAAACTGCACGACGTTTCCGAGATTATCCCCATGAATGTTCAGATGGCGCTGCGGTCCGGCAAGCGGCATGCTGCGTGCTGCATCAGGCGTAAAGTAACTCAGATACCAGCCTTCGATAAAGCTGCGGAACGATGAAATTCTCGGATGCTGTTTCAGTGAACCGAGCGTTGCAATGCCAAGTTTACGACGATCCTCCAGCTCGACAACCTCAATATCTCTGGATTCTTCGCCAGATTCACCGGATTTCAGGGATTGCATCAGTCCGAACAGATCAAGACCTCCCGCCTCATCACGCCCCTCTTTCTCCTCCTTCCAAACAACCCCTTTACCGTCGTTCAGAATAAGAAAAGAAAATGGTCTGCCATGTTTCTGACCTTTCCGGCGCTGCCGAAGCCGCTCCTTGAACACATAGGGCCGCTCTTTTTCATCGAGAGCGATCGACAGCTCATAGGTGATCGGGCGGGCTGTTTTGTCCTCCTTGTAGTAGATTTCGAACTCGATTAGATCATCTTGGCCCTGAGACACAATTTTCCGGAATCCACCACGACCACGAGCATCACAAGCCTCTTCAACACCAGACTTGAGGCAATCGGCAAGAAATCCGAAGGCATCAAACAGAGAGCTTTTGCCAACCCCGTTTTTGCCGATAACAACCGACATCGGGGTAAGCGGATCAACCTTCTGCTGAGTCCAGAGACGACCAAGGGTAACGTCCTTCAGCGCCCGGAAATTCTTTATACGAAACCCTTCAATTATCGCCACTGTTCTCCTCCCGATCCTGCTGATTGTAAGTCATTCAGCATTTATTCTGCAATACAAAACAACTTTTACATGACCGAAACATGACCAGAGTCACTTGCAATTTACTTGCTCTAAATTGTCAATGTCACTGTGAAATCAACACCTTATGCCGAACAAGTTTACTTATACCTACCAACTTTATGTATTTCCAACAGCTTATGGATCAAAGCCTTTACATGAACAGATGGATTGATCATCGAAAATATACATTTTCATCGTCATTTGCTGCATCGCATAACAGGGGTAGCGCAGAGGGACTTTCCTTCAGAAGGCATGTGAAATGGGCCTTGTCGGCAAGTAAACCATCCATCATCTGATTCCAATTTGCAATCATAATGATTGTATTATCAAAGCAGAAGCCAGGCATTGGTTACGTTATTGTCATGCTGATCCCGACTTTTCGGGAGAAGCATCCATGATGATTTCGTTGCGTCTCAGGGGACTGGATCCTTCACTGCGTTAAGGATTACAGGATGGGACACCAGGATGATTATCTTGATTGCAAATTGGAATGAGAGATGAAGTGATGACTGTTTACACTGGCGGATCAATCTGAGAATGCGTGGTTGAAACGCGTGAACACGTCGTGAAGGGTGCGTTCGGGGGCTACCGCGTTGCCAGGGTATGAACTGTAAGGCGGTACCGACCAATCGGGTACTGCCTCCTTTCGAATTCGATTTGCAGGAGGGCGAGAGGGGATTCGATATCGATATGGATTTCGATTTGGATAAGAGCGCGGTGAAGTGAGGGCAACGAGAGAGCTGGCACGTTAAATCCGCTTCGTTTGTTATATTTGGAGTTTGTGCATCGCCGTCGGGCGGGGGCACAGATGAGATTTTTTCAAACGCAGAGTTCTAACGATGAGCAATTCCGATCAGTCGCGGGTGCAGACACAGAGTCTTTCGCCCGATAAGGTGATGCATAAGCTGGTTTCGCTGGCCAAGCGACGGGGCTTCATTTTCCCCTCCTCCGAAATTTACGGCGGCCTGTCGTCGTGTTTCGATTACGGCCCTCTCGGCAGCGAGATGAAGAAGAATATCAAAGATCTGTGGTGGAGTTCGATGACGCGCCGCCATCAGAATATCGTGGGGATCGATGCTTCGATCATGATGAATCCGACGGTATGGGAGGCTTCTGGCCATGTGGCGAGTTTTAACGATCCGATGATCGATGACCGGACAACGAAACGCCGCTACCGTGCTGACCACCTGATCGAGAACCATATCGGCAAGCTGGTGCGCGACGGTAAAACCACCGATGCGGAGCGGGTGACGGCGGCTTACGAGGCGGCGGCCAGTGCGGAGGACTCCAACCGGTCGCTGTACGAGATCATCACCGCCGAGGGGATGAAGGCTCCGGATACCGGGTCGGGTGACTGGACGGAGGTGCGGCAGTTCAACCTGATGTTCCAGTGCAACATGGGTGCGGTGGCCGAGTCGGCGGGGGTGGTCTACCTGCGTCCCGAAACCGCGCAGGGTATCTTTGTGAACTTCCACAACGTCCGAGAGTCGTCGCGCATGAAGGTGCCGTTCGGTATCGCCCAGATTGGCAAGGCGTTCCGCAACGAAATCGTCAAAGGCAACTTCATCTTCCGCATGGTGGAGTTCGAACAGATGGAGATGCAGTACTTCCTCAAACCGGGCACGCAGCTCGAAGCGTTCGAGGTGTGGCGTGAGGAGCGGTTCCTCTGGTACTCCGAGACGCTCGGATTGACAAAGGAAAAGCTCCACTGGTACAAGCACGACAAGCTTGCTCACTACGCCGACCTGGCTTACGACATCAAGTTCGAGTTCCCGTTCGGCATCGAGGAGATCGAGGGGATCCACTCGCGCACCGATTTCGACCTTCGCCAGCATCAGCAGTACTCGGGCAAGAACATGGAGTATATCGACCAGAGCACCAACGAACGCTACATTCCTTACGTGGTTGAGACCTCGTCGGGGTGCGACCGTACCTTCCTGGCCCTGCTTTCGGACGCCTACCGGGAGGATGTGGTCGATGGCGAGCCTCGCGTGATGCTGAAGCTCTCCCCGAAGGTGGCACCAGTGAAGGCCGCCGTCCTGCCGCTGATGAAGAAGGGAGAGATGAGCGAAAAGGCTGACCGTCTCTGCCGTGACCTCTCGGAGCACTTCCTCGTGCAGTACGACGATGCCGCCTCGATCGGCAAACGATACCGCCGTCAGGACGAGATCGGCACACCCTTCTGCTTCACGGTCGATCACCAGACGATTGAAGACGGGACGATCACCGTGCGCTATCGCGACACTGCCGCGCAGGAGCGAATCGATATGTCGAAAGCCGGAGAGTTCCTCTTCACCAACAAGGTTAACGCATAACCCCGTATTTTGATGCTGTACGATGTCGCTGTCATTGGAGGAGGGCCGTCGGGCGCCGCTGCTGCTGAAATTCTTGCCAGGGCGGGCCATTCGACCATCCTCATCGAACGCAAACTTGATAACGTCAAGCCATGTGGGGGAGCGATCCCTCTGGGACTGATCGAAGAGTTCTCCATTCCCGATGAACTGGTCGAAAAAAAGCTGACCCGGATGAGCGTGCGCTCGCCGCAGGGTAAGACGATCTTCATGAACATGCCCAACGGCTACGTGGGAATGGTGCGCCGCGAGCGGTTCGACCGCTACCTGCG
>JAAXWL010000021.1 GCA_013334975.1 Chlorobiaceae bacterium
GTCGGACTCAATCCGAATGCCGATGGAAGTTCGATATCGAACTTCCAGTACCTTGCCGCCGACATCGATCATGATGGCAGAGTACGGGCAACCGACGCAATGGACATTCTCAAAATGGCTGTCGATCACGGCAGCGCCCCCGCTCAGGAGTGGCTCTTCTTTTCAGACGAAGCAAGAAGCCTTGCGATGACCCGCAAAACAATCGACTGGAATGCAGTACAACTCGATGTGACGCTGAACAATGATATGGAACTTGACCTCATCGGCGTTCTCAAAGGCGACGTCAACGGAAGCTGGATCGAGAGCATGATCTGAAACACGAAACATAAACAAACGGGGCGACCGAAAACCGGTCGCCCCGAAATCAGAAACACAAAAACCAATACATCAACGAACAACACAATATCGTTCCCTCAGACCATAGAAACCGCCGGAGTTACCATCCTGAATCTGGCTTGCTCATGTCTGCTGTTTTTTTGGATCCCTTCACTTTGTCCATACCCCGCACCTTTTCACCCTTCACTTCGCCTCTTACCTGAAACTCTGGTTCCAGCATGCACAGCTAGACCAATCCCGAGGAGCAGGGCAGTAGCCGGCTCGGGCGTAGCCACACCTCCATAGACGCCTATTTCATCGATTGCTGCGCCAGAAGTGGCAAAAGTGATTCTCACATATCTCGCATCAACAGGAGTAAAACTCGTAACAATCGTATCGTTCCCATCTATCAGTCCATTATAACCGAGAGAGCCAGAATAGTCCACGAAGCTGTATCCATAACCATCTAAAGATACCTCGATAACAAATTGCCCCGGATCACGATCATCGAAATAGCCAAGCCGGTCTCTGCCGAACGTGACACTATTGACACTGTGTTTGCTTCCGAGATCCAGCTTAACCCAGCTATTGGTGCTGTTGCCAATCCAGCTCGATCCGTTTCCATAGTAACCGTCATTAAGATAGGATGCATTATGAATAACAGGATAGCCGCTTATGGTACCGCTTACAATCGGCGTAATCCCGTTACGAGCAAGGTTTCCGGTACTATTGTATGCACGATATGATCCCTGACCGACAGGATACCCCGGTCTGTACATCTCACTACCTGTCAGAGTCGGAATGGACGCAATCGATATGATTGCTGCATGGGCTTGAGCGGAAAATAAAGGCGTCAACACGCAGGCCACAGCAAGTGCCCTGCAATATTTGCTTTTCATGTTATAGACTTTTTTGTATTAGAACATTCCTTTCTGCCCGACAACAAAAAACCAGGAAACACTTATCACAATACCAGCATTGCACTTACCGAATGCACCTTCCTGACGCCGTGCATTATCGGATATACTGCCACCAATTATACAAAAAACATTTTGAGATTTCATAATAAAAAACCTTTTTCATTCCCCTTCCAGTTCTGACCATTTAATAAAACAGAAGAAAATAATACCATTAGATATGCTTATTTTTTTCATTGAATAACCCAACCTTCCATTGCATAGCAACTATCACAAATGTATTTCCTGCATCATACCCCCAGAACCTGTATGCTCTCTTCGCCGAACTGGCTGATGACGCAGACGGCGATTCTACGACCGGGCGTTGCTGGAATCGGGTGTGAACGGAAGCCGTAGAGGCGGTCGAAGGATTCTCCGTCGTCGTGGGTGCCGCCGCAGAAAAAAAGCTGGCTGACGATGTAATTGCTGCCGTCGGTGATGTTGCGCTATTTGACTTCATCTGTTCCGGAAATACCGTCGCAAAACCTTGAGTCATAAGAATATGGGTTATCACTCAATGATTCAGTGCCCTGACAGAGCATCGTATTCACCTTTTCTTACCCCGCATCCTCTCTGAATGGAATCGGTGCGCGGGGATCGGATGTGTGCCGGATGGAGGAGCTGTTGTCGGGCATTTTCGGGATCAGGATTTCAGTTCCTCTTCCTTGACGACAAACAGATTACCTGCCATTTTGTACGTTTTGCCTGGACTTTGGCGCCCTGCCGGATTGGTCGCGCCTGGACTCATTGCCAGGCACTGCTTCACATACTTCGGCAGCCCAGCAAACCTCGATCAACGGAACGCCGAGAGCCGCTTCGAGCTTTGATATCGTTTCAAACGTAAGGTTTTCACTCCCTTTGACAATTTTGCTCACTCGCTGGGGTGAAATGCCGATGAAACGGGCAAGCTCTTTCTGCGGCATGTTCCGTTCATCAAGAGTCGAAAGAACGCGGAGCGCGATGTCGGCTGAACGATCGAGCCATGACTGATTGGCTTCAAACCAATCAGCACGCTCCAGCCAGCCGGATGACTGGTGTAAAACACCCTTGTCGAGCTTTTCTTTCAATGTCGTCTCTGTCATCATCATAGTTCCAGATATTGAAAATCATCCTGCATTAGCAGATCGTGTTCAACAAGAAATGCCTGACCATTTCGAGCTTCCACAACTCCTCCTGTAAACCGGATGACTCCATCCTGGACATTAATTTGATAGCTCCACCCGTCATAACGAAACAGTTTTGTGCAAAACGTATCGCATACATTCTCAGCCTTCGTTTTTCTGATCGGCCCCTCGCATTGTTTTTCTGAAGAGTCTTCAAACGATATTCATTTCTGTCAAGAGGCTCCTGCGAAAAAGAATCGACTCTTTTCTGATTGCACGTGCAGCCTGTTCAACGATTATCCCGCAGTAATAGCCCGTTAGCAAAAGGCTCCGGTTATCCCGGAAAAAGTGGAAAAGGTAGTCTGTATCGTCAATCCACAGATCGAAAAGACGCTCGAACTCATCCAGACGTTCGTCACCGTATCGCATCGCATATTGCCCTTCCCCTGTCTCTCTTTCGGTTATAATTCAAACAAGCTCCATCATAATCAACCTATAAGTTTATTTCCGCAATCCTGTCAAGCAACTGAATGCGTATGTCGCAGATGTCGTTGGCTATTTCGATGAAGTGCCAGCGTCCGTAGCCGTATCGATGGCGAACAAAGTTGACTGCCGGAAGCCATCGGTTCTCGACGTACCAGCGCTTTTCAGCCTTGTCGGTGTTCTGATCAGCAACACTTCACCATAACTTTTCAAGCTAACTCCTTCCGGTCGCTCATGAACAGAGGGTTAAAGGATCATGGATTAATACAACGGCATGAACAGCAAAAGGGGCAAAACTGATTCTGAAAACCGTTTTCAGGCGTCATGTCACGGAAATCAGCTCTCTTTTATATACTGATTAGTTACATCGTTTACAAGAGAGCAATCGATTTTCTCCTGACAATGGTATCGACGGACAAAATCACCAGTCAAAAGAAACTCACGGGGCATGGTGGTTGAAAATCCTGAAACCCTGACATGCCGACAGATACCGCCGGAAGCAAGGTTTTTCATCGATACCGATACCGATTTCGATATGAATTAGGAGGATAGAGTTACCTTGCGGCTCTATGAAAGGGATCATTTCATTTTTTTCATACATTGCATATTGTTAGCATGAAGCTGGCCTGTGAACTTTAACCCCCGTCCTGCCACGAAAAAACTCTTGATCCTCCTTGTGCTGCTGGTGTGCGATGCACTGGTGGCGGGCGCAGTCCCCCGGCTTCGCTGGGGCGCCGATCCAAGCGGTGGGGCGCCCTATGTGTTCAGCGATCCATCCCATCCAGAATCCTATACCGGTTTCGATCACGAGTTCGCCGAAGCGCTGGCCCGTCAGATGGGCATGAATGCTGAGTTCATGCCGACAGACTGGGAGAGCATCGTCGCTTCACTTCAACGTAAGGAGTTCGATGTTATCATCAACGGATTCGAGCCTACCGAAGACCGGGCACGGGAGGTGCTCTTCAGCAAGCCCTATTATCTGTTCCAGCTCCAGTTGACTGTCAGAAAGGGTGAATCACGTATCCGTTCGATCGAAGATTGCAAACGACTCGGCATTGCCGTTGGCACCCTGGTCAACTGCTCATCGTCACGAATGCTCGACGCTGGCGGCTATCAATCGGTCGGTTACCAGGATCCGGTCGGAGCCTATAAAGACCTCGAAATTGGCCGGATCAATGCCGTGGTGATGGATGTTGCGGCGGAGATGTTCTACGCCCGAAAAAACTCCAGTCTTCGCCAGGCAGGAAAGCCGTTCAATACCGGAGCTTATGTTGTCGGTATCCGGAAAGAGGACAAGGCTTTGCTCACAAGGGTGAATGCTGCCATCGATTCACTGGCCAACAACGGCACAACCGAAAAGATTTTCAGAAAATGGGATTTATGGAATGAGGAGCAGTTGACACTACGCACGGAGCGCCCGGTAAAATATGAGGTAACCAGCGCAATGTTCAATTGGTCGGAAGGGCTCATCAAGCTGAGCAAGGCTGCCGGCGTCACGGTGCTTCTCGCTTTCGGGGCTATGGTCATTGCTGTTGTGCTGGGCGTTCCGCTCGCTCTTGGCCAGTCAAACGGCAACCGGCTGGTAAGCTCCCTCTGCACCGTCTACATCGAGTTTTTCAGAGGCACACCGGTACTCGTTCAGCTTCTGTTTCTCTATTTCGGTCTTCCTGTCGTCGGCATTACCCTTCCCGGCTGGTTGACGGCTATCGTCGGCCTCGGGCTCAACTACGCAGCCTACGAGTCTCAGGTTTACCGGACGGCGTTCCAGAGTGTTCCGTCGAGGCAGTGGCATGTAGCCTACTCCCTCGGCATGAGGCCAGTGCAGGCATTCAGAAGAATCATCTTTCCGCAGGCTTTCCGCATTGCACTGCCTCCAATGACCAACGATTTTGTAGCACTGTTCAAAGACACCTCGACAGCATTTGCCATTGCGGTCTGGGAGCTTGCCACTGCCTATCGCGAACTGGCCAACGCCACCCAGAGCTACCTCGGTATCGGCGTTGTGGTATGCTGCTACTATCTGGCTATGAGCCTGCCTCTGGCGCACCTGGCGCACCGGCTCGAACAGCGGTTACAGAGAAAGTCTGCTGGAATTCTCTCTTCGGGGAGCGACAAATGATCACCATCAAAAACCTTAGCGCCTCGGTTGAAGGAACTCGCCTGCTGAACAACATCAGTATGGAGCTTGAATCGGGCAGAATACTCGGCATCATCGGACCTTCAGGCAACGGTAAAACCACCATCCTGATGTGCCTGTGCGGACTGCTGCCATTCGAGAGCGGCAGCATCACCATCGACGGGCAAACGCTCCTGGCAAAAGAGAGCAAAACCATATCCGAAACGCTCTGGGCATTCAGAAAAAAATCGGGAATCGTGTTTCAGCATCTCCACCTCTTTCCACACCTGACCGTCCTGAGCAATATCATCGAAGCTCCGATACAGGTAAGCCGGAAAACAAGAACCGAAGCTGAACGTGAAGCCATGCTGCTGCTCGAAAAGCTCGGCATCGATCAGTACCGGAACAAATTCCCTGAAGAGCTTTCAGGCGGAGAGCAACAACGGGTAGCAATCCTGCGGGCCCTTGCCATGAATCCGAGAGTACTGATGCTCGATGAACCAACCAGCGCCCTCGACCCCATCAGGAGCGGCGATGTGCGCCAGTTGCTCCAGGAGTTTGCGGCAGAAGGACATACCGTGGTGATCGTCTCGCATTCGGTACGCTTCCTGAAAGGATTTGTCGATCACCTGGCCTTCATGGGCAAGTCGGAACTGATCGAGATAAACACCACCAAAGAGCTGCTTGAACATCCAAAGGACGAACGCACCAGGGAGTACCTCCGCTTTTCCGAACTGAGCTGAACCCGCAACTCCTCTCAATGATGATGAAGTGAGAAGTGGGCACTGGGCACTGGGCACTGGGTTTCCCTATTCCCTATTCCCTATCAGGTACTGGGAATTCTCTGTTCCGGCATGCCTTGCAAATGACAGACAAGCGTTTGAACAAAAAAAAGGCAGGGTTTTCAGCCCTGCCTTCAGAAACTATCTGTTTCTTCTGAACCTCCCTGCTGCCAGACCGGCTATCCCGGTACACAACAGGAACAAGGCAGATGGTTCCGGAACGGTTGTCGTGACCGGTGTCTGTGTCAAATCCACCAAACCACTATCGACAAAGGACAAGCCGGTGACAAATGCCGTCGGATTTTCCGGATCCAGATTAGCTGTTGTCTCGATACCCATAATGCGGAAACGATCCACACCTCCGGCATCAAAAAAATATGGCGCATTGGCGGCAATGGTCGTGCCAGCATCTGTATATGCGCTGGAACCCGAATCCCACAACCACAAATCATACAAACCATCGTCTCCAGCCACCGAGGGCAGCAGCATGGAGGCGATGTTCGGACCAGACAGAATTTGATAGTCGTAACCAATTGCAATGTCAGGATCAATGTATAAATAGACTCCAGGACTCACTATATACGCAAAGCGGTATGAGCCATCGGGTTGCTGGACTGAAACTAACGGGGTGCCCGGATCCAAACCCGGAGCTGCAATAATAGCTAACGCAGTACCGGTTTTAAGAGTGAACATCAAACCAGCAACCAGAAAAAAGCGCGATATTTTTTTCATCATAATCACACTCCTGCATTATTGACATTACGCGAAGGATATAAGCACAAAACAGACTGGCTTCTTCATGAATATTTGCATTATCCCGTTTTTCTGAAGGTAAGAAGCAAGAATAAAAGCGATTACAAAACAGTGTACAGACTTGCTGAAATCGCGTCTCTGACACGTTATTCTCTTTGTTCGTAAATACCAGAAAGTTCAATGAATACAAGAATGAAGCACTCTCCAGAAGAAAACACAAGATGAGATGCTCGCATCACTCTTTTACGTATGCAGCGAAAAAACTACGTACCATATATACAATACCAGTATAAAAACTGCTTTCTTGAAATTAAAAAACAAAAATACTATATCAAATAAACACTAAACATTTTTTAACAATTACAACAGGTATTAGGGATTAGGGACCAGTGAGACATCGCGCTTATACTGACGTATTATACGGGGCCGTTGATTTATCCAGATCGGTATCGGTATCGGTATCGGTATCGATTTATTATTTGAAATCAGAAAACCGGATTCTTGCTTTATCAGATTAATTTTAAAATAGTTATAATAATTTACCACAATACCCGGTGAGTTATATCAGCCTCTATTCAAGTGAAACTCGATACCGATACCGATTTGGATACCGATTTCGATGATAAAAGAAATTCCGACTATTTTCTGTTGACGGAACACCAGTGGCTGGTCACTGGGCACTGGGCGTCCCTATTACCTATTCCCCATTACCCATTACCTGGGTGCGGTGGCTGTCACGGTTGGCAACAATGACTGAGCCCGATCTGTCCAGGCAAGAATCGCGCTGAAGAGCGAAGCACTCCGGGTCACCTGAGCGTAGGCCTCTTCGGTGGTCATGTCCCGGTCCTCCATCTCCATTCTGGCACCGAGCTTACAGGCTGATTCGGCTAAAGCGGCAACCTCTCTGGCCAGATCGGCCTCGCTGTCGATGTAGAGAGGCTGCATCATACTCCGGATAGATTCTATGTTGCTCTGAACGCTGCTTTCGATGATACCGTCATTGATTCGGTGCCTATCCGTATTAAACTCATTGTAGCAGGTATTGTGCAGTGGCATGGAGAGATCGCCAACATAGTGGGCACAGAAAATAAGCGGGTATCGGGCATACCTTCCGCGCCCTTTCATGGCAAAGTACTCCCTGACAGACGCGATAATCGCTCCATACAGATGACCCACGTCGTCATTTGGTTTGTTATAGCGCTCAGCCTGTTCAAGAACCATCCCGGCGGTTACCTGGCAGTCGGCTTTGTTGTTGCAATAATGGTTCGGCCCCTCCACCGACAAGAACTCTTTTTTCGATTTGGTGACATCAGGCGCGGTGACGCTGTACCACAGATCAAAACCTGCCGCTTCTGCAATGACAAGATGGGTTTTGTCGTGCCATGCTCTTGCCTCGGGTTGAGCAAGCTGGCAAAAAAAGAGCGCTGCAAGCGTTGATAGCCGCAGGAATCGAAAGCACATGGGTCCCCGGGTAAGGTTATGAATATCTGCCGAAACACCTCCTGCGCAACTGGAACACGCTGAAGCCGTAGAGTTAACAAAGTTAACACAACCAGAGAAGTCCGGAAAAATATCTGGTATTTTTTACCAGTCTGTACAGGAAGCACAGACTGGAGCATTGGTCATGCGGACATTTCGAGCATTTTCATGATCGGCTTGAGCGCAGCTTCACGCAGATTTTCATCGATCGTTATCTCCGGTGATCGGTTCAGCATACCGAGATACATCTTTTCAAGGGTATTCTGTTTCATCTGCCGACAGACACTACGCGGATTGGCCGGGTCTTTGGGAGCGGGAATAAAGGTTTTTCCAGGTGAGCGCTGCTCCATTTCATAGAGAATACCCGGTTCGGTGGCAACAATGAAGCTTTTCGCGTCACTATTGACCGTATAGTCGAGCAAGCCTTTGGTCGAGCCGACATACGATGCGTGACGGAGCACCTCGTCGCGGCACTCGGGATGAGCAATCAGCTCCGCACCAGGATACATGGCCATCGCCTGGATCATAAAGGTTTCGGAGAAGGCATCATGGACATAACAGAATCCCTGCCAGAGCAGCAGGTCGCGACCGGTCCGTTTGCTCAGCCATGAACCCAGATTGCGGTCGGGTCCAAAAATAATCTTCTGTTCCGGCGGAATCTGGCGGATGATATGCTCGGCATTTGAAGAGGTACAGACAATATCGGTAAGTGCCTTGATGGCCGCCGTCGAGTTGACGTAGGTAATGGCAATGGCATCGGGATGCTCCTGCCTGAAAGCCCTGAACTCATCTTCTGGACAACTGTCGGCCAGTGGACAGCCCGCTCCCGGATCGGGCATGAGTACCAGCTTGCCTGGATTGAGAATCTTGGCAGTTTCGGCCATGAAGTAGACCCCCGCGAAAACGATAACATCCGCCGAATTTTTTTCGGCAGCTCTGGCCAGAGCAAGGCTGTCTCCAACAATATCTGCCGCCTGCTGAATTTCAGGAAGGGTATAGTAATGAGCGAGAATAATGGCGTTGAGATCATTCTTGAGGATCTGCACCCTCATGAGCAGCTCTTCGGTTGAAAGAGCGGCCACCTCTTTGTGACTGTCGGGTAGTGTCGTCATGGTCAATTAAAAATCGATGTATCATAAAAAAATCCTCGAAGATCGAGGAGAATACTGGCCATACCGGAAAAAACCGGAAAGATATCCGGCTCCCGGCGATTCAACCCAGATAGTCTTCGAGGTCATCATCTTCCCTGATCAGAAGAAGAATAGCCGAATTGGGCACGATCAGGTAGCGTTCATCTTCGTACTCGATCTCATAGGCACTGTTCTGAACGAAGATGGCAAGGTCGCCTACCCGGACCTGGAGCGGTATGTATTGCGGTCCTTCGACCCTCTCTTTCCAGGGTTCATCGGTATCTGATGGTGGTCCGACAGGGTAACCCGGTCCGCTCTTGATGACGTAGCCTGTCTGGATTTTGGCCTTCTCCTGTACGCCGGGGGGAAGGTAGATGCCGGATCTGGTTCTTTCATCTATGGATTTGGGCTTGATCAGGACACGATCCCCGACAACGATGAATTTATCCGACACGTTCTTGCGTTTGTCTAATAACATGCATTAAAAAAATAGCTTGACAAGTATTTCAGCACAGCCCGGCAAAACAACATCGCCTGCTGCAGCATTCATTGGCATCTTTGCCGTCTGCCTCCGTCTGCCGTTACGAATACCCAAAATCGTCATTTCAGGATAAAAAGCAAAAAAGGCTTTCTTGTCGTCACCATGCAAGGGTGACCGGAAACACTGAAAGCCGAGAATTTTCATCGATAAAAAGGGGACATAACTGTTATATTCATTTCTTTATAACCGATTTTTCAGCCTTGATCGACTTGCGATAAGTGCCGCGCCCTTTTTCCGGGTTGAATTCGCAGTACACCACACAGCTCGCGTACCTTTCCGGCGAAGCTTCCCTGCGATCAGGATTTCGTTCATTGGATTAACAAGAGAAGACAACGGACGTGTCGAGTTTTTTCCGTTTTATCGCCAAGCATACCGCATATCTCTATTTTCTGCTGTACTGCTGCATCTCCATCCTGCTCATGCAGCTTCAGCGCAAGGAAACGCTCGATGCGATTCATGAAAGAGGACTGGCCATCAACGCATCCCTGGCGGATCGGCTCTCCGAAGTGTCTGCTGTTTTTAGCCTGAAACGGGACAACGAGCTGCTCTTCCTGCAAAATGCCCGACTCTTTTCCCGACTCCTGTACCAGGAAGATGCAATACATGACGCACGTGCTTTAAACACCATCATCGGAAACAAACCGGTATGGGTCGACCAGTTCAGGGTTGCGCGCGTGGTAGACCGCAGGTTCAGCGAAACTGACAACATGCTGATCATCAACATCGGCAGACAACAGGGGGTTATCAGGAACATGACCGTGCTGACACCTGACGGACTGGTTGGCCGGGTGATCGATGTATCGGCGAACTATGCCAAGGTTCTCCCGGTGATCAACAGAAACTTCATGGTCAGCGTGGTTTCCGACAGCACCCGTACCACCGGCCTGCTCTCATGGCAGAACGGTGACGAGCGCATCGCCCACATGGGGCATGTGCCTCTGAGCAGCAGGTTGCTGGTCGGAGAACAGCTCATAACCTCCGACTACAGCACCTTCGCCACTCGCGGCATTCCTGTCGGTCAGATCATCCGTATCTCGAAAGACAAACTGTTCTATAAAATCGACGTGCGTCTTGCTGTCGATTTTTCGACTTTGTCCCATGTGCTCGTCTCCCCTGCCACACCACCCAGGGAAAAGGTAGAGCTTATGACATCGCCTGATATTCCTGAAAAAGGACGATGAAACGAAACTGATCGGCAAGGTAATCACTGGCAATCACAGACAATCGGGTACTGAATTGAAAAAGTTCTCCATCTATACGGCCGCACTCTTCATCCTGCCCTTCGTGCAGCATTTCGCCATCTCGAAACTGCTGCTCATGCACACTTCCCCTGACCTTCTGGCCATTTTTATCGCCTTCATCTCGATGTCTGTCGGACAGCGTACGGGCACATCGTTCGGATTCGCCGCCGGACTTATCAGCGGATTCCTGTCAGGCAATCCCGGTCTGGGAAGTCTTATCGGATCATCCCAGGGCCTGCTGGCAGGCCTGTTTCATGTCCCCGAAGAAAAACATGCAACTTCGGTGAAAAAAAAGCGGATGTTCTACGGTGCTTCTCTGACCTCGGTCATCACGGGAAAAACGCTCCTGTCACTCTTCAGTGATCCGCTTTCGCTGCCGATCTATGTCAGATTACCGGAAGCCATCATTCTCGGCAGCCTCATGAGTATGCTCCTCTCCGTGATAATCTGGCACGTCGGGCTGAAAAAAATGGTGAAGGACTGATCCGATGGACAAACTTCAGCGCGGAGTCAAAAGGAGCACGCTCTTCATCGTGGCCGTGTTCCTGTTCCTGCTCGGTCGGCTCGCATGGCTCCAGCTCATCGACCATGACAACATCGGCTCAAAATCCGGCAGCATCAGAAGCATCCGGATACAGGCTCCAAGAGGCCATTTCATCGACCGAAATGGCACCACGGTGCTCGAAAACCGTGCGCTCTACACGCTCAAAATCATTCCTTCAGAGCTTCGCGAATCAACGATTCCCTTTCTTGCCTGGCTGCTCGAAATGCCCGAGAACGAGTTGCGCGATAAGATCATCGAAGCAAGGGCGTACAGCCCCTTTGCCGTTTCGACCGTCTACCGCGACCTGAACGAGTTCGTCGTTGCACGAATCAGTGAAAACCTCTGGCAGTTACCGGGAGTCATCATCGAAATCGAAGACAAGAGAAAGTACAGCGACCTGTTCAGGGGAACCCACCTGTTCGGTTACCTGCGAAACGTCTCCAGAGCACAACTCGATACGCTTGCTGAAAAAGGGTACACCCCCAACGATAAAATCGGCTTTACCGGCATCGAACGTTTTTACGAAGAGCAGCTCCGTGGTGAAGTCGGCGCCCGTTTCGAACTGGTCAACCCGATGGGTATGCTTGTTGGCAAGTACAACGAGGGGAAAAACGACATTGCCTCCACCAAAGGTAACGACCTGTACCTGACCATCGACGCCGGGCTGCAACAGCTTGCCGAAAATCTTATGCGTGCGACCGGAAAGTCGGGCGCTGTGGTGGCTATCGATCCCTCTGACGGCAGTGTTCTGGCTCTTTGCAGCGAACCGGATTTCGATCTCGATATTCTCAACGGCACCACCCGTAAACAGGAGTGGGCCGACATCGCCCTTTCTCCTCAGAAACCGCTCTTCAACCGGGCCATCCAGGCAATCTACCCTCCTGGATCAACCTACAAATTAGTACTGGCGATTGCCGGCCTCGAAGAGGGTCTCATGAAACCCACCGATACCATTCTTTGCACAGGAACATGGAACTACGGAGGACGAGCATTCCACTGTCATGGTGGTCAGGCCCACGGCTCGGTCAATCTGAAAAAGGCGATCATCGAATCATGCAACATCTATTTTTACAACCTCATGCTGAAGGTTGGCCTTGAGAAGTGGGACAAGTACGGAAATATGTTCAGATTCGGCCAGAGAGCCGGCATCGACCTGCCCGGTGAAAAACGAGGCCTGCTGCCGACCACAGAATACTACGACCGGCGGTATGGCAAGAACCGGTGGACCAAAGGCTATCTGGTGAGCCTCGGTATCGGTCAGGGTGAGCTGGGCACCACCCCGTTGCAGCTTGCCAATTACACCGCAACCATTGCCAATAACGGTACCTGGTATGAACCGCACCTGATCAGGGGGTACCGCGACACCAGAACCGGGGTCTACATACCGATGCAGCATGAATCACAAACCCTGCCGGTTTCAAAACAAACCTTCAGGATCATCAAGGAGGCCATGCAGGGGGTCGTATTGCAGGGCACCGGAACCCTGGCGCAAGTACCGGGAATAACGGTGGCAGGAAAAACCGGAACTGTGCAGAACCCGCATGGCAGAGACCATGCCTGGTTCATCTGTTTCGCGCCGGTTGAAAATCCGAAAATTGCCATTGCAGTACTGGTGGAAAACGCTGGTTTCGGCGGCAGCATCTCCGCCCCGATCGCCCGGGAGATGATCAACTATTATCTGGTCGAGAAAAACAACCCCAAACAGCTCTATTCCGGAAACAAGGCTGTTGAAAAAGTCAGGGCGCTGAACGATTCGCTGAGTTCAACTCCAACAGGCGCAACCGATAAGGTGGCGCCCGACAGCACCGGTGTTCAGCCACAGACAGAAACGGAACGTAATGATTTACAAGAATGACACACTGGCCATCGCGGGATTTCTCGAAGATACAAGCAATCTGAAATCCGGCTGGACGCAAGGTATTTTTTTTCCGGAAAACGTCGAAGAGGTTGCCGCACTCCTCTTTGACGCAGTTGCCAACGGACGACACTACACCATAGCGGGCAATGGCACCGGCACAACCGGAGGAAGAATCCCTTTTGGTGACCATGTCATCGCGATGCAGCGACTCGACCGGATCGGCGAGGTGCAACCGCTGGACAGCAACCGGGCACTCTTGCACGTGCAGGCAGGAGCCATGCTTCAGGATGTGCAGTCGAAGGCCACATCGGCGGGCTGGTTCTATCCCCCCGATCCGACGGAGAAAAGCTGTTTTATCGGCAGTACCATCGCCAACAACTCCACCGGCTCCCGCTCCCTGAAATATGGCTCAACACGCAATTTCGTGCAGGCACTCACGGTAGCTCTGCCTCAGGGCGATATGCTCGATATAGCACGTGGCCGATACCTTGCCGACGAAAATGGCTGCTTCAGCATCGCCCTTCCGGCAGAAAGAACCCTGTCGTTCCGGAGACCCGGCTACACCATGCCGGCAACTTCAAAGCACAACGCGGGCTACTGGTCAACTCCGGGGATGGATCTCATCGACCTTTTCATTGGCTCGGAAGGCACGCTCGGCGTCATCCTCGAAGCCGACCTCCTGCTCATTCCGGCGCCTGAAAGGGTCATTGCCTGTCTCGCCTGGTTTCCGGGCGAGGAGAAGCTGCTCGATTTTGTCCGGGAGGCGCGTGCCGGTAGCGGTGGCGTCAAGCCCAGAGCCCTTGAACTCTTCGACTGTCGGGCGCTCGATTTCCTTCGTCAGAGCTATCCCGACATACCTGAAGCAACCGGCGGAGCCATTTATTTCGAGGAGGAGAGCACCGGAGAGGATGAAGAGCGATGTCTTCAGGCATGGCTCGAGCTGATGGAAAGGTGCGGATCGCCAACCGGTAAGAGCTGGGCGGCGTTCGACAGTGAAGGGCTTGCCAGACTCCGGGAGTTCCGTCATCGACTGCCGGTGCTGGTCAACGAGTGGCTCAGTCGCCAGTCGGAAAGCAAGGTCAGTACCGACATGGCCCTGCCGGATGAGCGATTTGCCGATCTTTTCCGCCTCTACCGAGACCACTGTTCCCGTGAGCAATTCACCTGGATCATCTTCGGTCACATTGGCAACGCCCACCTCCACCTGAATATTCTGCCACGCAACCACGAAGAGTTTGACTGTGCCAAGGCGCTCTATCGCCAGCTCGTCACCGAAGTGCTTTCAATGGGCGGCACCCTGTCGGCAGAGCACGGTATCGGCAAGCTCAAATCGGAGTATCTGGTGCAGATGTACGGCAAAAAAGGAATCATGGAAATGGTGCGCGTAAAACAGGCGCTCGACCCTTATCTTGTGCTCAACAGGGGAAACCTGATCCCGGAGAGCTTCTATGAATCCGAAACCTGAGAGAACACGGTGACCAAAAAGCAAGGCAAGCCAGAATATGTAACGACCATCAGTAACCGGAAAGCCCGGTTCGAGTTCGAAATCTTCGATACCGTCGAAGCGGGGATCGAGCTGCTCGGCAGCGAGGTCAAATCGGTACGGCTCGGTAAAGCAAGCCTTGCCGAAAGCTACGCCATGATCCATCACGGCCAGGTATGGCTCGAAAACATGCAGATCACTCCCTATATACACAACACGCTCGACAAGCTCGAACCGAAACGCAGTCGGCGTCTCCTGCTGCACAAGTCGGAGATCATGCGCCTGCAATCGAAAATCAACGAAAAGGGTTTAACCCTTATCCCGCTCAAGGCCTATTTCAACAAACGCGGCGTACTCAAAATCCAGCTTGGCATCGCCCGAGGCAAAAAGCTCTACGACAAACGCGAAACCATCAAGTCGCGTGACGCCGAACGGCAGTTGCAGCAGCTCAGAAAACAGTATTAACCCAAGACAACTCCAGAACCGACCATGCATTTTCCACCAGTCACCGAGCAGCTCGATATTATCGTCAACAACACCATCGAGGTGCTCAGCACCGACGAACTCGAAAAGAAGCTCACCAGAAGCCTTAAAACCGGCAAGCCCCTCAAGATCAAGTTCGGCGCCGACCCCACCCGGCCCGACCTGCATCTGGGCCACTCGGTGGTGCTCCGCAAGCTGCGCGAATTTCAGGATCTCGGCCACGAAGCAATCCTTATCATCGGCGACTTCACCGCCATGATCGGCGACCCCTCCGGCAAAAGCAAGACCCGTCCCCAGCTCACCGCAGAAGAGGTCAAAGAGAACGGCAAAAGCTACTTCGAGCAGGCCTCAAAAATCCTCGATCAGGAAAAAACCATCATCTGTTACAATGCTGACTGGCTTGGCGCCATGCACTTCGCCGACGTGATCCGCCTGTCGAGCCACTACACCGTGGCTCGTATGCTGGAGCGCAACGACTTCGAGAAGCGCTACCGGTCACAGGAGCCGATCTCGATTCACGAATTCCTCTATCCTCTCGCCCAGGGCATGGATTCGGTGCATCTGAAAAATGACGTGGAGCTTGGTGGCACCGACCAGAAGTTCAACCTGCTGGTCGGGCGCGACCTGCAACGGGAGTATGGCATCGATCCGCAGGTCTGCATCACCATGCCGCTGCTCGTGGGCACCGACGGCGTCGAAAAGATGTCCAAATCGCTCGGCAACGCCATCTGCTTCAACGATATTCCGGAGGATATGTACGGGCGGACGCTCTCGATTCCCGATACGATGATCGAAACGTACTGGAACCTGCTGGTGCCACATCATCGTGGTGCGGCAACCCCGATCACGAAACGGATCGCCGACGATCCAAGGGAAGCCAAGCGCGAACTTGCCCGTGAAGTTGTCACCCAGTACTATTCCGCTGACGATGCTGTGAAAGCCGAGGAGCACTTCGACCGGGTGATCGTCAACAAACAGGCTCCCGACGATCTGCCAATCATTGAATTTGATGACTGTGAAGTTCCTCTCTTCACAATACTTGTTCAGGCAGGTGCTGCAACATCAAATACGGCAGCCAGACATTTGATCGCCAACAATGCAATTCAGATCGACGGCATAACCTGTCCCGATATCCATTACGTTGCCAGGCTTGATGAAAACCCGAAAACCATCAAAGCCGGCAAACGAAAGTTTTTTAAAGTGACGGGCGGAAAAAAAACGTTTTGAATGCGTTCGCTTTTTCCTATAATTGCACAAACTGACGACTTAATTTAACCTCTATCCGGAGTCACTACCTTGTCATTCGTCCCGACAAAAGTTTTTTTCACCAAGGGTGTCGGAAGGCACAAAGAGTACCTCTCCTCATTTGAGCTCGCCCTGCGTGATGCAAAGATCGAAAAGTGCAACCTGGTAACGGTATCCAGTATTTTTCCTCCCAAATGCGAACGCATCAGCGTCGAAGAGGGGATCAAGCACCTTTCGCCGGGACAGATCACCTTTGCGGTCATGGCGCGTAACTCGACCAACGAAAACAACCGCCTTATCACCGCCTCGGTCGGTGTGGCGCTTCCGGCTGATGACAGCCAGTACGGCTACCTCTCCGAGCACCATCCGTTCGGCGAAACCGCAGAGCAGTCGGGAGAGTACGCCGAGGATCTGGCCGCCACCATGCTGGCCACCACGCTCGGCATCGAATTCGACCCCAACAAGGACTGGGACGAGCGCGAGGGCATCTACAAGATGAGCGGCAAGATCGTCAACTCCTTCAACATCACCGAGTCCGCCGAGGGCGAAACCGGCCTCTGGACAACCGTGATCTCCAGCGCAGTGCTGCTTCCGTAACCCATAAAGGGAACGCCCTCCTGTTTGAGCATTTCCGGGAATCGGCCATACGACCGACTCCCGGCTCCCTTTGACGCCCGAAACGGATATGAGCGATCCATGCGACCGTCGTCCCCTGCGTCAGATGAGCCGATAAAATAGGTGAAAGGGACTCAGAATCACGAAAAATCGTGCTTACCGATTCCATGAAATCCCTGAATTTGGGTTGCATCTGCTTATATTATCGCGTGCCTTCAACACCCGGAGGCTTGCCCCAAAAACGGCAACACACGCAAAGTTTCAATCACGCCACCCACATTATGACACAGGAAGTGAAAACCGATGTGCTGGTCATCGGCAGCGGCATCGGAGGCCTCTATTTCGCCATCCACATGGCCGATCACGCGACGGTCACCATCATCACCAAAAAAGAGAGTACCACCTCCAATACGAACTGGGCCCAGGGAGGCATCGCCGCAACGATAGACAGCGACGACCGGCCTGAACTGCATATCGCCGATACGCTCGACGCAGGCGCCGGCCTGTGCAACGAAGAGATGGTGAGCATCATGGTTCATGAAGGCCCTACTCATATCCGCCGTCTTATCGAACTCGGCGTTGCGTTCACCACCATGCCCGACCTTTCGCTCGACCTCGGCAAGGAGGGCGGCCATTCGCGCAACAGGATCGTCCATGCCCGCGACCTGACCGGCCGCGAGGTCGAAACGGCATTACTGGCCAGAGTCGAGGCGCATCCCAATATCACCCTGCTCGAACATCACTACGCCCTCGAACTGATCACCGAGCATCACCTCGACATCAAAACCAACGATATTAACTGTTACGGCGCCTATGTGCTTGACACACTCAACCACAAGCCAAAAAAAATTCTCGCAAAGGTGACCATGCTCGCCTCGGGAGGTCTTGGCCACGTCTACCTGCATACCACCAATCCCGAAATCGCCACAGGCGACGGCGTCGCCATGGCTTACCGGGCAGGAGCGGAGATCGCCAACATGGAGTTCATCCAGTTTCACCCAACATCGCTCTTCCACCCCAAGGCAAAGTCCTTCCTGATCTCTGAAGCGATACGGGGATTCGGCGGCATCCTCCGTAACAGAGAGGGGGAAGCCTTCATGCAGCGGTACGATCTGCGGGAAAATCTCGCTCCAAGGGACATTGTCGCCAGAGCGATCGATTCGGAGATGAAAAAAAGCGGCGATGAATGCGTCTTTCTCGATGTCACCCACATCGACGCAGGCAAGCTTCAGGAACACTTTCCGCACATTTATGAAACCTGCCTTGAATACGGTATCGACATAACCAGAGAGCTTATCCCTGTGGTGCCAGCCGCACACTACTCATGCGGTGGCATCAGGACCGACAGTCTTGGCCGAAGCACCATCAACCGCCTCTATGCCTGCGGCGAAACGAGTTGCACAGGAGTACACGGCGCCAACCGCCTGGCCAGCAACTCACTGCTCGAAGCCCTGGTTTTCGCCTGGCGCTCATGCGAAAATATCCGCGAACAGTTAAAAGACATCGGTCACGATCCTGAATTCCCCGATTGGGACGACTCCGGAACGACCAATCCCGAAGAGTGGATTCTGGTAGCGCACAACAAACGGGAAACCCAGGCCATCATGAACGATTATGTTGGCATCGTCAGAAGCGACCTCCGGCTCGACCGGGCACGGCGACGCATCGACTTCCTGAAAGAGGAGACCGAGGCCTACTATAAAAAGACGAGGATCACACCACAAATCATCGAGCTGCGCAACATCATCAAAGTGGCGAGCCTGATCATCCAGGGCGCCATCAAACGCAGGGAATCACGAGGCCTGCACTACACCACCGACTTCCCGCAGAAGGACGACCGGCACTATCTGAAAGACACAGTGCAGAGATCGTTTTAATGGCTGGGGACTGGGAACTGGGTTTTCCCTATTCCCTAATACCCATTCCCTACTTCACCTCCTGCCAGTCGCGGGCGTAGCGGAAGTCGATGCCTGGGGTGCGGCTGGAGAGTTTGGCTATGACGGGCATCATGCGTTTGAACTGATTCCTGACTACCATGCCTCGCACCCGCTGGTAAAAAGCAGGATCGATGCCTTTGTCAAAAATCGTTTCGCGGTCCATACGCTCTTCGAGCATCATGTACAGAAGTCTGTCGACCGCTTCATAGCTGAAACCAAGATCCGCTTCGTCACTCTGACCTTCCCACAGATCCGCTGACGGCTTTTTTTCGATAAGCGGAGCCGGAATATCGAGATAGCTGGCCAAACCAAACAGTTGGGTTTTGTAAAGATCGCCTATGGGATTGACGGCAGAAGCCATATCGCCAAACATGGTGCCATAGCCAAGTAAAAGCTCCGTCTTGTTACTGGTACCAAGTACCAGACTGCCATCCCTTGCTGAAACATCGTAGAGGCAAAGCATCCTCGAACGAGCCATGACATTGCCTCTTCGCAAGCGGTTTGCGTCTGGACATTTGATAAAAAAAGCATCAACCACATCCGTAACCGGCATGATTTCTGCTCGTATTCCGAGCCTGTCCACCATAAGTTGCGCATGGACGAGACTTTCCTGGCTGCTGCTCCTGTAAGGCATCAGCAAAGCCAGCACATTATCGGCACCAAGCGCCCTTGCAGCAAGCTCGCAAACCACTGCCGAGTCGATGCCACCGGAAAGACCAAGCACAACCGACCTGAATCCGAATTTCCTGATCTCGTTACGAATGAACGGAATCAGAATGGATTCGACCAGACCGTAATCGAGGTGGAGTTCATGAGGTTCCATAAATCGACTTTCAGAATGAGGTGATATAACGGGTAAGGCTGTCAAGGAGCATAAACGATATTGCCGTCGCCACGATTATCAGAAAACCTAATTTTAAAAAAAAAGCGTCACGCCTTCGGCTCTCTATCTTGAACATCGCCTGCATACCGAGACGTGAAATCAGCAGCGTATAGACCAAGGCCGCCGCCACCACAATCCATTTCAACAATTTGATAAAATAAAATGGCTCGGCAAGCCAGAGCGGAGTCATTGAAAAACAGAGAACCGTCATGATATCATTCTGAACCCTTTCTGTTCGTTCAGTTGAAACTCCGCTGAACGCCGCTCCGGCCAGAAGGTAGAGTATGGCTACATCAATGACAAAACTGATGATGGTAATCAGCATGGCGGCACGAGGAGACCCGATGAACGGCAACTTGAATAGCTGGACCATAGCAATAACCGGAGCCGCATAATCACGTAACGCATTGACTCTGCGAAAACGCTTACGAGCGTTCTCCCAGAAGGCTTCAGGATGAAGTAAAACAGAAATAAAGATCGTAAAAAGCCATTTCAACCCCATTATTCTCTCCTTTATGTTATCTGAGCCAGTTCTGAGGATTTTGCTTGTTCCGTCCTTTCCATACCTCGAAATGAACGAAAGAGCCTCCCTCCGGCATCGCTGTCGAAATGCCAAGTAATTGCCGGGAACGGATAATCTCCCCTCTCGAGACCGAAACTCGGCCAAGATTTGCATAAACGGTAAGGTACGATTTGGGATGCCGGACAATGACAACATTGCCAAAAGTCGGCAGATAGGTAATCTGTACTACTTTACCACCGGACACTGACTTTACGGAAGTACCTGATGGTACTGAAATATCGATACCATTGCTGATAGTAACAATATTCAGCTCCTTGTCGAGGCTCGAACCAAACCTGCGGACGATCACCCCGCCACTGACAGGCCACGGTAGTGATCCCCCCTCGTCAAAATCAGCCGATACACGATCGATTTGCGATTCAGTGTCATCAACAATCACCGGTAGCGACTCATTTGTTGCCGTTGCCGCCGTCGACGGCGCTGTCGGCTGAGCTGCAGGATCCGGACGAAGGGGCTCCCTGCGAAGCTCTTCCTTCCTGGACGGCAATGGCTTTGCTGTCTTTTCAGAACCTTTTGCTGGAGTTTCCTGGCTCTTTACGACTTCCTGACGTTCCTGCTGAAGCATCTTGCGCCTCGATTCAGCCTGACGTGCAAGTCGCTGACGCCTGAGCACCTCCTGCCTGGAACGCTCCTGCTCCTTGCGAATCAGCTCCTGCTGCGCCATGATAAGCGACTCGATTCGCGACTGCATCAGCCGCTGCTGTTTCCGTACTTCAACAATCCTTGCAGCATAGGCTTGCTTGTCCTTCCTGATTCCGGTGAGCACAACCTCCTTTTCCTTCTGCTTCGACGAGTAACTCAGAAGCTGATCCTTCTGGGCTTTCATGGCAGATTCTTTCAAGCGGTATGTCTCCGCGAGCCTGGAACGACTATTCTCCATCTCTTGTGCGCTTGACTGGAGATCATTCACCTTCGACTTGACCGTTCGCGAAAGAAAACCCATATACTTCGCTCTGGCAACGGCATCACCAACCGATCCCGAAGAAAAAAGCAGTTCGGCATTCCGGTCTCCCCCACGTTTATACGTAGCAATCGCCAGGCTCCGAAAATCGGTTGAAACCTGGTGGTAACGCTCCCTGTTCTGTTCAAGCTGTTTCTGCAACTGAGCTATCTCAGCATCCAGATGACCGAGAAGCACCTGGTTTTTACTGATAAGATGTTCATAGACTCCGATCTGATTCCGAATATTCTTCAGCGCCTCCTGAGATCGTATTTCGTTTTTTTTGGTGTTTTTCAGTTTTGACTGATAGTCATCAAGCTGCCTCCTGAGGTCTTTCAGCGTATTTTCGACTCGATGGCGTTCGCTGACGATACGATTCATGTCGCTATCAGCAGCCTGAACAATGACGGAATCGATGGAAAAAGTACCGGCCAAAATAAAACATGTCCACAGAATGCAGATAACGGAGACTGGTATGGAGCGATTTGCGGAAAAAAAATGCATGATATCGAATCGTTTGACGCTCACAGCAGCAATCCTTCGGGTAAAACGAGAGCAACGGTGACGCTCGCAGGTATGAATAAAAAACGGCTTTAAAATAAATTTTGTTTTCTGAGCCCGAAATTATTAAAAAAAATAGCCTTTTTTGCATAATAATCTCTGAACGTATACGACAAGCTCATCACGCCGGGTGAAAAATGCATAACCGTTACCATCGCCGGTGTTCGGGCCAGATTAGTCAGCACGACCAGTCAGAGCAGCCACCTTCACCCACGACGGTAATTTCGATTTGGATTTGGATAAAACAACTACCCGGTTTCATGTGTCAATTCAGCGTCAAGGCGACACTTCTCCGATTTCCTGACCACAATGCAAGACCCGCTGAAAAGCACTCATAACCCAGGCTCAAGGCCCCAGAACTATCGATAACCGTATCGGGGATCCATAGTTAAATCAGGGACACTCGTGCGCGTGGTCACAGAGCTCAGTATCTGCCCGCCGTCAAAATCATGTCACCCAACTTTGGGGATTAGCCCTGCCTGGTTGTGACAGATAGCTCTGAAGTACTTTGCGTTAACCAGCTCAATCGCGAATGTGAAAAGAAACTCAAGACTTTCAGAGCCAGTATTTCAAGGGAGAAATACCAGGAGTTCTCATGAAAGAAGGTTCAAAAAAAAGAGAAATATCGCTTGCAATTTAAATGAGATAAGTTATATTAGTCAACTCTGAAGCACAGCACGGCTTAGAGGGCCCTTAGCTCAGTTGGTCAGAGCAAGCGACTCATAATCGCTGGGTCGTAGGTTCAAGTCCTACAGGGCCCACCAACCGATTCAGAGTAAAAAATATGGCGTGTTCGTCTAGTGGCCCAGGACATCGCCCTCTCAAGGCGAAGATCACGGGTTCGAATCCCGTACACGCTACTCGATATGGGCACCGCACAACGGTGCCCATGATCATGCACCCGTAGCTCAACTGGATAGAGCATCTGACTACGGATCAGAAGGTTAGGGGTTCGAATCCTCTCGGGTGTACCAGAAAAAAACAAAGACTTACAGGTATCGACCGGTAGGTCTTTTTTGTTTTTATGCCCCCCGACCTTCCAACGCTTCCTTTGAGATTTCCACAGAAGCAACCCCTTTGTCGTGCAAAGAGACCTTTTTGTCTCGCGATCGCAATAATACACCACTGAAAGTACAAACGAAAAAACGCAACGAACATTGGTGCTGTCAGGGATAAAAACCGGATGTCCTGTCTGATTCAGTCGGAAACCTGGCGTCACCTCAGAAAAAACGCTCAGAAGAATCGATTTTATATGAAAACAGAACCCCGGCCTGTGGCTTTATCTATCATAATTTAAAGGCGTTATGATACTCTATCATAAAACCTGCTGAGTTTTCTTTCACCTCTTCAAGTGGAACTCGATACCGGTTTCAATGATAAAAAGCAAAGAACGCCGTTCTTATCAGTTAACCAGAAACTCAATGAGTGACGAGTGACGAGTAACAAAAAAAGGAGGAATGTATAATTGATAAATCGGTATCCAAATCGAAAAAAGAAGGTCACAGTACGTCAACAGTACATGATTTTCTTAGGAATGGGAATAACGACATTTTGCCTTTGACATGACATGAGAACAGAATCAGGGTGGTGAGTTTTTTCAGCTACGGATCGACTTTCCACAGAAGTCTCTACTGCTTTCAGCTTTTTAGGCGCGCCATACTTCTGAATTGATGAATATTATACGTATTATATGATATCATATGCTTACGCTTATCAAACTTGTGCCTGATTCCGGAGATTCACTCTATATTCAAAGAGAACATGATTGATGAGTCACAAGCGTTTTCATCGTGCCGGAGTTGCTTTCGCTGCTCTTTCAACACACATTCTAACTGTGCCATGTTTTCCTCACTCCTCGACTCGCTGACTGATCCTGCTTTCTGCATGGATACTTCTGATCAGTTACTGAATGCAAACAATCAGTTTTTTACTCTTTTCAACATCCCTGCCGAAGGCAATGAAAGTAAAAACATAGTAAGCATACTCAGGAGCAATCCCGATACCGGCAGAATAATTGACTCCCTGAAAGAAAAAACCAGTCAAGCGTTCATCAATGGTAAGCCGATCGCATTCAGACCCGATGACGAGATTAACGATATTGAGTTAAGCATCATCCCCGCATGTTCATCTGCTGGAGATGTCACCAGTGTGTGTATCGTCATGCATCATGTTCCGAAACAAACCAATTCCGGAAAAAAGATCGATGCCATGCTTCACAAGGTTTTCGATCTTGTTCCGGAACCCTCATTCATCATTGAACCTGATGGATTGGTCACTACATGGAACGAACAATCTCGTGAGACTATCTTTGGCCTGAGCGAAGAGAGCATGCCCGGCACGAATCTTTTCAGTGCCGTTCATCATGACGATGCTTCAGCATTGCGAGAGCGAGTCAGCATGATCCTTGGCCATGATTCTGCACAAATTTTAGAAACGAGATTCCTGCATCAAGCCAGAAACGAGTATCTGTGGCAATCGGTAACGGCGAGAAGAATCATGATCGACGGCAAACATTTACTCCTTGCTGTCGCTAAAGACATTAACTGCTACAAACAGATAGAGCACTCGCTGACAGAAAGCGAAAATAAATTCCGGAAACTCTTTGATGGTCATTCAACCATCATGATGCTCATCGACGCCGATACCAGAAAAATCATCGATGCCAATCAGGCTGCTGCAGCATTTTACGGATGGCCGGTCGAAAAGCTCTGCAACATGCTGATCGATGAGATCACAACAACCTTGCCTGATGTGCTGTTGCAGGAAATAGAGCTGATCAGAAAATCAAAACAAAGCATGTTTTCTGTTCGACATCGCAAAGCGGATGGCTCCATCAGTGATGTTGATATATCTACCAATCTCATCGACATAGCGGGTAGCGATGTCTTCTATTGTATCATTACCGACGTTACTGAACGCAAACGGATAGAAAAGGAGTTGCAGATCAGCCGTTCTCAGCTCGACTTTGCTCTTCAAAAAAGTCATATCGGCTGGTGGAACATGAACGCCAGGGACGGCACAGCAATCCGGACGCTCGAACATGCCAAGATATTCGGTTATGATTCAACTCTTTCTGAATGGAGCTACAAACAATTTCTCGATCACGTTATTCCGGAAGATCGTGATACAATCGACGCCATCGTCCGGAAATCGATAAACAAGCAGCAGGACTGGCATGTGGAGTGCCGTATTCGCCGAACTGATGGAGAAGAGCGATGGATCATGGTAATCGGGGGGCTTCAGCATGATGATGCCGGAGATGTACTGTGCATCTCCGGCATCATCATGGATATTACTGAACGTAAAAAAGCAGAAATTGAGATCAAGGAGACAAGGGAAAAATTTGACCTTGCGCTCAAAGCTGCACGAGCTGGCGTCTGGGAAATGGATATAGTGCACAACAAAGCTGTCTGGTCCAATGAGATTGAACATCTTTTAGGCATTGAACAGCAAGGACCTCACCCCTCATTCGATCTCTGGATGAAGGCCATCCATCCGGATGATCGTGAGACCGTCATGCACATCATCTCACAGACCACATGGAAGGCAATGGAATCCAATATGGAGTTTCGTGTCTGCTGGCCCGACGGATCGATTCACTGGCTTATGTCCCGAGGACAACCCGTATACAACGATAACGGAAAATGGACGGGCTACCTCGGAACCATCATCGATATAACCGAACGAAGGGAGCTGCTCGAATCGGTACGCCAGAGCGAGGCCGATTATCGTTCGCTGTTCAATAACATACCCAACGGTTTTGCTTATTGTCAGATGATCAATGATGGTGAGAGTTTCTGTGACTTTGTTTTCCTCAATATCAATGAAAGGTTTGAAACCCTGACTCGTCTCAGCAATGTCATCGGCAAGCGGGTGACTGCGGTTATTCCAGGCATCAGGCAATCAGACGAAGCACTCTTCAGACATTTTGAAAGCATCGCACAAAACGGCAAACATGAGCATTTCGAATACTATCTGGAAGCACTTGGCGAGTGGTTTTCCGTTTCTGCCTATTGTACAAAGGATAATTATTTCACCATACTGTTCGATGTCATCACTCAACGTAAAGAGACAGAGAAATCACTGCGTGAAAGTGAACACAAATTCCGTACCATAACCGAGCAGATATCGGAGATCGTTTTTGTCACCGAATTTTCCGGAAATGTCAGGTACATCTCGCCCTCGATTGAAAAAATCGCCGGCTACCGGCAAGCTGATGTCGTCGGACATAACTTTCTCGAATTTCTGACTGAAGATGAAATACCGAGAGCGCAGGAAAAATTCATGAACGCCATTTCAAATCATCTGCACTCTGAAGTTTTTGAACTGAAATACAAAAAAAAGGATGGATCGGATCTTTATGGAGAGATTGGAGTACGGTACTACCATGAAGAGAGTGATAAAAATTTTTCCGGCCTCATCGGTGTGATTCGAGATATCACCCAGAGAAAAAATGATGAGGCTTTAAAAAAACAACTCGAGCAGCAACTGCACAAAGCCGAACGACTCGAAACGATCGGCAGACTTGCCGGCAGCATTGCCCATGAATTCAACAATCTGCTCACCCCCATTCTCGGATATGCCGAGCTGGGTATGATCAACGCTGCCGAAGAAGAGCCATATCCCGAATATTTCACAGCAATCATGCAGGCTGCTGAACGCGCCAAACATCTTATTTCACAAATACTGACGTTCAGTAAAGAGGGGGAGAGTACCCCTGCGGTCATCAAAGTGCAATCCATCATCAATGAAGCACTCAAACTGCTTCGACCTTCAATTCCAGCCAGCATAACGATTGAACAATCTCTTGACAAGACCTGCCGGAATGTTCTTATCGATCCAACAAAACTCCATCAGGTGATCGTCAATCTCTGCACCAACGCATACCAGGCGATCGGAAAAACCGGAGGTATCATCACCATCGACCTCCGTGAGACCATACCTGACCTTGATCTGCTGAAAAAACTCCCGCGACTGAAGGCAAAAAGCTATATGCAGCTCAGCGTCTCAGACACAGGGACCGGCATGGATAATGCGACTTTAGAGCACATTTTCGAGCCATTCTTCACCACCAAACCCATCGACAAGGGTTCCGGACTCGGTCTTTCGGTGGTTCATGGCATCATCACCGGTTATGACGGGGATATTACGGTTGAAAGCAACCCAGGCAAAGGTACCACATTCCGGGTATTTCTGCCTGTAATCAATCAGGAGGTCGAACATTCAGTATCAGATCAGGTCAGCTCAACAGGCAAAGGCCACATTCTTTTTGTCGACGACGAACAGGTAATCCTCGATATGGTAACAAAAATGCTCACTAAAATCGGCTTTGATATCTGCGCAATGAAAAAACCGACCGACGCCATCGAAATCATAAGACAGAATCCTGACCAGTTCGATCTTTTGATTACCGACCTTACCATGCCTGAAATGAACGGACTGGAGCTGGCGACTGAAGTGCACAACAACAACCCCGGATTACCGATTATCCTGATGACCGGTTATGGAAAAGACATTGAGAATACCATTTCAATGAATGAACACGGTATCTGCCAGATTCTTAAAAAGCCGGTCAGATTAGCTGAGCTGGTCTCAACGGTCAATGCTGCTATTACCAGCAATTAAAATTGACACAACAGGCGAAAAGCCCCCCTTCTGACCTCCTTCAGTCCCGACAGAAGTAGTTCGTTACGGCCCGGAAGGCACACGGAGCATAAAATCAGTGAAAAAAGCTTCTCTTTTTTTTCAGAAAATTGATGCGGAGCTTATGAATTTCCTGATTTTTATTATATTAGCGAACTCCATTGAGGAGTGGCCAAATTGGTAAGGCTCCTGATTCTGGATCAGGCAATTCCAGGTTCGAGTCCTGGCTCCTCAGCACTCCGAAAGCCTTGTAGCAGAAGATGTTACAAGGCTTTTTCCTTTTCCCCGATGGGGACGTTCTTCAATAGATGGAGGAACGAATCAACGATGACACTTGCAGAATTCGGACAGTCCCAACCTGTCGCTCCCCCTACGTCCAACCCACCCAATTCCCGGTTGGCTCATTATTTCATTAGGTACTGGGGACTGGGTTTCCCCATTACCTGTTACCTTTTACCCATTCCCTGTTACCCTGGTGCTCGCTGGGAGTTATTCCGAAAAACCTGGCAGGATAAAAAAAAAGAGACAGAGTAGTCTCTGTCTCTTTTAAAAGAAAGTCCCTGGTTAAGGAGCTTACTTTTTCTCTTCAGCAGCAGGTGCAGCAGCAGGAGCAGCCTGATCGGCAGCAGGTGCAGGTGCAGCCTGTTCGGCAGGAGCAGGTGCAGCAGCAGGTGCAGGTGCAGCCTGTTCAGCAGGAGCAGGTGCAGGAGCTTCAGCCGGCTGCTCAGCTTTCTGGCAACCAACGAAGGAAACCGAGCTCAAGAGGAACAGGAAGACAAAAAGTTTTTTCATGATTCGAATGCAGTTTTGGTTTCAAATAAAACAATGTTTCAGCTTGTTCAGCTCTCAAATAATAATCAAAAACACTGATTTTTCAAAAAAACACACTAAGGTCAGAAAGAACAAGTTTTACGTTTGTATTACAATGCCTTTTTTAAGGTTTTTCCGTCTCTGAAAATCGGCACCTTTTGGCGACTCAGAAGAAAAAAAAGCCTCCCTCCTGAGCCTGTTACCAGTGCCCCGGAGGGATTTTCCTGATGGTCACTTCCTGAAGTTTAAGCAACAACCAGATGATGGTGATTACGGATTCCGTATCTCAAACCAGTATCAAGAACACAATCACGGCTTTCCGAACTCCTGATCAATCAACCAGCATCTGCAACGCTTCCTTGCCGACCTCGTGGAAGTTCAGGTAACGATAGACCTTGGCACTCTCCTTTGACAGCGAAGCAACAATTTGCATATACTGCTCTTTGTCGGGAAGCTGACCAAGCAGAGCGCATACTGCGGCAAGTTCCGCGGAACCGAGGTACACCTGGGCACCTTTACCCATGCGGTCATCAAAGTTTCTCGTGCTGGTTGAAAAAACCACGGCATTATCAGCCACGCGCGCCTGGTTGCCCATGCACAGTGAGCAGCCCGGCACTTCGGCCCTTGCGCCTGCTGCACCGAAAATCGAGTAGTACCCCTCTTCAGCAAGCTTTTTCAGATCCATCTTGGTCGGCGGAACAACCCAGAGACGTGCTTTTGCCTGGCCTTTGCCGCGAAGCACTTCACCAAGCGCCCTGAAGTGGCCGATATTGGTCATGCAACTGCCCACAAAAACTTCGTCGATGTTTTTCGGACGCTTCGCATCTGCCAGCACCTCACTGAGGGTCGCTACATCGTCAGGATCGTTCGGGCAGGCCAGAATTGGTTCCGTTATTTCACTCATGTTGATCTCGATGACCGCTGCATATTCGGCATCGGCATCCGGCTCGAGAAGCTGCGGATTGGCCAGCCACTCCTCCATCTTGCCAATGCGGCGGCGAAGGGTCTCAGCATCACCATAGCCCTCTTCGATCATCTGACCGAGCAGTTTGACGTTGGACAGCAGATACTCTCTCACCGGCTCTTTATCGAGGCGTACCGTGCAGGCAGCAGCACTACGCTCGGCAGAAGCGTCGGACAGTTCAAATGCCTGCTCGACCTTAAGCTGCGGCAGACCTTCGATTTCGAGCACCTTGCCGGCGAAGATATTCTTTTTACCCTTTTTCTCAACGGTCAGCATCCCCTGCCTGATGGCAACGTACGGAATGGCGTTCACAAGATCACGGAGCGTGATGCCTGGCTGAAGTTCGCCTTTGAATCGCACGAGCACCGACTCTGGCATATTGAGAGGCATGGTGCCCGTCACACCGGCAAAGGCCACGAGACCGGAACCTGCCGGGAAAGAGACCCCGATCGGAAAGCGGGTATGAGAGTCGCCACCGGTACCAAGGGTATCGGGCAACACCATACGGTTCAGCCAGGTATGGATGACTCCATCGCCCGGCTTGAGCGCAACACCACCACGGCTCATAATAAAATAGGGCAGGCTGCGGTGCATCTGCACATCAGAGGGTTTCGGATAGGCGGCCGTATGGCAGAAGCTCTGCATGAAAAGGTCAGCGCTGAAGCTGAGTGCAGCAAGCTCCTTGATTTCATCTCTGGTCATAGGGCCGGTGGTGTCCTGCGAACCAACGGTGAGGGTCTCGGCTTCGATATACATGCCGGGACGAACGCCGGCGAGACCACAGGCTTTGCCAACCATTTTCTGGGCGAGGGTATACCCTTTGCCGGTATCGGCAGGCTGGTCGGGGCGACTGAAAATGGTCTCTTCGCCAAGGCCGAGCACCTTGCGGGCTTTTCGGGTAAGATTGCGACCAATGATCAGGGTGATACGTCCTCCGGCACGGACTTCATCAGCGAGGGTGTTGGGTTCGAGCGTGAAAGTGGAGACCACTTCACCGTTCTTCTCGATGGTGCCTTTGCCGGGATAGAGGTCGATCACGTCACCCATCTCCAGCGAGTTTACATCAGCCTGGACTGGCAGAGCGCCGGAATCTTCAGCTGTGTTGAAAAAAATGGGCGCCACAATGCCACCAATCACCACGCCAGCAGTTCGCTTGTTGGGCACAGCAGGAATATCATTGCCAAGATGCCACTGAACGGAGTTGATACCCGATTTACGGCTCGATCCGGTACCGACGACGTCTCCGACATAGGCGAGAGGATAACCTTTTTCCTTCAGACTGGCGATAAGAGCGATCGGGTTGTCCATTTTCGAACGAAGCATGCTCAGAGCGTGCATCGGAATGTCGCTGCGGGTGAAAGCTTCGCTGGCCGGCGAGAGATCATCGGTGTTGGTTTCACCAGCAACCTTGAAGACGGTGAGGGTCATCTTTTCAGGAAGGATCGGCAAGGAGGTGAACCATTCACCATTCGCCCATGATTCGAGAACCTCTTTGGCATAATGGTTACTCTTTGCAAGTTCGACCACCGTCTCAAATGAATCATAAACCAGCAGCGTCTTCTTCAGGGCAAGCGCCGCTGCTTCGGCAACGCTGCTGTCGGCGCTGGAGAGTGCATCAACCAGCGGCTTGACGTTGTAACCGCCGAGCATCGTGCCGAGAATCGTGACCGCCTCGACCGGGTTGATCACCGAGCAGGGTGATTCACCGCGAATGATGGTATCGAGAAACGCTGCTTTTTCGAGAGCGGCATCATCCACACCGGGACTGATGTGGTTCACGAACAGATCGAGAAGGTACTCCTGCTCCTGCACCGGACTATCCTTGAGCAGCGCTATCAGCTCGACGGCCTGTGCGGCGGTCAAGGGAAGCGGCGGAATACCGAGTTGAGCGCGTTCCTCTGTATGGGCGCGATACTGACTGATGAGACTCATATAATGATCTCCATGGTAAAAATTATGGGTGATAATTCTGATGGTAATGACAGCGAACGGAAAACACTCGGTGGTATCTGCCCTAAAAAAGGCAGAACGTTAAAATAAGCCCGGCACCAAAGAAATGCAAAACCCCTTTCCCCATGGCCCGCTGGCTTTCCGTACTTTTTCAGGCGAAGGAGCAATATGAGTTAACTATTTCACAGAAAAGAATATCCAGACTGATGGCCAGATTTTTCCCCCGGTAACGGGAACACCAGGATTGCGCAGAAATCGGAAGAGAAATGCATCTGAGAAGTCAACGTCTGACCCATACTACCATTAAGTTCATTACCCCCAGAAGCGGCCCGAGCGGTTACATCTCATCTTCATCGAATAACGTCATCGTTTTTTCTAACCTATACCGGTGCCATTTTGCTGACCCGAATAATCTGACTGGCTCATTCATCAATGAGTTTCTGATTCAACGGGAAGAACAGCGTCCTGTACCTGTTATCCAAATTGATTCATCTTCTGCTCCAACAACAGAGAATCTTCAGCAACGGATCAACGTCACATAGTATTCGGGTCATCCATCCCAAAGAAACTAATGCACTATTGACGTACTATGATCTCCTTTTTTCGATTTGGATACCGATACCGATTTGTCAATTATACACTCAACCTCTGTCGTCACTCGAAGTAATGAACATTGGGCTCATGGGACGAAAGAGCATCAGGACGATTCTTCCTGAATTTTTTTGTCACTCATCGAGTTTCTGGTTCACCGAGAAAAACGGAGCTCTTTGCTTGTTATCAAATGATCAACATGCTGTCGCCATAACTCAGGAAGCGGTAGTCGTTGGCAAGGGCTTCCTGGTATGCCTGTTTCAGTAGTTCCGTTCCGGCAAAGGCTGCGGTTAGCATGA
>JAAXWL010000022.1 GCA_013334975.1 Chlorobiaceae bacterium
GATACCGATTTGGACAATTCATCTGTTAGCTCTTTTTTTTCATCGGTATCCAAATCGGTATCCAAATCGGATTTCAATTGGAATATCGATTGAGTTCTATACCGTCCTGAATTATTGTCGTTGCTAACTGGCTCACACATCGAGGTTCTGGTTCACTGAGAAGAACACCGTTCTTTGCTTGTTATCCAATGTACTTTTGAATAATCGGGGTGGATACCGGCGGCTGCTCACGATCAGGAGTGAAGTTCTGGTTGTTATCCCACCGCTGCTCTCCCGAGAAGTAGTCCCGGAGCACGAGGTCGAAGCCGAAAGCAAGCTTGTCCCAGGGTATCTCATTCTCCGAAAACCAGCGCAAACACTGGCCTTCGTGCAGTGGAATGGTTTCTGCTGCAGCTTCGAACTCCATAATGAAGATGTATTCGAGTCTGTCGGGGAAGTCGTAGACCGCATGAGGTCGGCAGAGGGAGACGTCGGTTTCGATCTCTTCCATCATCTCTCTCCTGATGCACTCTTCGGGAGTTTCACCATCCTCAACATGCCCGCCGGGCAGGTCCCACAGGTTCGGGTAGGGTATTTCCGGCTTGTCGTCCCTGAGGAAGAGCAGCACCTGGTTTCGGCTGTTCTTCAGGATAATGCTTGTACCGCCTCTTTTCATGGTTGTGGGGATTAGGGATTAATAGGACGAAAGGGACAAAAGGACAAATCTGACCTATGAGACCTATAAGACCTGTTCCCCCATATCCCCCTGTTCTCGCGATAATTCCTGTTCGATGGAGTTGGTGGTGTTGAAGGCGCCGTTTTCGTCGAGTTTCGGGTAGGGCTTGTTCTGATCGCGCAGCACAGCGCTGAGGCGGGGGTAGGTGTACTCGAAGAGCAGGCGTTCGAAGTCAGTGTCGCTGAAGTGCTTTATGTCATACAAACCGGAGGTCTGGCGCTGTCGTTGCGCCTCGAAGAGGATGATTGCTGCGGCAACCGAGACGTTGAGAGACTCGACCATGCCGTTCATGGGAATGTAGATGAAGTGATCGGCGAGATTCATGGCCTCCGGAGAAGGGCCCGTAAGCTCTTCGCCCATGACAATGGCGGTTGGTCGCGTGTAGTCGATTGAGCGGAAATCTATTGCGTCGGGGCGCCAGGTTGCCACAAGAGTTTGCATGCCCGCCTCCCGAAGTTTTTGGCCGACAGTCACGATCGAATCGCTGAGGCTGACTTTGACCCAACGATTAGCGCCTGCTGCGGTATGCTGCCTGGTTCTGATCGAGGAGCGCCTCGAGATGGCGTGCACCTGGTGTATGCCGACCGCGTCACAGCTCCTGATGATAGCGGCGAGGTTGTGTGCCTTGTTCACGTTGTCCATGACGAGGGTCAGGTCTGTCTGCCGCTTTTCGAGCAGCTCACGGATTTTCCGGAATCGTTCAGGTGCTACCAAGGGGGTATGGTTTGTGTGACGATGAAGAGAGCCTGGCTTCATGACAAGAAAGTGTTTTTTCGTGAAAATTTCAATTATCCGACATGAAGAGGTTTTTCTCAGCCACTTTTCATGGTAATCTTTGCTTTGACACTATATTCCGGTACTAAAAATGAGCGGAAATAGCAGGGGAACCTTGGTTTGTCTGTCACCGTTGAATTGATGAGCGGCTCTTTTCGTCCGCTGAAGGTGTCTGTAAGTAATGAGTCTCCACCAGAAGAAACATCCATTTCTCGAAAAACTGCTTGAAACAGCAAAGAGCGTCACGCTTGACAGCTCTTCAAAAGTCCTCGTCCTGAGTGATCTGCACATGGGTAACGGTGGCCGCCGTGACGAGTTTCGTCGCAATGCGGAGATCGTCCGTTCGATGCTTCAGGACTATTATCTTCCGGGTAAGTACAGCCTGGTGCTGAACGGTGACGTTGAGGAGCTGTTCAAGTTTTCTGTCGAGAGTATTACCGGCTGCTGGGGAGATATTTACGATCTGTTCCTTGAGTTCAGGAAAAACGGTTTCTTCTGGAAGATTTACGGCAACCATGATTCCGATCTTGCCGAGGAGCCGGACTATCGCCTGAAGAGCCATCTGCTCGAATCGATCAGGTTCAACTACGGTAATGAGACGATGCTGCTGTTTCACGGCCATCAGGCATCGATTCTGCTCTGGGAGACCTATCCGTTAGTCAGCCGGGCAGTCGTGCTTTTTCTGCGCTACATCGCCAAGCCGATGGGTATCCGGAACTTCTCCACAGCATACAACAGCCGCCGCCGGTTCGCCATTGAAAAATCGATTTATGAATTCTCGAACCAGGCCAAGATCGTCTCGATCATCGGTCATACCCACCGTCCGCTTTTCGAGTCGCTTTCGAAGGTCGATCATCTCAATTACCGGATCGAAGAGCTTTGCCGTCTCTATCCCTCCGCACACAGCCGTGAGCGGATCGCCATCAGAGAGCAGATCACCGACCTGAAGGCGATGCTTGACGCCTGTTTCACCGAAGGCAAGAGAATCGGATTGCGAAGCGGTCGGTATAACAACATCGTCATTCCGAGCGTCTTCAACTCCGGATGTGCCATCGGCAAACGGGGCGTCACTGCTCTGGAGATTGATGGCGACCGGATCCGGCTCGTTTACTGGTTCAAGGAGAAACAGGGTCGCCGTTTCGTCAGTGACAGAAGCAACCAGGCTGAGCAACTCGGCAACACCGGTTTTTACCGTATCGTACTCAATGAGGATCACCTCGATTACGTCTTCTCAAGAATCCACCTGCTGGCATAGAAAAAGATCAGTTGGTTCAGTACGATAGTCTGAAGATAATTCACCTGATGTTTGCAATGCGCCAGCGTTGAATGCGTTACCTTTGCTGAAGAAAATGCAGAGGTTTGTTCATTCATCCAGCGGTACATGAAGCGCTCTCATCATCTCGAAAGGCTGCTGAAAGGTTCTGAAACGATTCTGATAGACCGTGCTTCGAAAGTGGTGGTGTTCAGCGACCTGCATCTCGGGGACGGCGGACGGAATGATGAATTTCTGCATAACGCTCCGCTGTTCAGCACCGTTCTGCGTGACCGATACCTTGCGGATGGGTTCAGCCTGGTGCTGAATGGCGATATCGAGGAGCTCTTCAAGTTTGATCTCGCAAGCATCGAGGCTGCCTGGAGCGACCTGTATGCACTTTTCCGCTCGTTCAACCACAACGGCTTTTTCAGGAAGCTGTATGGCAATCATGATCACGCCTTGCTCAATTGCGCGGAGTACTCTCTTGCCTCGTCACTGGCCGAATCTCTGGCTTTGCGTTTCGAGGAAAAGAGTCTTCTCTTGTTTCACGGTCACCAGGCATCGCCCTTTCTGAATGAGCCTCGCTCTTTTTTCAGTCGGACGCTTTTTTATCTTTTGCGCTACCTGGCTCGTCCGTTTGGATTTCGAAATTATCCGGTTTCCTACAGCAACAGGAGGGAGTACGCCATAGAGCGCACGGTTTACGACTTCTCCAACCGTTCGAAAGTCATTTCGATTATCGGCCATACGCATCGTCCCCTTTTTGAGTCGATGTCGAAGCCCGATTACCTGAACTACTGCCTTGAAGAGCTTTGCCGGAGCTACGTTACGGCTGACGCACGGAGACGGGGAGCGATCGAGCATGATATCCTGGAGGTCAAGGCTGAACTTGAAAGCTGTTACCGGAACAACGCATCCAAGAGCCTGCGGAGCGGACGATACGACGCTATCGCCATTCCGAGCATTTTTAATTCAGGGTGTTGTATCGGCAAGCGGGGTATTACCGCGATCGAGATTGAGGAGGGGATGATAAGGCTGGTCTACTGGACAAAGTCGGGCATGAAAGGGCGCTATCCCGGTGAGCGCCTCAACCAGCCAACACAGCTTGGCAAAAGCGGTATTCACCGCATCGTTCTGAACGAGGATCATCTTGATTACGTTTTTTCAAGAATAAGATTGCTGGCGTGAAGAGGAGGGAACAGGGAACAGGTCTGATAGGAGAAGAGGTGCACAATTCTGTCTTTTCTTACATTGTCCACTTCCTCCACATCCCACATTACATTCGTCCACCAAGTCCACAACGTCCACTTCATCTTTTCTCAGCCCTCAGCACTTCTTTCACCTCTTCCCAGAGCTTTCGGTAGGCTTTGGCGGCGGGGGAGTTGGGGTTGGTGGCGTTGAGGGGGGCTCTGGTGAGGCCCATTTTTTCGATATCGGAGCTGTATGGAATGGTTTGCTTCAGCATGGCGGGGTTGCTTCGAAACTCATCAGCGATCTGGCGATGCATCGATTTTTTTTTCTCTTCCATTGAGAAAAAACCGGTGATCCGTGAGGTATCGAGGTCGTTGTCCCTGAAAAAATCGAAAAGCTGGTTGAAGGTGCGCAGAGAGAGCGTCGTAGGAATCACCGGTACCAGGATGATATCCGATGCCCTGAAAACGCTTTCAGAGAGGAGGGTAAGATTCGGCGGGCAGTCGAGAAAGAGGTAGTCGTACTCATCTTCGAGTCCTTCGAGGGTTCTGGTAAGCCTTTTTTTTGGTTTTTTGCCCTCTGAGAGTTCGATATCGAGATTACGGTACGAAAGGTCAGAGGGAAGGAGGTCGAGATGTTCGTAGTCGGTCGCCTTGATGTTTTTCGTGATCTTCTGGCTCCCCTTCAGGAATTTTTCGCTGTTGTACCTCCGGGAAGCCGTAATCCTGAAATAGAAAGAGCTGGCGCCCTGTGGATCCAGGTCGCAGATAAGTGTCGGTGAAGAGCGGGATGCCGCAAGGAACGAAAGGTTCACGGCGGCAGCCGTTTTACCGACCCCTCCCTTGATGCTGTACAGCGCTATGGTTTTCATGCTCAGTCAAGTCCGGTCAGCAGTTCATTGAACAGTGTTCCGGTTTCGTCACTGTCGAATCCGGAAAAAATTACCTGGAAATGTTCCCTGACTTTTTCCCTTTTCCTGGAGAGCGAGGTGAGCAGGCCTCCCAGGGCTGCCGCCTCTCCGATGCCCCCTCTTTCAGACGGAATGGTTGCAAGCCGATGCTGCAGGAACTCCATCTGTACCGACAGATCCACGAAGGTTCCGAGGTTGTCCTGCAATGCTTTCATCTGCCGGAGTACCTCGGTCGAGGTTTTCGGCTGAAACAGGGACGAGAAGAATTCAAGCAGGTACCGGAGCTTTTTGCAGTCGATGCGCAGTTCATGAAGTTCAGCATCGCTGCTTTCACTGCCGATTCTCCTTCCGTGAACATGCACTCTTTTCATTGCTTTTCGCAGAGCCTTTGCCGCGACTTTGGCGGTTGGCCTGGATGCCAGCGGTGCGCTTTCCTCTTCCGGAATGGTTTCATCGGCAATGAACTCCTGCCATGAAGTCATGAAGTCAAGATAGTCTCTGCCTGAAAGGTAACGACAGAATTGCTTGTGATGCAAGCGTTTCTCTGCTTCCAGATCATTGAAAAACGGATCGAGCGCCGAACGCAGCGACAACGGCAGAAGGTCGGTATACTCTTGTCGCCGAAGAAGATAAACGTCGCTGTCGCGCAACTGGTTGGTTCGTTTGCCAAGTTCACGCAAACCTGCAAGCGCCCAGGCTGTTTTTTCAGGATCGAACACGCCGTTGAGTTGTCTGAGGATCGAGCGCCCTCTGCGTATGGCCACCCGGTAGTCGTGCAGGAATTCTGAATCGATATCCTTGCGGATGCCGGTTTCGTTGACCAGCATGATCGAGGTGGCGAACTGAAGAAGTCGCCGGATGCTCTGGTGAATAGGTGCTTCGGCGTCAAGTTGCAGATGGAGTTTCGAGGAGTAGCCCTGCCCCGGAGGCGCGGCTGCCTCCATGATGGCCATGAATCGCTCCCTGAAGCTTGCGATGCGATAGGCGTCGACCGGTTCCGGAAGGGCCAGAAGCAACGACGAGAGAGCTTTGTGATACCCCTTGAGCGGAGTGATGGAGTAGTAGCAGGGGAAGGAGCCCGGAGTGGTTTTGTCGGAAGAATGGATCGATTCGTAGTCGAGCGTTCCCACTGTTTTGTCGTTGTCGTCGAAGATTCTCCATGAAGAGAGGAATCGATCGACCGGGCAGCGGTTGATGAAGGCTCTGATTTCGCTGCATTGCTGAAGCTTTTTCCTGGCTTTGCCCTCGGGAAGATCGGAGGCCAGGAAACTCGGAGGGGTCTGGGAAAGGGCAGTTTCAGCCTCAACGATGCCGTTTTCAAGTTCAATGATCGAAAGCACCCCCTTTTTTCGCATGATCATCAATCCGTTGCGGAAAGCCTCCTCTTCGAACGTGTCGTAAAAGACTAACCGTTCTCTGCGTGTGGAAATTCTGCTGATGCTCCAGCCGTCAGGAAGGTGCTTCCCGACAGCCTGAATCATCGGAGCATCGCCGTTGATTCTGAAAAAGAGAGTTTCCGGAGGGTTGCTCATCAGATGGCTGTGTTGAACGATGAAGAGAGTGACGAATGGCGCTGGAGTGCATCGGTTTGATGGCAGGCGCAACGCACCGAAGAGCCCCGCACGACTCTGATGCAACTTATGGCCGGATCAGGCTGGCGTGTAAGGCAAGATACGGCAGGATTGGCCGAACCGTCGGGTTTGCCGGAAACTTTTTTCGGGAAGCACCGGAGATTGACGAGCCGGTTGCCGGAGCAAATGAAGTCGCCCGATACCTCGATGGGGCCATGATTGAGGTTTTCAAGAAGGTTTTCAGCACAGGAGAAGCGACCGTTCACGAATTCCGGGGAACCATCGAGTGAGACCAGCAGATTCGATGAGCAGTCGAAATCGCTGTGGACCTCGTCGGGAGCGCCCTGGAGCGTGCGTAACCGGTTGTTGGAGCAGTTAAACGATCCCGTTTCGAGAGGGCCTCCGTAGAGCGAAATGAGCTGGTTTCCCGAGCAGTTGAACACCCCTTTCACCTTACGGGGTGCTCCTGCCAGCGAGATCAGCCGGTTCGAAGAGCAGTTGAACGATCCCTTTATTCTGGTTGCAGCCCCCTTCAGGCAGGTCAGCAGATTGAATGAACAGTCGAAGTCGCCATTGAGTTGCCTGGGCCCTCCTTCGAGTGAAAGGAGGGCGTTCCCTGAACAGTTGAAGCTGCCGGTGACTCTTGGTGCGCCTTCGAGCGAAGTCAACTGGTTTCCTGAACAGTTGAATGAACCTTCAACCATTTCGGGGCACCCTTCGAGTGAGGTTAAGCCCATGTTCGAGCAGTCGATATCGCCGGTGCCATCGAGTGTACCCATGAGAGTCCTGAATGTGCGCATAGTGGAGGATCGTTGATGATTCGATGCCGATCGTGGCCGGGTGTTGACCCTGAGCGGAGTGAACCGGGCGTTGTTACGCATTGGGGTTGCTCCTGCCTTTGGTCGGCATTTGATGAATTGAAGGATGTATCAAGTATTTTCGATGGTTAATATAGGTTGTTTCAGGAGTATGTTCCGGGATGTTGCACAAGAGTAACGCATTGTTTACGGCTTTGTAGCAAGCAGGAGCCAGAGAGGGTAACGAAGGCTCAGTTTATGTGTAGTCGCCTTTTGATGCCGTCCGTTTTTTTCTTCTGAAAGCTTTGTTTCATGAAGCGCTTCTGGCTGTTGACCTTTACCGCATCGTTGCTCAGGAGCGAACAGGTTCCTTCAGGGTTGAGTTTCCAGGCTTTGACGTTATCGGCAAGCTGGAGTTCAAGATCACTTTTCACCTGTTGAACCAGGGCAGGATCAAAGATGGGAAAAAGGGTCTCGACCCGTTCGTCGAGGTTTCTTGGCATCAGGTCAGCGCTGCCGAGCCAGAGTTCCGGGTGGTTTCCGTTGGCGAAAAAATAGACCCTGCTGTGTTCGAGGTACCGTCCGATGATACTGACCACCCTGATCTTGTCACTGATTCCCTGAACGCCGGGTTTGAGGCAACAGATTCCCCGAATGATCAGATCGATGACGACACCGGCCTGGGAAGCCCGGTAAAGCGCACGGATGATTGCCGGATCGACCAGGGAGTTCATTTTCAGAATGATTCTGCCGTTATTGTTCGTGGTTGCCCATCCGGTTTCACGTTCGATCATGCCGATGATTCTCTCTCTGGTGTTGATCGGTGAGACCAGAAGATGACGATAACCGGTATGTCTGAAGTAACCAGTCAGCGCGTTGAAGAGTTCTGAAACCTCACCGGCAAGTGCCTCATCGTCTGTAAAGAAGCTGTAGTCTGTATAGAGTTTGCCGGTTGCCGGATTGTAGTTGCCCGTGCCGAGATGCAGGTAATGTTTCAGTCCCTGCGGCTCGCGACGCACCAACAGTGTAAGTTTGGCGTGGGTTTTCAGGCCAGGCAGTCCGTAAATGACATGCGCCCCGACATCTTCGAGCGCGCGTGCCCAGACGATGTTGTTCTCTTCGTCGAACCTGGCCTTGAGCTCTACCAGCACGGCCACCTGTTTGCCAAGCTCGGCGGCCTTCATGAGCGCCCTGACGATGGGGGAGTTGCTTCCGACACGGTAGAGTGTTTGCTTGATCGAGAGTACATCGGGGTCGGCAGCGGCCTTGTCGATGAAATCGACCACAGGCTGGAACGAGTCGTAAGGATGGTACAGGAGCAGATCTCGTGATCGTATGGCGCTGAAAATATCTCCGGAACTCTTCTCTTCGAAAGGATTGAAGGGGATGAACGGTTCGTCCCTGAGTTCTGGACGTTCGACTTTCAGAAGTTCCATCAGGCAGCCGAGTCCCAGAGGGCCTTCGATTTCGTAAACGCACCGGTCATCGATTTCGAGGTTGCTGATGAGCAACTTTCTCATGAAGGCGGACATGCCGAGGCTGATGTCGAGCCTGACGACATTGCCATACCTTCGCGACCTGACCCCTTTTTCTATGGTTTGCAGAAGATCACCCGCCTCATCCTCCTCAATCTCAATGTCGGCATCACGAATGATTCGGAACGGGTGCGACTGGATGACCCTCATTTTTGGAAACAGCCTGTCGAGGTTTTGTTCGATCAGCTCCTCGATCCAGAGGAATCGAATGCCATGCTCCTGTTTTTCGATCCCGTCAATCTCGTCGAGCCTTATCAGACGGGGCAGAATATGGGGTACCTTGACCCGGGCAAACTTCAGACTGCCCTGTTCGTTGTCTTGGAGTTCGACAGCAAGATTGAGTGAAAGGTTCGACATGAACGGAAACGGATGCCCGGTATCGAAAGCCAGCGGGGTGAGCACAGGGTAGAGTTCCTGGCTGAAATAGTCATTCAGGATGCGCTGTTCCTGTTCCGGAAGTCCGGTGAAGCTGACGAAGGTGATCCCCTCCAGGGCGAGAGCGGGCACGAGGTCGCTGAACAGGCAGTTGTGTCGCTGTTGCAGTTGCTCTATGACGGTCATCCTGATACGATCGAGTTGTTCGGTCGGGGAGAGTCCGTCAATGCTTTTTTTCTGTATTCCTGCTTCTACCTGTTTTTCGATGCCGGCGACGCGGATCATGAAGAATTCATCGAGATTGGTGCTGAAGATCGAGATGAATTTGACTCTTTCGAGCAGCGGATGCTGTCCTGGCCGTATCGCCTCTTCGAGAACTCTCTGGTTGAATTGAAGCCAGCTCGATTCACGGTTGAAGTAAAGTGACGGATCGGTGAGGCGGTTGTCGGGTTTGATTCCGTTCAGTTCCCCGGGATGCATCGGTTTTGCTGAAGTGAGTGTATCGGAAGTGGTGTTGCCCATAGTTTCAGAGAGGAGCTGAATATCGATAAGGCGTTCGGTCAAAGCTCAAACATAGGCAATCGTTTGCGACGAAATGGTTACGAAAAGGTTAAATCGGAACCAGCCGGAACGGGGCAACCTGACAACGGCAAATAGTCAGAATTTCTCTTATCATCGAAATCGGTATCGGTATCGAAAAGAAAGTGGAAGATCATAGTACGTTAACAGTACATTAGCTTCTTGATAACAAGCAAAGAACGGCGTTTTTCTCAGTGAACCAGAAACTCGATGATGAGCCCGCCAATCAGCGGCGATAGAAATTGAGGTCGCTATAGAACTCAATCGAGATTCCAACTGAAATCCGATTTGGATACCGATTTGGATACCGATGGAGGAAACAAAGCGAACAGGTGAATTGTCCAAATCGGTATCGGTATCAAGAAAAGGAGATGGTAGTACGTCAACAGTACATGAGTTTCTTAGGAATTAAACAGATACATCCATAAACAGGTTTTCTGATTTCACCTAATTAATCGATACCGATACCGATACTGATACCGATTTGGATAAGGATAAATAAATAGCTACGAAACATACGTCAGTTTAAGATGGACTTGACCTTAGAGTTTCCGGTACGCTTATGCTGTGAGGAAGCGGATGATCTCATCGGGTGATGAAACCAGGCTTGAGGCACCTGTGGCCAGCAGCTCCTCTTCCGGGCGGTATCCCCAGAGTACGCCGAGGGGGTACATTCCAGCTGTCGTTGCTGTTTGCATGTCCACGCCGCTGTCCCCAACATAGAGCACCGAGCCTGGCTCGACGCCGAGCTGGTCGGCAACGATCAGGGCTCCTTCCGGGTCGGGTTTGTGAGCGACTCCTTCCCTGAAGCCCATGACGACGTCGAAGCTCCATGACGAGAGCAGTTCGTCGGCGCACAAGCGAGTGAAATGGTGCGGTTTGTTGGAAAGGATGGCTTTTTTCAGACCAAGCCGGTCAATAGCGTCAAGCAGGGTGTCGATACCCTCAAAAGGGCGAGAGTGAACGTTCCAGTTTTCGGCATATCGGGACTGCATTTCCAGAAGCAGGGAATCGAACAGCGGTCCGGTGCTGACGCTTTCGGGCAGGGCGGCCCTGACCAGTTCACGGATGCCGTAACCCACCATTTGCCGACAGGTGTCGGGTGTATGGGTGGGGTAGCCGTGCTGTTCGAGCACCGAATTGAGGCTGAACGAGATATCGGCCAGGGTATCGAGCAGGGTGCCGTCCAGATCGAAGACAACAGCCGAGAATCTACGGGTTTCTGGTTGGCTCATGATGTTATGCATGGTTTTTTATGGCGGTGACCAGGAAAACAGGATAAGAAGCCCAGTTTCCGGCCCTGTTTTTCTTTTCGATGACATGAACGGTTATGAACGCCACGTTGGTGAAGCCTGCCGTTTCGAGCATCTGTTTGAGCGACTGCCTTTCGAATCCGTAGTGCACCTTTTCGGTGTCATCGTCATGGAACAGACCATCCTCTGCATCGAGATCGGCAATGGAGAGCATTGCTCCAGGCACAAGGTGACCGGCCAGTTCCCGGAGGAAGCTTGTCGTATCAGGTATGTGGTGCAGGGTCATGCTGCTGCACACGAAATCGAATCCGCCTTCAAGTTCCTCCGTCGCTTTGGGACGGCTGAAGTCCACTTGCAACGGAACGATGTTCATGAGCGCGCCTGCAGAGATTTTTTCACTGAGCATTCTGAGCATTTCAGCTGAACTGTCAAGAGCGGTCAGTCGTGTGCAGTGCGGGGCGATACGGGTCGTTAACAGGCCGGTGCCGCACCCGAATTCAAGGGCATTGGCTGGTCTGGCTACCGGCATGTGGGCGATGGTCGCACGGGCGACGTCATCGGCCAGAGCTGCCCTGAGCGCATTGGCGTCCCAGTCGGCGGCCTTGTTGTCGAATCGTTGGGTATCGCTCCAGTTCTGTTGGCTCATGGTTGGTTGTAATGGTTCATCGGAGAATGGGTGAAAGTAAACTGCGCTCAATATAATATTTCCTTGCCTCCTTGCCAGAGTGTAAAAATAGCGTTAAAGATTGTTCCGCATTCCAGTCTCTTTTTCAAAGAGCAGAGAGATGTTGCATAACCGTTGCCCCAGCTCAACACCAGCCCAACATACGACGCTTAACTTAGTCATCAGATTCGCCATCCCATGAGTTCCAGTTCTCTTTTTCTTCCTTTTTATGAAAAAAATCTTCGATCTCTGGTGCAGACCACTGCCATATCTGAGCGCAGGCAAGGCCATGCTGCTCAGGGTGCTCATGCTGCCCAATCTTTTTCTGCTCAGAGTCGAAGGCGAGAATAATTTAAAAGAGCACGGCAGAGGGCCCTGTATTTATGCTTTCAATCACAACAATGCCTTCGAGTCGCTGTTTGTGCCGGTGATGCTCATCTACCTGCTTGGCGGACGGCGCGTCAGCTTCGTGATTGACTGGATGTATGGTCGCCTGCCGCTGGTTGGCTGGCTCATGAACCAGATCGATCCGGTCTATGTCTATTATAAACGGTCAAGTCTGCCATTTCTTGAACGTAATCGCCCCAAAGGCAACACGGTCGCGGTCTCAAAGCAATGCCTTGACAGGCTGGCCGCTGGTGAAAGCATCGGTATTTTTCCTGAAGGCACCCGTAATGCTGATCCTGTAAAGCTGAAGAAAGCCCGGCCAGGAGTTGGTTATATCGCCCTTGAATCGAACGCTCCGGTGATTCCTGCCGGTATAGAGTTCACCTCCTCCAGAAAACGAAATAAAGTGCCTTCTGTCGGCAGAATGGTTTTGCGGATAGGAGCACCGATGCGTTTTGAAAGCCTGAAAGCACTTGAAGAGGCTCATCCGAACGATAACCGCAGAAGTCTCAATTCCCGGCTTGCTGAAGCGGTTTCAGCGGAGGTGATGCTGGCTATCGCCAGACTGTCTGGTAAAAGCTATCCATACGAAGAGTTAACAAAAACTGATGCAATCAGCAACCAACCAGTGGAGGTGCTATGTCCGTTATAACCGTTTCGAAGGTGCTTTCAGCGAATGAGCGGCACGAAGCGCTCGGAGTGATCGAAGAGGTTTTCGTCAGGGAGAAGCAGTGGATACGAGAGGTTGAAGAGCAGATTTCGGCAAACCCCGGCTCAGACGAAGAGTATTCATGGTTTGTTGCCAGGGTAGGAGGGCGTCCGGCGGGGGTGATGCGCCTGCACTACGATCCGCCAATGGAACTTCCGGAGTCGTGCCATCCGACTTTTGAACCGGGCATCGAGCTTTCGACGCTCAGGGAGAGCGGGCGATATGTCGAAATCGGCAGGTTCATGATCCGGCATGAGTATCGGAGGCAGTACCTTGTCGCCCTTCGACTGATGCGAGAGGCAACCGTCGAAGTGCTCGAACGTGACTACACCCACTTCATTACCGACGTGTTCAAGGGTGAAGAGCACTCACCGCTGAATTTCCATACCAGGGTGCTCGGCTTTGAGGTCATCGGCTCTCATCTGTACGGTGAACTCAATTGCAGCGCCACCAGGATTATACTCACACTCGACCTGCTCAAGCTATACAACAGCATCAAAGACAGCAAGAGTCGCATCTATCAGGAACTGACCGAGGGATTGCGCGGCCATTTCGAGAGGGATTTTGTGAAAAAGAGAGTTTTAGGCCCCCAGATATGAGTTTTGCAACAGAGAAATAGAGTGGTGACGTGGTTGTATCGCCTTTACTACTGATTTGTTCACAATCTCTTTGCAAAGCCTTAATGATTCCTCAACAGTTGCAGGTGTAGATTGACGAGCGTGAAAGGAAAGCCGTGCGCTTCTCCATGTTCATGAAGATTCGACACAGTACATCAACTGCACCGCACAAAACAAAAGATTTTGATTATGAAAAAAAACCTTTTCTTTGTAGCACTTGCCGCCGCACTTGGCTACAGTAACGCCCAGGCAGCCGACCTGAACTGGAAAGGCGATATCCGTTATCGCTACGAGTCCGGCCTGAAAGACGATAATGTTGAATCAACCAAAGACCACAGCCGCGATCGCCACCGCACTCGTGTCCGTTTGGGGTTCAACTCCTGGATCAACGAAGAGCTTTCGGGCGGCTTGCAGCTTGTGACCGCTGGTAACGGATCTGAAACAACTTCCCGCAACGAAACCTTTGATGATCTTTTTCAGGCAGATGCAGTCTATTTCAACGAAGCCTGGATCGATTACCATCCGATGTCACTGAACGGTGATGTTAATGTGATCCTCGGAAAGAGGGATGTTGCCAAAACACTGATCGTTCAGAAGGATCTCGTCTGGGACAGCGACCTTACCTTTGAAGGGCTGACCCTCCAGTATGGCAAAGATAGTGATGGTAAAGAGAAGGATGGATTGAGCGCTGTTGCGGGATACTATTTTGTCGATGAAAACGGTTCAACGACGACAAAAGAGCAGGATCCGGGTCTCGTTGCCGCCATGGCTTCATGGAAAGGAGCCGTGAGTGACTACGGGTATGCAATCGGGGCAGGGTATTACAACTTTTTGCGTCTCGATAAGCTGGATAACCTAACCGGCTCCACCAAGCCATCGCTCGCCCAGATGGCTACCGGCAAGGATTTTGATGTCGTCGAGGTCTTCGGTAATATCGGCGGCGACATCACCGAAACCCTTCCCTGGAAAGTCTACGGACAGTACGCTTCCAATACCGCCGAAAATGATACCGTGAAGAAAGTCAACATTCTGGACTCTGAACGGGATGCGTACCTGATCGGTATTCAGGTTGGCAACGCCAAGAATCCCGGGCAGTGGCTGCTCGGTGGCGAGTATGTCAGCATCGAGAGGGATGCTGTTGCTCCGATTACCGATTCCGACAGGAATGGAGCCAGTTTCACTAACCTCCAGGGTTACAAAATCAGTGCGAGCTACCATCTTGTGCAAAACATGACCATTGGCGCAACGTACTTCAATTTCGAATGGAAGAATAAAGATATTGTGCCGTCAGCGGCAGATCGTGATGACCGCCAGCACCTGCTCTTTGCCGATGTGGTCGTGAAGTTCTGATGAATCTCTCATGATGTTCTTCTCTCATGTGTGCTGTTCTTTCTCGTTGGGTGGGTGTGGTGTGCTCATCCGGATTGCTGCAAAGGCCGCCCGGGTATGCCGGGCGACCTTTTAAAAAGGGAGCAGCAGCTTAACCATGCACTGTATTTCAAAAACAAAACCTCTTTCTTTTCAAACCAATCCAGTCAGGAACCATACTTATGAAAATGTTCAGAAAAATCATGTTCGGTGTTGCAGTCATGAGCCTCATGGCTGTCGGTAATGCGTCGGCTGCCGGTAACAAGATCGTCATGGACGGTTCGACCACGGTCGGCCCGATCGCCAAGGCTTTCGCCTCCTATTTCAAGAAAACGACCGGTGTCGATGTGACTGTCAGCGAATCAGGTTCTGGTAACGGCGCCAAGAGCCTGATCAACAAGAGCTGTGATATCGCCAACATGTCCCGTCCGATGAAGGATAATGAAGAGGCCGCCGCAAAATCGAATGGCGTCAACCCGGTTGAAAACATCGTCGCTCTCGACGGTATGGCCATGATCGTCCACCCCGGTAACAGGGTCAACAACCTCAGCAGAAAGCAGATTCGCGACATCTACTCCGGTCTGGTGACCAACTGGAGTGCCGTCGGTGGCCCGAATGCCCCGATTGTGATGATTCAGCGTGAATCGAACAGCGGTACCCAGGACAGCTTCAAAGAGCTGGTGATGGGCAAGGAGCTGCCGATTTCGAAGCGTGCCGAGACCCAGGCCAGTAATGGCGCGGTCAAAAGCCGCGTGGCTTCGACCCCGACAGCAATCGGTTTCATTGGTCTCGGTTTTGTCGATGCTTCGGTCAAGGCAGTTGATGTCGATGGTATCGAGGCTACCGTGCAGAGCGTCAAGAGCGGCAAGTACCCGATCTCCCGCCCGCTCTTCATGTACACCAACGGTCAGCCGACGGGCAACGTCAAACTCTTCATCGATCTTCCGAAGAGCGATGAGGGCAAGAAGATCATCAGCGAAATCGGTTTCGTGAACAAATACTGATACCTCTGTTCAACAACAGCACTGTCGATTAACCGCAATAACAACGGGAGTTCCAGCCAACGAACAGGAACTCCCGTTCGCGTTTCCAACCAAACAAGGACAACAAGGAAAAGATGAACCCCTCTTATTCTTACATTGTCCACCAAGTTCACTACTGGCGTGTCAACGGTAAATAGTCAGAATTTGTTATCATCGAAATCGGTATCCAAATCGGTATCGGTATCGAGTTCCACTTGAATAATCGATTTCGATACCGATTTGGATTTTGGATAAATCAATGGCTCCGAAACATGAGTCAGCTCAAGCATGAGGTGACACCACATTCCATTCCCTTTTACCTCCCCCCCGAACTCATTTTTCTGCTGTTTGTAAAAGTCGGGGTGCATTCGTTAACTTGAGGGACATCAAAAAGGCGCCATTTACAACTCAGATCAGGAAGCGATGAAAAAATATGGATCGATTTGCTCACTGCTGCTCGTCATGACCTTATGCTGGGCAGGCAGCGCAGAAGCGGCAAAGGCAATAGTGATTGACGGATCGACGACAGTCGGCCCGATCGCCAAATCGTTTGCGTCATATTTCATGAAAAAGTATCAGACGCCTGTTACGGTCAGCGAATCGGGATCGGGTAACGGAGCCAAAAGCCTGATCAACGGGAGCTGCGACATTGCCGATATGTCCCGTTCGATGAAGCCGCAGGAGATTGCCGCTGCCAAAGCGAAAGGGATAAATCCTGTTGCCAGTGTGGTGGCCCTCGACGGACTTGCAATGGTCGTTCATCCCTCCAATCCCGTCCGAAATCTTACGGAATCCCAGATTGCCGACATCTACTCCGGAAAAATCATCAACTGGCGACAGGTTGGGGGAGCCAGCTTCCCGATTGTGGTGATTCAGCGCGAGTCAAACAGCGGAACCCAGGAGACTTTCAAAGAGTTGGTCATGAAGGGCCGCCAGGTGGTGAACAGTGCTGAAACCCAGGCGAGCAACGGTTCCGTCAAAAACAGGGTTTCACAAACCCGTGGAGCAATAGGATTCATTGGTCTCGGTTACACCGACTCTTTGGTCAAGAAGGTTTCCGTCAATGGAGTCACACCCTCTGCGGCAACGGTCAACAATCATACATACATGCTTGCCCGTGAGCTCTTTATGTACACCAATGGCCGTCCTGCAGGGATGGTAGGCAGGTTCGTCGATCTGCCGAAAACTCTGGATGGCAAGCGCATCATCAAGGAACTTGGATTCATTTCAAAATACTGAGTCTGCTTTTTACTCAAGGCAGCTCAGCTTCTTTGCAGCCGGAGTGCCAGCTCCGGTTGCCCTCTTGCTGGTGGGGCCGGTTTCGTTATGCAGTAGTCATGGACAAGTTTCCTGAATTGTAACATTCAGATTTTTTTTCTTCCCCGGCAGCCTGTTACATTTGGGTCATCCTGAAGGTTGACGTTTCCACAACTCGTTTTACAGAGTGGTTTGCGGAACACTCACTTCAGCAGCAGTAACAAACCATTACAGGGCGACAGGATGCAAAACAGCAGCGGTATGCATGAGAACGAAGCAGCGAAGAGTGGAAGGTCATCCGTTTTCGTCGTTAGTGCCCGAAAACGCAAGCTTCAGAAAATCTCGCAGAAAAGTGGTGAAGGGACCCTGCTTCTGATCGCTTCGTTTGTGGCTATCGTTGTGCTCTTTATTTTCTGGTTCGTCGCCCGTGATGCCGTACCTTACTTCCGGCTCAGGGGTTTCCAGGAGTTTTTCACCAGCAGCGAGTGGTATCCCGCCGATGAGCCGCCCCGGTTCGGTGCACTGGCCATCATCTACGGCAGCATCATGGTAACGCTCGGTTCGGCTCTGATCGCCGTGCCTATGGGTGTTATCGCCTCTATCTGCCTCTCCGATATTCTTCCCTTTACCGTAAGGCAATATGTCAAACCGGTGATCGAGATGCTTGCAGCCATCCCTTCGGTCGCTTACGGCTTTTTCGCCCTTGTTGTTTTTGCACCTCTCCTGCAGAATGTCGGCGGCCCGATACTGATGTGGACCTGGTGGGTGATTGCCGCTCCGGTTCTGCTGCTTGCTGTTATTGTGGCATCGGAACTGCTGACCGCCCCGATTGAAAAAGAGCCGAAGAAAAAGGTGCTTCATCTGGTGTCAGCGCTTTTTCTGGGTTCGCTTGCCCTGCTTTTTCTCTACTTCGTCGGTCGTCACCTCCAGGGGTTGGTCATCATGAGCGGTACCAACGCGCTGAACGTCTCCATCATCCTGAGCTTTATGGCCCTGCCCACCATCGTCAGCGTCTCTGAAGATGCCCTGCAGGCCGTCGGTCGCGAACTTCGGGAGGGGAGCTACGCACTCGGAGCGACCAGAGCTGAAACGATCATCAAGACGGTGCTTCCTGCAGCCAGCAGTGGAATTCTCGCTGCAGTCATTCTCGGCATCATGCGTGCTCTTGGAGAAACCATGGTGGTCTGGATGGCTTCGGGGAACTCTTCTCACATACCGGACCCCTTTTTCAACTATCTCGAATCGATACGTACCCTGACGGCAACGATTGCAGGCGATATGGGTGAAGCGGATCAGGTTACCGGATCGGCCAGGTTCCATGTGCTTTTTGCCATGGGGCTGCTGCTTCTCGTCGTCAGTTTTGTGAGTAACTTCATCAGCGAGCGGATCGTTGTCCGTCAGCGCAAGGTTCTTTCCGGCCAGTGAAGCCAACCAAACTCAATGCTATCTTATGAATCTCGGCACACGAAAGCTTCTTGACCGTTCATTTACCGCCCTCGGTATCGGTTCGATCATCATCATGGGACTGGCATTGCTTGTCGTGCTTGTGCCCATTGTTTCCAACGGTATCGGTGCGCTTGTTTTCAGGGAGACGGTTGAACACCGAAAACTTCTCCTGAGCGAATTCCACAGGGGAGATGCCGGTGATCTTGAAAAAGAGCTGGTGATTTCGAACGGATACCGGCAGAAAGCCTTTGATATACTTGCCGCATTCGACCGCGAACTTGAACAGATGGAGCCCGAACGTCAGGAGGTGTACCGGGAAAGTTACGAACAGGTCAGAACGGCGCTTCGCGTTCTGCTCGGCCCGTTGCCCGGTGAAGAACTTCCCGAGCTTACCCGATTCCGGTACGGCCAGACCCGGTGGGACAAGGCAGAGGAGAAGCTGCATGATCTGCTGTATGAACAGAAGTGGGACTACTCTAATCCCGATGTGATCGCCAAACCAAACGATGTAAGCCGTGCATCGATATTTGCCGGAACCTCTTTAGTCAGGCTCTTTCCTTATGTAGAAGAGAATATTGACAGAATGATGATGCCGCAATGGACCATCTACTGGGGATTCATTACGGACAGTTCGCTTGACTCCCATTTTTTCGGCGGCATCTGGCCTGAAATACAGGGCACCATTTTTCTTGCCATTGGAGCAATGATCTTCGCCTTTCCGCTTGGCGTGATTGCCGCGATCTATTTCACCGAGTATGCCCGCGAAGGTTTTCTGAACAGTTTACTGCGCAGCGCCAACAGCACTCTTGCCGGTGTGCCGAGCATTGTTTTCGGTCTGTTCGGTCTGGCTTTTTTCATCAATACGCTCCATGTTTCGGAATCAAAAAGCGTCCTTGCAGGTTCACTGACCCTGGCCATCATGATTCTGCCGACGATCATTCGTGCTGCTGAAGAGGCGATTCTCTCCGTGCCGAAGACCTACAAGGAGGCATCGCTCGGTCTCGGATCGACCAAATGGAACACCATCATGACGGTCATTCTTCCTGCCGCCTTGCCGGGCATTCTGACCGGTGGCGTCATCAGCCTCGGCAGGGCGGCGGGCGAAACAGCGCCGATCATCTTCACCGCAGCGGTCAGCGTCGGTACGGCCATCGGGCTGGGAGATGTACTCTCCTCCCCGACGCCAGCCCTTTCATGGAATATCTACAATCTTGCAAGCGAGCATGAAGCTGCAGCCCAGATTCGCCACGTTCAGTACGGCATGGTGCTCTCTCTGGTGATGATCGTGCTTCTGCTTAATCTCTCCGCCGTGATACTCAGGGCGCGAATCTCCAAAAAACTCAAAGGGTAAGACCCATGGCAAACGCTCTTGAAGCAACAGAGAGAAAACAGAACGACAAGTCGACGGCACGCGACATCTATCTGCCACCGGAACGCAAAAAGGTTTCGGGCGGCGGTGCGCCGCATGTCTCTGCCAAGAATTTTTCAATCTACTACGGCGAGTTCGAGGCGGTCAAGAAGGTGAACGCCGACATTCTCTCGAAATATGTCACCGCAATCATCGGCCCGAGTGGCTGCGGCAAAAGCACCTTCCTCCGGGCGATCAACCGGATGAACGATCTTATTCCCAATTGCCATACGACAGGCGCGCTGATGTTTGATGGCGATGACGTTTATGGTAAATTCACGGATGAAGTATTGTTACGCAAGAAGATCGGCATGGTGTTCCAGAAACCGAACCCCTTTCCGAAATCGATCTTCGATAACATTGCTTACGGACCCCGACTGCATGGCATCAAAGACAGGAAAACCCTTGATGCGCTTGTTGAAAAGAGTCTTCGCAAGGCTGCTCTCTGGGATGAGGTGAGCGACCGGCTCGACAAAAACGCTCTCGGTCTTTCAGGTGGTCAGCAACAGCGCTTGTGCGTGGCTCGTACCCTTGCTGTCGAACCCGAAATACTCCTGCTCGACGAGCCCACCTCGGCGCTCGATCCCAAGGCGACGGCAAAGATCGAGGATCTTATCCAGGAGCTCAGGGGCAGCTATACCATCATGATTGTGACGCATAACATGCAGCAGGCTTCGAGGGTATCGGACTACACCATGTTTTTCTATGAAGGTGTGCTGATCGAGCACGCACCGACTGCGCAGCTCTTTACCAGGCCGAAAGACCAGATGACCGAGGATTACATAACCGGAAGATTCAGCTAACGAAACCTATTCACCGTCATGTCGGAAAGACCCGTACACGAGCACCTCAAGGAACTTTCGGATTTTCTTGTCAAGCTTTCGGACAAGGTTTTGCAGAACTTTAATGATGCCTTGCAGGCGGTCACAACCCATGATGTCCAGCTTGCCCGAAGGATCAGGCTTGCCGATGACGAGATCGACCTGGCAGAAGTGCACCTCGAAGAGCAGTGTCTGGCGTTTCTGGCCCTGCAACAGCCCGTGGCACGCGACCTGAGAACTGTGGTGACCATCGTCAAGATCAACGACGACCTCGAACGCATCGGCGATCTTGCCGTGCATATCATCGAGCGTATGCCGGAACTCGGTCCTGAAGTTATGGCAACCTACGGGTTTGAAAAGATGGGCAACATATCGGCAGACATGGTTACCAAAGCGATTGAAGCTTTCATGTCAAGGAATAAACCGCTTGCCATAATGGTCTGCGATACGGACGAAGAGGTCGATACCATGCACCGATTCATTTTCAGGAAGGTCGCCGAAGCCATGAAGAGCGGCAACAACAACACAGAACAGTTGCTTGCCGTCCTGAGCGTTTCGCGTTACATCGAGCGCATGGCCGACCATGCTACCCGCATCGCCCGTGAGGTAATCTATCTGGTCACCGGCGAAATCGTCCGCCACAACGAAGACAACTTCGAAAAACTTATCCAGTCGCTCAAGGACTGAGGGCTGTAATATCAATCGCTATAACGGTTTAAGATACTGAATCCCGCCGTCGGAATGTGTGCTCCGATAGCGGGATTTTTTGCGTTCGTGGATGGAGGGTGAACGCTGTTATCGGCATGATAATATTCCCTCGTTATGATGGGAAAAATCGTAAATATGTCGTCATAAGTCTCATTTTCTGTATATTTGTACTATATAAATCAATGTGTCAGAGCCAGACAGCAGCTCCATTTCCCTGAATGTCCCTGAACGGAGGGGAGTTGTCTGTTTCCCCTGAAAGGCAGCGATTTTGGCAGAAAGGTTTCTTGTTAAAGCATTATTCAGCAGGAGTAACCATGAAAAAAAGATTTTTAGCCATGCTCGCATTGGCGTCCGGTATGCTGTTCTCTTCAGTTCCGGCCAGGGCCGTTGTGCTTACGTTCGAGGGGGTTGGCGACCAGGGTTATGTTGGTAATTATTATAATGGAGGCCCAGGTGGTGATTACGGAATCTCTTTTATGCATGCTTATACGGCAACCGAGCAGGGTTCCGGAGGTAGCGCACCTTATGCCACCGAGCCTTCTCCGATTACGTCGATGTCATTTTATAATATTGATACGGGCAAGTGGAATACCGGTTCATTGAATGTGGAGGGCGGTTTTTTTTCAGAACTCTCTTTTTACTACTCTTCTCCTATGAATACGGCTACGGTTACCGTGTATGATGATCTGAACGGTTTGGGTAACGTCCTTGCTTCGATCATTATAACTCCACAGCTTTCATCACCCTACAGCTCATTTGATCAGGTTACGTTAGGTTTCAGTGGCACGGCCTACTCTGTCGTTTTCAGTGGTGTAGATAGTACTCTTCCTGTCGTCTATGATAACATCTCACTTTCTCCGGTTCCTGAGCCGACGTCCGCACTTCTTTTCGGGGTGGGTACCCTGGCGCTCGGTTTGTATGGAAAGAGGCGGAAGATGGTCTGAGGGAGAGAGCTTTCACTCTTGACCTGACTTATGATTACCCCGCCGCTTCTGGCGGGGTTTATATTTCCTGCTGTAACGCAAACCGGATGCTTTTCTGAAAGAGTTCGCTTCAGGCTGAAACTCATTCAGTTTGCTTTCAGCGGTATTTGCGCGGGAACGCCGGAACGTACGGGTAGTGTATCGTCAACGGCAATTTGTCTGGTGGCTTGGCAAATACTTCCGTACTTCCGGGACGTTGTTCCGTAGCGCACAATTCTTTACGAGCAAGCTCTCGAGCGAGAGAAAGAAGGGACATAAAGGACAAAAAGTGAAGAGAGTGCAAGCTAACCCTGGGAGCGCGGGCATCTTGCCCGCATATGAAGTCAAAGGCTTCACATCTTGTGTGTTTTGTTGCTGATGTGATGCCGCGAAATGAGAGAAGGCTGGAAAGATCAGAATGTAAGATGCGGAGCTGGGGCTTCCGCGCTCTCAGGGTGAAAGCTGAAGGCTTCATATCTTGTGAGTTCCTTAGTTGACACGATGTTGGGTATTTACATGGATGTGCTTTTTTTACCTGATTTACTTACGACCCCAAAATGCTCTCCCTTGAAATAGTCGATTTCGATACCGATACCGATTTCGATCTGGATAAGAACAATGGCTCCGAAATATACGTCAGCTTACTCCTGACATGACACTCGTGCTCTCTAACAAGTTCTGTATTGTATTGAATCCCACTGATAGAGTGTGTATCAAGTAACAATATATAAAGTGAAAAATAGTGCATAATCAGCAAATATACAACTCTGACTCTCTCGTGTAACGGCTGAAATGATCGGTCAATGTGTCTGTTCCGACAGGGGTGTTTCAATCTTGATAGCGGCGTGTTTTGTATCTCATGCCAGCCATGCCGGCTCCGCCGAGACCCATCGCTCTTTTTTTGCGGTTGCGGCTTGTCTGAACCCCTTCTGAAGCGTAAATTAAGGCCTGTCAGAACCGGCCCCTGACTATCGTGTCAGCGGGCAGGGTAATCTCAACAATTTCAGCAACGAGACTCATCCATTATCACTATGGCACTGTTCGGCAAGAAACCTTCAGATTCTTCGAAATCCGTCGCTGTTCCCAAAGCGTTCACCATTCAGATCGACCCATCGAAATTCAATCTTGCCACAAAACCCACGGGTCCGGTACACGAGCAGCTTGAAACCCTCAAGCAGAAGCTTACCAAGCTCTCTTCGAACGTCGAGAACAACCTTATGCTCGTCGTCAGGGCTTCGACCAAGAAGGATAAAGCTCTGGCCGCTTCGGCATTTGAATTCGACGAGCGCTACATCCAGAAAGGCAAGTTCGAAGTGGAGTACATGACCCTTGCTTACCTGAACTTTCAGCAGCTCGGCGAGGCCGATCAGATAATCGTGGCCAATGCCGGCATGATCCTCAAGGAGCTTGAAAAGATCGCACAGTTCTGCCTTAACATCGCCGACAAGACCGAATACATCCAGCTCGCCAACGTCAAGGAGCTGCACAAGGACGAGTACGGGCTGAAGCCGATGGGCGACATCACTGCCGAGATGATCAAAAAGGCGGTCGAAGCCTTCGTCAGCGGTAACTCCAAGCACGCCTCCGAGACCCTTGACATGATGAAGGAGATCGAAGGACTCTACCAGACGGCGGTCAAAAAGCTCAAGGCCGAGGTCAACGACTCGAACATCACCAATTTTACCGGTATTCTTTCGGTGGTTGAGCACGTTCATGCAACTGCAGAACTCTCCTGTGTGATCGCACGGAACTTTTGCTGAGTGACTGCATTGAAAATTAAAAAGGCGGGCTCGACCCGCCTTTATTTATTTGGTGAAAACTTCATACTTTTAAAGTATGAGTGCTTTTAGGAAATTGACCTCAAAGTTTACGGCGTCCACAACGTCCACTGTTTTCAACATGAAGAACCGTAACCGGATCATTGCGATTGTCTCTCTACTGGCGGCTGTTGCTGTTGCCGCTCTTTTTCTCGGGAAAAAACCGGAAAAGCCGGTAACGAAGAGCACCAAAGAGTCTCCCATAACCATCGCCGTCAGCGTTGAACCGGCATCGGTTGCCACGGTGCGTGAGAGCGTTTCGGTTGTCGGTGTTGTTCAAGCGTGGCGCGATGTCGATGTTCATTCTGAAGTGGCAGGTATCGTTCGCTCGCTCTCCTGTGAGGTGGGTCAGCAGAAAGCCGCCCATCAGCCGCTCATCAAGGTCGATGACGAAGTGGCCCTCTCAACCCTTCGCAAGTCAAAACTCAACCACGAACTGGCACGGCGCGACTTCGAGCGCTTTACCACACTTCAGAAGGAGGGGGCGGTCGCCATTTCGAGCTTCGAGGCTATGAAACTCAAGTTCGAGGATGCCGAAGCGGATATGATCGCCGCACGCCGCCATTTCGAAGACACCACCATCAAGGCACCCTTTTCCGGTCTTGTCACCTCGCGACTGGTCGAGGCAGGCGATCTCGTTCAGCCGGGTATGAAGGTGGCCAATATGGTCGATCTGACGAAGGTGAAAATCATCTCCTCGATTCCTGAAAAGCAGGTTGCGTTCATCACCGGCGGGATGCCCGTCGCGGTGACAACCGATGTGTGGCCGGGCCGGGTGTTTCAGTCGAGAGTGCTCTCGGTGAGTGCCAAATCGTCGCGTGACCACACCTATAAGGTCGAGTCGGTCATGGACAACCCCAAAGAAACCCCTTTGCGCGCAGGGATGTTTGCCCGGACAGACTTTACCGGGAAAGCTTCGCACGAGGCGCTGCTCATTCCCCGCCAGGCGCTCACCGGCAGTATCGTTACTCCCGAAGTGTTCGTTATAAGGGGTGGCAAGGCACAGCTCATCAGACTGGTGGCGGGTGCCGAATACGGTAGCCGCATCGAGGTGTTGCAGGGTCTTGCCGCCGGTGACCAGGTGGTTATCAGCGGGCAGAGCGACCTTGACGATGGCGTGCAGGTGACGGTAACGAAAAGGGAGGCCGGACGGTGAACAGATCGGTAACCGGGATCGCCATTGAGCGCCCGACGCTGGTCGTGGTGCTCTTCCTGATTCTGGCCATTCTCGGCGTCTTCAGCTACCGGCAGCTTCAGTACGAGCTTTTGCCACGTATGAGTACCCCCTTTGTCACCATTGCGACCGTCTACTCGGGCGCTTCTCCGGATGAAATCGAGACCTCGGTCACCAAACCGGTCGAAGAGGCCGTTTCGGCCATTGAAAAGATTTCAGCCATCAACTCCTCCTCACAGGAGGGTATTTCGCTGGTTACGATCGAGTTCTCGAGCGACGCCGACATCAAAATCGCCCTGCAGGATGTGCAGCGCAAGGTCAACGAGGCGCGAGGCGAACTGCCCGACGGCATCAAGGAGCCGGTCGTCTCCCGATTCGCCATTGACGAATTGCCCGTGTTGCGCCTGGGGGCCACCTCGAACCTCTCCGACACCGCATTCTACGAGCTGCTCAAGGATGAGATCAAGCCAGCCCTCTCCAATATCAGTGGCGTGGGGCAGGTGGGCATCATGGGCGGTCGCGAACGCGAGATCAGGGTCAACATCGATCAGGGTCGTCTCGAAAGCTTCGGTCTCACCCTCGGCGATCTGCTCGAAGCGGTCGGTAAGGCCAATCTCGATTTTCCGACCGGATCGGTCGAAGCGCCTGACCGCAAATTCGTGGTGCGCCTGGCCGGGAAGTTCAAGAGCCTCGACGAGCTGAAAAACCTTGTTGTGCGCGACGCCGGGCCGGAAGGGGCTATCTACCTGCGCGACGTGGCCGAAGTGCAGGATACCTTCCAGAAGATCAGTACCATGACGAGGATCGATGGTCACAACGCCGTCGGCATCGTGGTGGTCAAGCAGAACGACGCCAACACCGTCGAGGTGTGCCGATTAGTGCGCGAAAAACTCAAAAAGCTCGAAACACAGTATCGAGACAAGGGGCTGACCTTCGATATTGGTCAGGATGCCTCCACCTTTACCCGCGACGCGGTCAATGCCGTGCAGCACGACCTGTTTCTTGCCATCCTGCTCGTGGCGCTTGTCATGTTGCTCTTCCTGCACAGCCTGCGTAACTCCCTCATCGTGATGGTGTCCATCCCGACCTCGCTGGTGACCACCTTCATCGGCATGTACCTTTTCGGCTTCTCGCTCAACCTCATGACCCTGCTCTCACTGTCGCTGGTGATCGGCGTGCTGGTTGACGACTCCATCGTGGTACTTGAAAACATCTATCGTCACCTCGAACGGGGCGAACCGTCACGAGATGCAGCGCTGGTCGGCAGGAACGAGATAGGCTTCACCGCCGTAGCGATCACGCTGGTTGATGTGGTGGTTTTTCTGCCGCTTTCGCTCCTCAGCGGGCTTGTGGGTGACATCCTGCGGGAGTTCGCCGTGGTTATGGTCATCTCGACGTTGCTGAGCCTCTTTGTCTCCTTTACTATCACCCCGTTGCTTGCCTCACGCTTCTCGAAGGTCGAACACCTCTCCGCATCGACCTTCGGCGGACGCATCGCCACAGGCTTCGAGCGCTGGTACGACCGGGGTCGCGACTGGTACATCGGCCTGCTCGGTTGGGGACTTCGCAACCCCGGCAAGGTTTTTCTGACGGCAACCCTCATGCTCTTCTCGTCATTCGCCCTCGTCGCTGCCGGTAAGATTGGCGGCGAATTCATTGAGGTCTCCGATCGCGGCGACTTCTCGCTCATGCTCGAACTTGAACCAGGTACCAGCCTCCGCCAGACCGACCGCTTTGTCCGCCAGGTCGAACGACGCATACAGAGCTATCCCGAGGTCGAAAAGGTGCTCGCCGTCGTCGGAACCTCGAACGAAGGTTTTCTCGGCACCGCCTCCGATCATGTCGCCGAAATCAACGTTCGCCTGACCCCCAAAGAGCAGCGCAAGCGCTCGACCGACGCCATCATGCAGATCATCCGCAAAGAGCTGTCCGGCATCCCTGGGCTCAAGGCAAGCATCAACCCCATCGGCATCTTCGGTACGGCCAACGAAACCCCCGTTACGGTTATTCTCAGTGGCCCGGTGAGGAGCGAGGTCGCTCGTGCCGCCGATGTCCTGCGCGACAGCCTCAAGACGGTTCGCGGCACCGCCGACGTCCGGCTCACTTCGCAGCCCGGCACCCCCGAAATGCACGTCGTCGTTGACCGCGAACAGATGGCCTCCTTTGGCCTCTCCATTGCCGATGTTGGTGCTGCCATGCGCATTGCCTACGATGGCGACGACAATAACAAATACCGCGAACACGGCGACGAGTACGACATCCGCATGATTCTTGATGAAGGTTATCGCCACAACACCGGCGGCATTCCGGACCTCTCGTTCAGGGCGAAAGATGGCAGCCTTGTTCGACTCGGGCAATTCTCCCACCTCGAACAGTCACGCGGCTACGCCCTTCTGCAACGCCACGGGCGCAATGACGCCGTCTGGGTCAAGGCGCAGGTCATCGACCGTCCGGTTGGCGATATAGGCAAAGAGGTCGAGCGCATCATCGGCAACATGCGGAAATTGGGGATCATGCCGAAAAGCGTCACTCATGCCTACGTCGGCGACCTCAAACACCAGAGCGAGTCCAACCTCAACATGCTCTATGCTTTCATGGTAGCCATCATCTTTGTCTACCTCATCATGGTCGCCCTCTACAACTCCTGGATATGGCCTATGGTCGTCATGTTCTCGATACCCCTCGCCATCATTGGTGCCCTCTGGTCGCTCGCGCTGGCAGGCAAGTCCCTCAGCATCTTCACCATCCTCGGCATCATCATGCTCGTCGGGCTGGTTGGCAAAAACGCCATCCTGCTTGTAGACTTCATCAACAAATTCCGTGAAGAGGGGATGGAAATAAAAGTCGCCATCACCGAAGCCGGACGCGAGCGGCTCCGCCCCATCCTCATGACGACGCTCACCCTCGTCTTCGGCCTCATGCCGATCGCCCTCTCCGCCAGTTCCGGCTCCGAATGGAAATCAGGCCTCGCCATCGCCCTCGTCGGCGGCCTCTCCAGCTCCATGTTTTTAACACTGCTCGTCATCCCGGTAGTCTACGTCTGGTTCGACCGGATAAAACAAAAGCTCGAAGGGAAGATGAAATAATGAGCAATGAGCAATGAGCAATGAGCAATGAGCAATGAGCAATGAGCAATGCAAGTCGGGATCAGCATGACAAAAACGTATCCAGTGTCTGGTTTCTACATTGATAAAACAATCATGATGTCTTTCAATCCGAACAGGCGTATTGTTTTTGAATCGGTATCGTTTATACTGGAATACAATTCCAGATTAAACGCCAATGTATCGCCGGACATTAGAACAGACCATGTAACAAGGTCAGCGAAAGTTTTCCGGGGCTTCTCGATACCCGGCTTGCCGCCGACCTGACCCGCTGGCCCGACCCGGCATCCCTCGAAGCGGGATGCATCTCCGGAGCGATATTCGAAACATGGGTTGTCGGTGAGGTCATCAGGAGCTACTGGCACAACGGACTTAAATACGGCCTCTATTTCTATGGCGATACTGACCAGCAGGAGATCGATCTCGTCATCGAGTCCGGCGACACACTTTTTCCTGTCGAGATAAAATGACGGCATCGCCATCACAGAACATTCGTCTTCGCTTCGACGTGTTGAACAAGCCAGGACGAGCCATAGGCCCGGGTGCAGTGCTTTGCCTCGTCGAGCGCGATATTCCGCTGTCGCCCGTCGCGACCGCTCTCCCGGTTGGATATTTGTAAAATCCATAATACGGCGGACTTTTGCCTTTTCGACTGTACAGATGGTGGAACTCGCAGAGGCCTGAACCCCCTCGTAAATATCTATTTCATTATCAATGATCCATTATTACTCCGGCAATTAAAAGTATCAACAAGCTTTTGTCCAGGGTTCCGTTTTTCGGCCATTCTGATTCCTACAAGTCGGGAGAAGAATGCAGAGTTTTTTTTATTATAATAACATGGATTCTTCATTACGCTTCGCTTCATTCAGAATGACAAACCCTCCTCAGTCGTCGATTTGCGTGTTTTATCCGCCGAAATAATAATAATTATATTTACAGCTCATTGTACATGCAGATCATAACTCATTTATTTCTGTTCTGATTTGCAGCACGGGTTACCAATGGTGTTTTTCCAACATCAGATCATCCTCTCATGCAATTTATTCTGGTGACTTATGACATCGAGAACGACCGGCGACGGACGAAAATTCACAAGCTTCTTGAAGGATATGGAGTTGCTGTGCAGTACAGCGTGTTTGAGTGTTTCTTGTCAGATACCGATTATGCCACACTTCGGCATCGGTTACGGAAGCTGATGGATTCAAAGCATCCGCTCGACAGCGTCCGCTACTACCGCCTGTGCCGGGAATGTGTTGAAAAGGTCGATACCGACGGAAACATTCCGTTCAAAATCGCCAGTCCTTTTATTATTGCCTGAAATCGTTGTGTGCTTTTCTGCCTTTCTCATTCAAAAACGGGTTTCGTTATGGGATGGCTTTACAATCAGATGGCGTTGCCTGAAACCATCTTTCAGGCATGGTACAAAGTGGCGGCAAACGATGGCCGACCAGGTTGGGATAACAAATCGATCGACGATTACTCGCTTCGGCTCGAAGAGCACCTTGCATCGCTCTCGAAAGCGCTGCTTTCCGGCTCATACCAGCCAGGGCCGCTGCTGCAACTCATGATGCTCAAGCCTGACGGCAAAGACCGCGAATTGCTTATCCCCGGCGTGATGGATAGGGTAGCGCAGACGGCGGGCGCAATGGTTCTGTCGCCTCTTATTGAAGCGGAGCTTGGCTCAAGCGCTTTTGCCTACCGCCCAGGAATCTCGCGTCAGGGAGCTGCGCAGGAAATCGACAGGCTGCATCGCGAAGGGTACCAGTGGGTGCTTGACGCCGATATCCGCAATTTTTTTGGTAGTGTCCGCCACGATCTCTTGTTCCAGCGTCTGGCCTTGCTGATTGACGACCGGGAACTTCTTTCGATTCTGCACCGCTGGCTTACGGTTGAAATCGTCGATGGCACAACTCCCCGTCGCCGCAATACCATTGGACTGCCGCAAGGATGCCCGATTTCACCGGCGCTTGCCAACCTTTACCTTGACCGCTTTGACGAAGCGCTTGAAAGCGAAGGGTTCAAGCTGGTTCGCTTTGCCGACGACTTTCTCGTGCTTTGCAAAACCCGTCCGAAAGCAGAAGCTGCCCTGAAGCTCTCGGAAAGCGTTCTGGCCGAACTCAAACTTGAACTCAACAGCGAGAAAACCAGTATTACGACCTTTGCCGATGGGTTCAAGTATCTCGGCTACCTGTTTATTCGCTCGCTGGTGATTCCTACAAAAATGCACCCCGAAGAGTGGTACGACAAGCTCGGTAAGTTCAGACTCCGCAAGAAAAGCCAGCACATCGCGCCAGCCAATCCGGATGCCATGAGTGATGAACGGGCGCAATTCGAGCTTGAAACCGGTGAAGGTGAACCGATTCAGCTCTCAAAAGCTGACTTGCTGAAAACCGAGTTCGGCGCACGCTTGCTTGAAAGCCTTGAGAAAGATCAGGTGAGCGTTGACGATTTTCTCGACAGGATCGCCCGGCAGGATGAGGAGCGGCTTCGCGAAAAGCGCGAGGCGCTGAAAAAACTCTACTCCCCGTTTCTCAATACACTCTACCTGCAAGAGCAGGGGAGCATTATGCGCAAGGATGGTGAACGTTTCAGCATCGAAAAAGAGGGAGCGGTGGTCAACGAAGTTGTTGTGCGTCATATCGAGCAGGTCGTGGTGTTCGGTAACGTAGCGTTAAGCACCCCGGTGATGCAATACTGCCTGCAAAACGAAATACCTGTTACCTTTCTTTCGCAGCACGGCAGCTACTTCGGCAGGCTCGAAGCCACCCTGGCCGACAATGCCGAAATGCAGCGATACCAGTTTTTACGCTCTATCGACGAACCGTTTGCGCTTGAAACTGCAAAAGCCATCGTTGTTGCAAAAATCACCAACAGCCGGACGATGATCCGCCGCAGAATGTCTGCAATCAGGGAGCGTGAGCGTGAGGATTACGGCAAGATGCTGTTGAATCTCGGCCTTATGGATGATCTGGCAAAAACTGCGGAAAGATGTGGCGAGATCGACGGACTTCGCGGTTATGAAGGCAAGGCATCTGCCCTGTACTTCGAGTGTTACGGATTACTGTTCAACAGGAATTTACCGTTTCATACGCCATCGTTCCACCGGGTGCGGCGACCGCCGACCGATCCGGTCAACAGTCTCTTGAGTTTCGGGTACTCGATGATGCACAATAACATCTTTTCGATGGTACGTCTCTGCGGAATGAATCCCTACATCGGCTTTCTGCACGCCGAACGAAAAGGTAATCCTTCTCTGGTGAACGATCTGGTTGAAGAGTTCCGCACGGTGATCGATTCGCTGGTGCTCTACACGCTTAACCGGGGTATGCTGAAAGAAAACGACTTTTATTACCGCAAAGATCAACCAGGTTGTTTTCTCTCGAACGATGCCCGAAAACGCTACATCAACATTTTTGAAGAACGGATGTGGCAGGAATCGCGAGATGGAAGTTCCGGCAGGACGCTGAACTTCCGGCGACAGATTGAAAAACAGGTCAGGATGATGCGCGACGTCATTGCCGGAACCTGCACGGAGTACCATCCGTACCGACTGCCGGTATGAATGGAAAAACGGTATCGATACCTCAGAAAATGCACGGAGGGAAATTGCGGTTTTTCAGCGATAACGATAGAAGAGAAAAGCAGTTATGGCGAACTGAGCGGGAGCTGGAGCCTTCGATGTTGTATATCTCGTTTCTTTTCCGTAAGATACAGGTGATGTTCAGTAGTACAGACAGGCAATTGTCCCTTGGCATCGCTGATTTTCTCACGAGCCATCGATTTCGCGCCAGCAGCCCTTGCCAGACAAGCGTCTCCCGAGGTACACTTTATAGCTCATTGCACTCGCAGAGGATTGAAAC
>JAAXWL010000023.1:0-16302 GCA_013334975.1 Chlorobiaceae bacterium
CCATAAGTACTGAATGTTAACGCGGAAAGGAGTGCCAACGAAAGAAAGAGATAGATAATGTGCCTGTATCTCTCCTTTTCAAAGAGAAAAGGGATGATCCCTAACGGTACAAAAACTATGATTTCAAGTCTCGTAAAAACAGCCAGGGAGATAAAAATCCAGCTTAGGGGCGTTTTTTTTTGCAAAAAGAAAATGCCTGTTCCCAGTAAAAGCATAGCAAGAGGAGTTTCCATCAAACCTGCACATGATGGTATCATTAAGCCAATGTAGGTTATCTGAAAAAAAATCAAATTCTTTTTTGAGACATCAACTTTTTTTAACGATTCTGTCCAGATGAATGAACCTAAGACAGTGAAGAGTGGATTGATTACTGCTGTTGCAATAGGGAGATTGAAGTTAAAAGATGAAAACAGAGATAATAAGTATGTCCATACTGGTGAAGAGGTCGCCATGACTTTTTCACCGATATTATAAAATGGCTGACCATGGCTCGCCAGGTTTTCACTTATTCTGAAGTGTATATGGGCATCATCAAACGCAAACGGAATCAGCTTGATGGATGTAGCCAGCAATAATAAATAGAGACAAAGATTAAAGTAGAGTTTGCTTTGATTGCTCTTTAAGAAATAATTGCTCTTGTTCATCTTCGAAATTATGGCGTTATAGCGATAATTTTTTAAATACACTGGTCGGCATATGGATAATGCCAAGCATAATGAACCTCCAGAACCAGGGCGTATAGAGAACGTCGGTTTTTTTCTTTATGGCTGTCACGATAGCTTTGGCTACCTGTTCCGGTTTTGCGAGCAGGATACCCGGGAGTTCCATTCCCGCAGTCATCGGGCTGTCCACCATTCCCGGCTTGATGGTCAAGAGATGCACATTGCTTTTACAGAGTCGCGCACGTAATCCCTCGCAAAAGGTTGTTACGGCAGCTTTGGCAGTCCCATAGACATAGTTGGACGGTCGGCCACGGTCACCGGCGACGGAGCTGATGATAGCCAACGTCCCTTGCCGCTGCTTTTCCATCATGTTCGCCAGTCGGGTCATTAATGCTATGGTGCTCATCGCATTGGTCTGCAGTTCCCGTATCGTTTCTTCTATGTCTGATTCAGCGACCTTTTGAATTCCCAGTGTCCCATGAGCTATCAGGACGATATCAAAGGAACCAAGCGACTTGTGTGCCCTTTCAATGAGATTCTGATGGCTGTCAAGGTCGTTTGCCTCGAAACCTGCTGTTGCAACGGATGCAGCACCCCTGATTTTCAGATCAGCAGCGATTATCTTGAGCCTGTCTTCGTTGCGCGCCATGAGGTAGAGGTTCGCTCCATCTGCGGCATAAAGTCTCGCAGTGGCTTCCGCGATTGCCGAAGTAGCGCCTATGATGAGAATATTCTGCATTACTCCAAACCCAGTCTTGTTGATTGATGTGATCGGAAGCGGCCCAGGGCGGAGTAGTTCATTCTCAGCTCCTGAAACCGAGTCCACGTTTTGTAGCCACTGCGGAAAGTGGACGGACTCATCCGTGAATCCTTGGTGAGGTAGACCCTTCCGCCGTGATCATGCACCATGGCATCGAGTCGGTCAAGTAAGGGAAAAAGTTCCGGCTCTATCTTGAAGTCAAGTGCAAGCGTATAACCTTCAATCGGAAAGCTGAGGAGGTTATTGTTCTGTTTGCCGAATGCCTTCATGACGGCAAGGAAGGAGCCTTTTCCGGCATCGACGATAGTTTTGAGGATAACCGGCATGGCTTTACGGCCAGCATCCTTTGGAACGACGAACTGGTACTGAGTGAAGCCGTTTTTTCCATACATACGGTTCCAGTCGTTGATGCTGTCCAACGGATAGAAAAAGGGTTCGTAATGTACATGACTCTGGACGGATACCTTCCTGATTCTGTGGTAATAGAGGGTATTGAATGCCAGTATTGAATAACGGTTCAGGAGTATCGATGGCATATCGAGCGGAAGACCGATCCGAGCATTCTTGCCTGGGATGAGTGAACCTTTGGTTGCATGGTCTCCGGTCATGAGCAAAGATCGTCCAAGCGATGGACCGCCTGTGATACAGTCAATCCATGCGACGGAGTACGGTGCAGCGGCGTGGATTTCGAAGAGGTTGAGACTTTCTTCGAGGTTTCTTGCTTTGAATGTGGTCTGATCGATGAACGCACTCTGGATTGGTTTGAGGCGTATCGCAGCAGCAATGATCATCCCGGTTAGTCCCATGCCGCCGCATGTTGCATGAAACAGGTCAGGATGTTGGTAAGGCGAGCAACGGATAATGCGTTCAGGATCCAGAAGGATATCGAGATGCTCTACATGATCGCAGAAGCAACCTGCCACATGATGGTTTTTGCCATGCACATCGCTGGCAATGGCCCCACCAACGGTCACGAACTGTGTGCCGGGAGTAACGGGAAGAAACCAACCCTTGGGGACAAAGAGAGTAAGAATCTCACTGAGGGAGATCCCTGCTTCGCAGTGCAGGAGACCGGTTGTGGCATCAAACTCCAGGAAATGGTTAAGACGCTTTGTGCTGAGTATATGGTCACCGAGTGCACTGTCACCGTAACTTCTGCCAAGGCCGCGAGGAGTCATGCCGACAGCAGTGGTGTCAAAGAGCGCCTGAATATCCTCCTTTGTTCCTGGTGTATGCACTTCAGCATCGATAACCGGATATCTTCCCCATCCCTGCATGTTCATACGGTAGCTCCCTTACGGAAAACAAACTGCCGGTCAAGGTGGTACTTTGAGGTATACCCGATGGCAAGGCCAATGATGCCACCGAGATAGCGCATTTCCTTCGTCTCGAACAGTGCATTGAAGCCGAACTCAAAGCTCCAGAAAATCAGTGTCGTGACCACTCCCATAAGAGAGTAGAGCATGAACGTCCGGCTGTCGTGCAGGGCGTCGTTCGCCTGAAATCTGAAGATATAACGCTTGTCGAGCACATACTTGAGGGCAAGACCAGCAACCGTTCCTGTTGTAACGGACAGAATCAGAGAATATGGACCTTGATAGAGCGTGACGGCAATATCCTGGACGCCAATGTTTACGGCGGTAGCCAAAACAGCAAAGAGGGTATAGGTTATCGGAAGTTTCATGCAATCGGGTCAGGTATTACAGTAATGGACACAAAAATAAACATTGATGTAAAAGCTGCGCTTGGCCAGGAGCCGGCTTGAGCCTTGACTCTATAGAGTAGTGGATCGACTTGTGGCTGGCACCTGTGGAAAATTATCCTTACGCGGCTTATCCAGAAACGGAGTGTCGGGTATGCAAAGCAAATCAGTTCACAGTTTCGGTCCATCGGCATGGTTCGTGCTTCATGAATGGTGCCTGAGTAATTCGCGAAGGCCATGACCAATGGGGTCGAAAAATACCGCAAGTTACTCTATAATTATTAGTTAATCGAGAAAAAAAGAACCGGCAGTCATGCGTAACCCTTCTTGGAATATAGTCACAGGCCACTCGAAACAGCAAACGCTGTTTTCGTATAACGCAAAGTGCGGTACTCCGCCGATCAAGGACAAAACAACACTTGGCGTTCGAGAGTCGGGGCAAAGGCAACATGTCGTAATTACCTTTATTATTCGAAATCGGTATCGCTATTGAGTTCAACTTGAAATGAGGCGAAAAAAACTCACTGAATATGATGCAAGATTGTCATAACGTACATAAATTATGATAGATAGCACCACAAGCAAGGGGATCTTTTTTTCATCATCATTAATAGCCACCGGTATCCGGTCGGCTACCGCACACAGACCTTGAACAAGAGACTTTGTTTTGTCTGTCATTCTGATCCCGACCTGTCGGGAGAAGAATCCAGTTCTTCCGGGTAGCACCGATGTGTTTCGACTGGATGCTTCACTTTGCTCAGTATGATATACTAAATAATTGCTGCATATTCATGGAAAGGAGGCTTGCCGACGAAGAATCCAGTTCTTTCGAGTAGCACCGAGGCGTTTCGACTGGATGCTTCATTTCATTCAGCATGAAAGGCCAAATAAGGCTAATTACTTGATAGATCGTGCATGTTAATGGAAAGCTGTAGATTTAGATTTGGATAAATCAATGGCCTCGAATCATACGTCAGTAGATGCGTGACACGGCAGTAATGAGCTATCACAAAGGTAAAATCCGGATCGACATAGCGATCGCTCTCGAAAGTGTTGATGAATTCGGAGAGCAGGTTCACAACCAGTCAGTCTGATTATTTGGTGTGTATGGGGTGAAGAGCGGGTCGGTCAACTTGTCTGTATCTCGGTTTTGAGGGCGATCTCTTCGAGTATGGCGCTCACACGAATGCAATTGGTCATGTCGCCGGAATAGACAATCGATCGACCTTTGGTGTGCACCTCCCAGGTATGTTTTTCCGCTTTAACTCTGGTACAGCGCACAGCCTTGATGATCTGGAAGATCACCTCATCGAAGGTGTGGTGGTCATCGTTATAGAGTATCACGCGCCAGGCGTCAAGGGTATCGATATCGGCAACGGTCTCCTGCTCCCTTTTTTCAGGTGAGTTGCCATCAGTGAGTCGAATCATGTTCATGGGTATCATGGTCAGGGTAAGTTATCCTGAAATGTAGAGAGAGAAAGGATTTCAGGCAAATCCGATGTTATGACGATACAACCGGTTCAGTCGTACCGAAGGCAAAGTGATCCGGTGATAGCTCAATACGGCATCGGGCGCCGACGGGCAGGGTCATCAGTTCCGGAACATGTCCATAGGAGAGCCCGGCCATAACCGGTGCCCCTTCGTGCATTCTGTTGGCATAGTAGGTGAATATCTTGTTGAAGCGGTAATCCCGGTTTTCATCCGACGGATTTCTGCTGAACTGGCCAAACATGAAGCCTCGGCACTGTTGCGCCAGACCAGCATTGAACAGATGCGAAAGCATCCGGTCAATACGGTAAGCCGGTTCATTGACATCCTCGACGAAAAGGAGACTCCCTCTGAACGAAGGCAGGTATGGTGTCCCGACCAGTGAAGAGAGCACCGATAGGTTTCCGCCTATGAGTCTGCCGCTGGCGCTGCCTGGTCTGACGCATGAGATGGAATGATCAGGGAAATTGCTGAGACATGCCGGGTACTTCGGATCGGTGAGTATTCCCCAGAAATGGGCTTCGGTGTAGCTGCTTGGGGAGTGCAGCTCTGTGGCCGCCATGGGACCCGAGAAGTTGATCAGGCCGGTTTTCCTGAAAATGGCGAGGGAGAGCGCTGTAATATCGGAATAGCCGACGAGGATTTTCGGATTTGCTGCTATCGTGCTGTAGTCGATTCGGTCAAGCAGACGGGTGGCCCCGGCGCCTCCACGGAGACAGAAAATGGCTCGCACTTCGGTATCGGCGAACATCTGGTGAAGGTCATGCAGCTTGTAGTGGTCGGTATGAAGCGGGTCATGCTCCGAGCGGTTCAGATAACGCGAGGTTTTTACCCTGTAGCCGTTTCGCTCAAGGTAGGTTACGGCCTGTTCGATCTTCTCAGGCTCGGCGCAGGTTGATGAGGGTGAGATCAAGCCGACGACCTCTCCCTTGCGCAGGGCTTTGGGGATCAGGATTTTCATGGAGATAAAAAAACATCAGCAGCTCCGGGGAGAGGCGCTGCTGATGTTTCGTTTACGGGTTTAATTCCGTGGATCAGGAAACGTCTTCGGTCAGCAGTATTGCTTTGTTTCCGCTTACCTCGAAGAACCCGTCAGAAATCTGTAACGAATTTTCTGATTTGTCAGGCAGAGCTATCTGAACCTTGCCACTTTTCAGGGCGGCAAGCAGGGGTGCGTGACCCCTGAGTATCTGGAACAACCCGTTCAGGCCGGGGGCGATGATGCTGGTCACCTCTCCTGAAAAGAACTGCTTCTGCGGCGTGACGATATCGAGTGTAAAAGCTTTGTCTGAACTTGCCATGTTCTTGCCGTTTGTTTAGAGCGTTTTTGCTTTTGCGACCGCTTCCTCAATGGTGCCTACCAGATAGAAGGCATTCTCGGGGAGGTTGTCATGACGGCCTTCGATAATTTCCTTGAAGCCCCTGATGGAATCTTCAAGTTTGACATATTTGCCGGCGAGACCAGTGAAGGCTTCGGCGACAAAGAAGGGCTGCGAGAGGAAGCGCTGAACCTTGCGTGCCCGGGCTACGACGAGTTTGTCATCGTCACTCAGCTCGTCCATACCCAGAATGGCGATAATGTCCTGGAGATCTTTGTAGCGCTGAAGTATCTGTTTGACTGCCTGGGCGGTGTTATAGTGATCAGCGCCGACAATGTTCGGATCAAGGATTCGTGAGGTTGAATCGAGCGGATCAACTGCCGGATAAATACCGAGCTCAGCGATCTGACGTGAAAGCACCGTCGTTGCATCAAGGTGAGCAAACGCCGTAGCTGGAGCCGGGTCAGTAAGGTCATCAGCCGGTACGTAGATGGCCTGCACCGAAGTGACCGAACCGTTTTTGGTGGAGGTGATCCTGTCCTGAAGCTCACCCATCTCGGTGCTGAGCGTCGGCTGGTACCCTACAGCGCTGGGCATACGTCCGAGCAGTGCGGATACTTCAGAACCTGCCTGGGTGAAACGGAAAATGTTGTCGATGAAAAGCAGCACGTCGCGCCCCTCTTCATCACGGAAATATTCAGCGATGCTCAGGCCGGTCAATGCGACACGTGCACGTGCACCGGGAGGCTCGTTCATCTGTCCGAAAACAAGAGCAGTCTTGTCGATAACTCCAGACTCTTTCATTTCGTGCCAGAGGTCGTTTCCTTCACGGGTGCGTTCGCCTACACCGGCAAAGACGGAGTACCCCGACTGCTGCTTTGCAATATTGTTGATAAGCTCCATGATGAGCACGGTCTTGCCCACACCAGCGCCACCGAACAGGCCGGTTTTTCCACCGCGTGAGTAAGGTTCCAGAAGGTCGATAACCTTGATGCCGGTTTCGAACATTTCTGCCTTGGTCGAAAGATCCTGGAAACGTGGAGCAGAACGGTGGATAGAGTAGGTCTTTTTCGCATGGACTTCACCTTTGCCGTCGATGGGATCGCCGACAACGTTGAGCATCCTGCCGAGTACTTCAGGGCCGACGGGTGCCTGGATCGGCCTGCCGGTATTGGCAACGTTCATGCCCCTGACCAGGCCGTCGGTGCCCTCCATGGCGATTGCCCTGACGCGCTCCTCTCCGAGATGCTGCTGGGTTTCAAGCACCAGCTTCGAACCATCCTTGCGAGTGATCGTAAGGGCGTCGAGAATAGCTGGCAGTTGTCCTTCAGTAAAATCTACGTCAACAACAGGGCCGATGATCTGGGAAATCTTACCTTCTTGCATTGTTACAGTATGGATATAATTTTAGTTGCACTCAAACGGATGTTCCCTGTGTCGTGTGATTCTGTTTTCAGGCTCTGTTCCGGTAACCCGGCTCTGAATCTCAGGGAACCCGAGCCACCTGAGGGACTTGAACCCACGACCTACTATTTACGAAACAGTTGCTCTACCAGCTGAGCTAAGGTGGCTTGAACCTGTCTTTTCTGCGCGCAACGCATAAAAAACAAGCCGAAATATAGTTTTTTTGTTCTCAAAATACAAAGAATTATCGGGGCTCAAAAAAGGGTGACAAAAACTAACTCTCCGGTGTTATTATTTAGAGAGAAAAGCGAGTTATGATCGCTACATTTGTATGATAAATGTCACTAAATGAATCGTTATGAAAAGAATTACCTCCTTTCTTGTTGCCGCTTGCATGCTGTTCATCCTTCAGGTCTGGCAGGGTGTGTTTTCTGCAGATGCTTTTGCGGCACAGTCTTCGGCTCCTTCCTGGTCGGGGATAAGCGTAGACGGTAAGCCAATTTCAACCAGTTCGCTCAAAGGCAAGGTGTATATCGTGAACTTTTTTGCGACATGGTGCCCTCCATGCAGAGCGGAGGTACCCGACATGGTGCAGGTGCAAAAAGCCTGGGCATCAAAAGGGTTCACCTTTGTCGGCATTGCGGTCAACGAAACCTTACCTTCGGTTAAGGCATTCATGGCGAGCAACGGCATAACGTATCCGGTGCTCATGGCAAATAGTGATGTGGTCAGGGCATACAGCGACTACATACCGGGAGGAATCACCGGCATACCAACCTCATTCATCATCGATGCGTCCGGCAACGTGACCAGTGTGATTGTCGGGCCAAGAAGCAAGTCAGCTTTCGATCAGATTATCAAAACGGCTTTCACCTCCAAGCCTGGCCGTTAATGGTTATGTTCATGACAGACGCTCTGATTGACGCCAATGGCGACAGGCAAGAGTTAGCAGTTCAAGCGCCCCGGGGGGATTTCCTGCCGGGGCGTACTGTTTTCATGGGCTATGTTCTGTAATTCTATCATCACAATCCATCACTCAGTCATTATGGAACCGATTTCAATCAATGCTCCGGATTACGTCAGAAACCTGAAGCTTCTTCAATGGGTCCAGGAGATCGCCGGACTGTGCAGACCTGATTCAGTCTGCTGGTGCGACGGTTCAGAAGAGGAGTACAATCGTTTGTGCGATGAAATGGTCGAGAGCGGCACTTTCATCAGGCTTTCCGAACAGAAGCGTCCGAACAGCTATCTTTGCCGTTCCGATCCCAGTGATGTGGCCAGGGTTGAGGACAGAACCTTTATTTGTAGTATCCGCAGGCAGGATTCAGGCCCGACCAATAACTGGATTCCGCCCAGAGAGATGAAGGCGACGCTGAACCGGCTTTTCTCAGGATGCATGAAGGGGCGTACCCTTTATGTGATTCCTTTCAGCATGGGGCCGCTTGGATCGCCAATCGCTCACATAGGTGTCGAGATTTCCGACTCCCCCTATGTTGTCACCAACATGAAAATCATGACCCGGATGGGACGCAAGGTGCTGGAGCTCCTCGATGAAGAGGGCGAATTCGTGCCCTGCCTGCACTCGGTTGGAGCGCCGCTTGAACCAGGCCAGAAGGATGTGCCCTGGCCCTGCAACGATACCAAGTACATCGTTCATTTTCCTGAAGAGCGCTCGATCATCTCTTTCGGAAGTGGCTATGGAGGTAACGCCCTGCTGGGCAAAAAATGTTTCGCCCTGCGCATCGCCTCCTCGATGGCTCGCGATGAGGGGTGGCTTGCCGAGCACATGCTCATTCTTGGCGTCGAGTCGCCTGAAGGTGAGAAGGATTATGTGGCAGCAGCTTTCCCGAGTGCCTGTGGGAAAACCAATTTCGCCATGATGATTCCCCCGACAGAGATGGAAGGGTGGAAAATTACGACGATCGGCGACGATATTGCCTGGATCAAACAGGGTAAGGATGGTCGTCTGCATGCCATCAATCCGGAGCACGGCTTTTTCGGTGTGGCGCCGGGTACCTCGTACAAGAGCAATCCGAATGCCATGGCCTCCCTTGATGCCAACTGCATTTTTACCAACGTGGCGATGACCTCCGATGGCGATGTCTGGTGGGAAGGCATGACCGACAAAGCACCCGACTTTCTCTTTGACTGGCAGGGAAAACCCTGGATTCCCGACTGTGGCAGACCGGCAGCCCATCCGAATGCCCGCTTCACGGCTCCGGCCAACCAGTGCCCGGCCATCGACCCCGAATGGGAGAATCCGGACGGCGTTCCGCTTTCGGCGTTTGTCTTCGGCGGGCGTCGCGGTGACACCATCCCGTTGGTGTACCAGTCCTCCAACTGGTATTACGGGGTTTACATGGCCGCCACGATGGGCTCCGAAAAGACCGCCGCTGCAGCGGGCAAGGTTGGTGATGTCCGCCGTGACCCCTTTGCCATGCTGCCCTTCTGCGGTTATCACATGGGTGACTATTTCAACCACTGGTTGCATATCGGACGAACCCTCTCCGATCCGCCGAGGATTTTCATCGTGAACTGGTTCCGCAAGGATGAGAGCGGAAAATTTCTCTGGCCGGGATTTGGTGACAACATGAGGGTCCTCAAATGGATGATGGGGCGCGTCCGTGGCCGGGCTGGTGCTGTTGAAAGCCCGCTCGGATGGATGCCCCGGTATGAATCGATTGACTGGCGAGGTCTTGATGGCTTTACCAGGGAAGATTTTTCCAAGCTCATGTCGATCGATCGCGAGGCGTGGAAGCAGGAGCTTTTTTCCCACGAGGAGCTGCTTGAAAAGCTCTTTGACCGTTTGCCCAAAGAGTTTTCCCATATCAGGGAGTTACTGCTTTCGACCCTCTGGATGTCTCCGGAGCATTGGGAGCTAGCTCCGGAATACCACTGATTTTTTCTTTCCTTTTGCAAAGCGGGCAGTGATGCCCGCTTTTTTTTTATCGGAGTGGTTCTGTTATTCCAGATCTTTTTGCAGATCATCTGAAATTGCGATATATTTTTATCGTTATATAATCATATAACTCCTTTTCTGAATCGGAATATTTTGAGCACTTCACCGGATGCGATATACCGGCATTCTTCACTCAGCAAAGCTTCCGGTTACCGGAATCGATCCGTCACGGAGGAGGTTTTACAAAACAAAGGTTTTCCGGTTGAGGCTCTTCCCATAAGGTTACAGAGCAGTACCGGCTTTTCATCCTGTCATTCATGGTTATCAGGTATCGGCTGGCTTGCAGGGATTTTGATGCCTTTAACTCAGTAGTCGAACGGTCTCCACAGCTAACTCTCAACACTTTACATCATGATTCGTAAAACAGCATGTTCGGTTGCTGCCCTTTTTGCACTTGCCGGAACATCTACCGTTTTTGCCACGAACGGCATGAATCTCGAAGGGTACGGTTCCAAATCCATGGCTATGGGTGGTACCGGCTCAGCCTTTGACACCGGAAACTCGGCGGTCATGAACAACCCGGCGACACTTGGTTTCATGAAAGAGGGGGCCTCGGAGATCGGGTTAAGCATCAGGGGACTGCATCCTGACGTCAATCTTTCGAAAGGTACTCTTTCTGACAATTCTAACGCGACAGCATTCTATATGCCGTCGATGTCCTATATGCGCCGTGAAGGAGACCTCAGTTGGGGAGCTGCCTTGTTCGCCCAGGGTGGAATGGGTACCGATTATGGGAATAATTCGTCACTGTTCGCACGTGGATACTCGATGGCTAATGCCTTAATTGACATGAGCGGCGAGGATATCCGGAGCGAGGTGAGTGTTGGACGAATCATGTTTCCTGTCGCCTGGCATCTGAGCAGCGATACCGTCATCGGCGCCTCGTTCGATGTCGTGATAGCAAGCATGGATTTGCAGATGGACCTGGATGGTCAGCATTTTGCAAACATGATGGCGGGCAATGGAGGTTCGGTTTCAGGTTCGATGAGAACTTCGCTTGAGTCGATGATGATGCCTGCATCTGGTCCGATGATTACCGGTATCAATTATGCACGGTTCGATTTTTCGAACAATTCTCAGTGGATAGGAGAAGCAGTCGGGTTGGGTACCGGGCTGAAATTCGGTATCACCCACAAAGTGAACAAGAGCCTTACCGTCGGAGCAAGTTACCACTCCCAGACCAGGCTTGCCGATCTCGAAACAGGTAAGGCGACGCTCTCATTCAATGGGGATGGGCCAGCTTTTACGGGGGGGCCAGTTGCCATTACAGGCACCATCAAGGTTCGTAACTTCGAATGGCCGGCTACGGTCGCAGCAGGTTTTGCCGTCAACCCGTCCGATAAGCTGTTGATTGCCGGTGATGTCAAGGTTATTGACTGGTCGGCCGTCATGAGCAAATTCTCAACCACATTTATCGCGGATGCTTCGAATCCGGGATTTGGAGGGCAGGAACTTGATGTGGATATGACGCAGAGCTGGAAGGATCAGACGGTATGGTCTCTTGGCATGCAGTATATGGCAACCAAAAAGCTTGCCCTGCGTGCCGGTGCGAGTTTTTCAGCCAACCCGATACCAGATAGCTACCTGAATCCGCTCTTTCCGGCTATTACGAAAAATCACTACACCTGCGGTTTTGGTTACAGGGTGAATGAAAAAACCTCTGTGGCAGCAGCCTTCAGCCTTGTACCGAAAATCACGGCAACCAATGCCGATGGTGTCGAGAACGCTCACAGTCAGCGTAACTGGTCGTTGAGCTACACGCTCAGCCTGTAAGAATGGGCATTTGTTTTACTGATCCGACTGATCGGTCGGGTCTTCAGGCAATACAGAAAGCCCCGGATTTCTCTCCGGGGCGCTGTTGTCATGCTTAATTGTCGAGGGTGAAGCCGATCTTGCAGGTGACCTGCCAGTAGGCAACTTTCTGCTCTTCCACATGGCAGCGGGTTTCGACCAGCTCGACCCAGCGGATGTTTCTGATGGTTTCAGCGGCCTTGGCAACAGCGTTGTTCACAGCCTCTTCGATGCTGGTGGCAGAGGATCCGACAATTTCAAGTTTCTTATAGATGTGTGCGCTCATGATGATGTGCGGTTATGACTTTAGGTTATGGAGTGAATGGAGCTTCTTCGAACAAGAGGGCAACCATACCTGAAAATAGGGTTCTCTGTACGAAAAAAATTCCCTTCACCGTTTTTTTTCTGAAAAGTGCCAATGATTGAACCATGGAACCAGAAAATAGTTCGCCGTTTTTCTTCAAATGTCGCATGAAGCCAGCCGGAAAGGCACTCTCATCCAGTGATGACGGTAAAGAACAGGGAGCTTCGGCTACCCTTTCAGCCAGCGGTGAAGAACGAGCAGGCGGCAACGGCAATGTCAATCATAAAAAGTCGCAGCGCTCTTGGTCATCGAAATCGGTATCGGGTTCCACATGAAGAGACGAAAGAAAACTCATCCGGGGATGGTGATGGAAAAATAAAGCCCGTGGCAGGTGCTTTGGTTTCATTTCGATGGGTTCTCCCGGGCCGCTCCGTAAAGCGTTGAACAGCCCGGGCATACAGTGTGGGCCTCAGAGCCCGAGTGCGTGCATGAGGATGGGCACCGCACAGACGCCGATAGCGACATTCAGCGCACCACAGATTTTCGTGATGACTGAGTTCTGTTTGTACCAGGTGAACGGCAGAAGAATGGTCAGGCCGTTAATGAGCAGAAGTACCGTCGCAAGCGGCCAGATCTTGCCGAGCATGATCGCCTTGTAGCTGAAAAGGGCGGTCATGAAGAAAATTCCGAGAAAGAAATGTGCGTAGACTTTCTTGTCACCGGGATTGTAGAAATGCAAGGCTACGACGATCCAGAAGAGTCCATAGGTAGCAAAAACGGTTCCCAGATAGACTCTCATTTCTGGAGGCATTCCCACGTCAAACAGATAGAGACACGCCGCCGTGAAAACCTGGGCGACACCGCCGAACCAGAGCGCGACGTTTGCCAGACTTCGACCCAGTTTGGCATGATCCGTATCCTTGTTCATCCCGAATCCGAGCTGTTCCAGACCGAATACCCACACGGTCACCACGAGCCCGAATACGCCGATTGCTTCCGGATTGACTACATTCATCGAAAGAGCTCCTTTTTCAGTTGTTAGAAAAATGAAGAAACGACACTACGGCGCACGGACCTCCTTTCCTTGTGGGAATGTTGATACGTACACCGCGCATGAATGTACTTTTTATCAGCATTAATTCTGATTTGTTTCTTTGATTTCTGGTTCGTATGGGGTGTTAACTCTTGCCAGCAGCCTTTTTCCGGTACCTCACCCCTGAAACTCTAACGATGACCCTGACTTATCGAGGTTATCCGGTTCTCTGAAACCATCGGCCTCGACTTAAGGGGCGCGGTCATCTGGCAGAAGGTCACCCCCATGAATACGACCGGAGGCGCCTCCATCATGGGCAACCTCTCCTATCATTTTGACTATCCGCACAAATGTCCCGTCACGTTTCTGCTGACGTATGTTACGGAGCTATTGATTTATCCAAATCCAAATCGGTATCGGTATCGAAATCGATTTTTTATGTGAAAACAGAAAATCCAATACTGCCTATATCTGTATAATTATCAAATGGATATCACAATAAGCCACAATTTAACAGTCAGTTTTTTTTTAACCTCATCAAGTGGAAATCGATATCGATACCGATTTCAATGAAATTATTTACTGCGACTATATATCGTTGAGACGCCAGAAGAGTATACTGGACATACCATGATGGATTAAGAAAAAATCTGTTTTCCGGAGAGCTTTTCAACTGTTTCGGTTAATGCTGGGCGAAGGGGCTCATGGCTTTAATGAAGTCGAGATCGCAGAACAATCCCTTTTCTTTTCATACTTTCCCTTCTTGCCTGAGATTTCTGAACAAATGACTGAACCCACTGAATGGCGATGTACCCTGTTGGCAAAGGCGATCGTTCCGGAATGAGTGAAAGCACTGAAAACCAGCAGCCGGCCTGTGGTGTGACAGCGAAGTTGCTCGAAGCCTTTCCGCCCTTTGCCAGCAGGCACTTCCGTCTCTACTTTGTCGGTCAGATCATCTCCATGATCGGCACCTGGCTGGAGATTGTGGCGCAGGGGTGGCTGGTGTTCGAGATGACCGGATCGGCCTTCTGGGTGGGTGTCGCCGCCGCAGCCTCCTCCATACCGACGTTGCTCCTGTCGCTCATTGGCGGGATGCTCGTCGATCGCTATCCTCGCAAGCTGGTACTGCTCTGCTCGCAGGTGCTCCTGATGGTGCTCTCCTTCCTGTTCGGTGTTGTTATTCTGACCGGCCATGCCACGCTTCCCGTCATTCTGGTTCTGGCATTCTTCATCGGCAGTGTCAGCGCGGTAGCTACTCCCGCTATACAGGCATTTATCAGCGAAATCGTCGATCGTCGGCATCTTCCGGTGGCCGTCGCGCTGAACTCCTCGATCTTCAATGCGTCGAGAGTAATCGGCCCGGCACTGGCTGGCTTCATGATCACCTGGATCGGCACAGGGGGAGCCTTCATCGCCAACGGCGTGAGTTTTATCGCGGTGATTGCGGCTCTGCTGGCCATCAGGCTGCCGAAAGCACCACCACGTCCAGCATCCACCGAACATCCGATCCAGTCGATTCGCGACGGCATTATCTATGCCTGGCGTCACCCGCTGATCAGGACGATCGTGCTCTTCGTCGCGGCGGTTTCTATCTTCGGCTGGTCGTTCATGTCGATGCTGCCGGTGGTGGCCAAGCGGATTTTCGGTATCGGAGCTGATGGCATGGGCTACCTCTACTCGGCCTTTGGTCTCGGCTCCCTCTTCGGCACCGTGGTGGTCTCGGTATCGAGCGGCAGGGTGCGCAGCAGCCACAAGGTGATTGGCGGAATACTCACCTTCGCCTTCGGCCTCTTAGCCTTCACCTTCGTCTCATGGTTGCCGCTGGCCCTCTTCTGCCTTTTCATCTCGGGCCTCGGGATGTTGACCGCCTTCGCCACGATGACCGGCACCGTACAGCGCCTCGTTGAAGACCGCTTCCGCGGGCGAGTCATGAGCATCTACCTTATGGTGCTCCTCGGCCTCATGCCCTTCGGCAACCTGCTCATGGGTCTCCTTTCCGAGCATTACGGCACCCCGGTCGCACTTCGGACAGGTGCACTCGTCACCATCGCAGCCACCATCTCGCTGATCGCCTTCCGAAAAGAGATAGCAAAAGCCTGGGAGGAGTACCAGTCGCCCTGCGAAAAATCAAGACAACATTGACAACCCTATGATCGCCCTCGAAACCGATTGCCTTTCAACGATCCCTTCTTCTCTTCCATCGAGCTCTTGGCGATAAACCGACACCGACAACAATCGTGAAGGTTCGCTCCTTTCCCTCGCTTTCGTTTTAAGCCGGGAATCTTTAGATTTCAAGGCAGTGCGTTTCCGAAATCATCTCTTGTCCAGTCTTTGCCGACCTTGAAGAGAGGCCTGCCAGAAGGAGGGGCCGTTTATGATCAACAGAATCAGACTCGAAAACTTCGGGAAGTTGAAAACACTTGAGTGGCAGAATCATGCTTCGCTGAATCTGCTTATCGGTGAAAACGGTACAGGAAAAACTTTTCTGCTCAAAACGTTCTCCAGCACCATGCGGACGCTGGAGGAGTACAAACGCGGGAATGAGCAGAGAACAGCGGTGGAATTTCTTGCCGAAAAACTCTACTGGACGTTTCAGCCCGAGAAGATCGGTGATCTGGTGAGCAAATGGGCCGATGGAGCACTGTCGTGTATATGCTTGCCGGATTAATATCGATGGTTTTACAGAGGAAATGCTGGATGGGTTGCAGAACCCATTGAGCAGGGCGAAGGTGAAGCGACGATCAGCCTCTTTTTCGATCTTCAGACACCAGACGACCTCAAGGTGATCTTCATCGAGTACGTCCATTGCCATCTCGCCAGCTATGCCTGCAACGTTACGCGGGACAGGCTGTATGTGTGCACATCGTGCGGCAAGCGGGT
>JAAXWL010000023.1:16402-31971 GCA_013334975.1 Chlorobiaceae bacterium
CGGAACGACAATGGCCAACCAAGCGGGCGGAAAATCTACGTCCAGCTCAAGAGCGGCAACTCTTATCTGCGCACACGCCGGAGGGATGGAACGGAAATCTTCGACGTGAAGAGCGAACGCCATCTCGACTACTGGCTCATCCAGCCGGTCGATGACTGGCTCGTCATCAGCCAGACGGACGAGCGAACCGGCGAAGAGACTATCCGCTGGATGAACGTCACGAGCTAACTCAGGAACCGGAAAGGCAAGCAGAGCCGCCAAATCGTCTTCGACGGCGAACCTCTGACGATGAAATTGCGCGACAACTATTTTCCGGGAAGATGATAACCGGTGAGAATGGAGGGTGAGCAACCGGTTTACTGTTGCAATCATGGAGTTGAGGGTTTGGAGGGGGGGAGGAGAGAGTAGACCTGGAGCGTTTCCCATCCTGCCAAAATCGGTATCGATATCGAAATCGGATTATCTCGCATCCCCATCCCCCGAAATCCCCCGTAGGGACGAATCTGGGTGTTTGCCCTTCGAGCCGTTTCTGTCTGCCAGTATCCACGACTACAAGTGTTGTCTCTGCCAAACTAAATGAATTCAGGAACCTCCCCAAATCCCCCCCCGCAGATAAAGGGAATGATGCACTATAGATTTTTATGGCGTTTTCTGCTTTATATTGACAGATTCCGTAATAAAGGGAGTCTCAGCACCTTCGATTATGATGTATACTGCAAAAGGAGTTACGATGGTATCCTTTACCGAACCGGTCAAAACTGAAATCCGGGCAACCGCTCGGGCTTTGAAGGATGCATGGACAAAAGGCAATCCTGATGATCTTTTCGCCATTTTTCATCGCCGGGTGGAGATGATATGAAAACCAGTCGATCGACGCCGAAGAATATTGATGGATATATTGCCGGGTTTCCACCTGATATACGGGAACTCCTTGAACAGATCAGGTCAACCATCAGGAGTGCGGCGCCTGAGGCTGAAGAAAAGATCAGTTATCAGATGCCAACATTCGCCCTGCACGGTAATCTGGTTCATTTTGCGGCCTTCAAAAACCACATTGGTTTTTATCCCGCTCCAACCGGAATCGAGAGGTTCCGGAAAGAACTGTCGATCTACAAAAGCGCAAAAGGTTCGGTGCGATTTCCTCTCGATCAGCCAATGCCGCTTGGACTGATAAGCGACATAGTGAAGTTCAGGGTAAAGGAAAATCTGGAAAGCGAACGGGAGAAAGGGAAGAAGAAATAACGAATATGAGGTTTCGCTGAATAGAAACTGTTCCATGGACGCCAACGTAGTTCCAGGAAGCTTGTGCAACGAAAAAATGAAAAAATGATGAAACACACGGTGAAGCGGTTTCAGAAGTTATTGTTCTTCAGCGCTCTTTTCAACATAGTGCTGGCTTTGCCGTTGGTGATTCCTGTCATGCATGAAAAATACCTCTCTCTTGTATGGAAGTTGAATCAGGTTCTGATGTTGGGAGGAAAAGAAATAATTCCACCCAAAGACGGGATAGCATCCCTGTTCATTAATACAGCAGGAATTGACCTGGTTTTGATTGGAGTGATTGTTTTCTACGCAGGTCTCAATCCGCTCAAGAGAAAATTCATCCCCCTTGCAAACGCAGTCGGTCGGACATTTTTTGCAATGATTATCATCTATTATGTCATAACCATGAAAATCGCTCGGATAGTCCTGATTATCGGAGGCATTGACGTTATCATCAGCATCGGATTTGTTTATTTCCTGATACGATTGAGAAATTTGAACGATACAACTGCAATTGACAGGAGAGTCAACGATGACGTGCGAGCAGAGGAGTTCGATAAGTTGATGGAATCACTGGATAATATTCAGCCCGGTCGAACGTTCAAACGGGATGAGGTGAATGATCGGTGATTCTTTGGTTTGGATTGTCTTTGGCATGATAATCTGAAAAAGAAAAATGATGGAAAAGGAACCGCAATCGGGAACAGAACGCTATGAGGAAAAGCTCAGAGGAATGATTCACACGATTCGCGGGGTTCAGGTGATGCTTGACATGGATCTCACTTTACTCTATGGAGTTTAAACAAAAATATTCAATCAGGCGGTAAAACGCAAGATAGAGCGATTTCCAGATTCCACGGATTTCGGGTTCGAGATTTGGTGTCAGGGAGCATTTCCTGTTATTACACAGTATACATGACCTTGCATGAATTGTCATGCGGAAGGCTCTCCGGTATGGTTTATAAGTGATGAGATTCACCGGAGAGCCTTGAGTGGATAGGCTATGCCACTGTCAGGAAGGTGTTTCAGTCGAAATATGCAGGAAGGGTGATCGTAACCCACGGATCGCCGTAGTAGCCGTAGTGGCTCCTGATCACTTTGCCTTTCAGTTCACATAAAGAGACGCTTCCGTTGATCTCGATCGTTTGCCAGTCATCCTTCGGAAATTTGACGGTGTATTCGGTACTGCCGGGCGCACGGAAATCGATCATCTGCTGCGCTTTCATTGCATCGATGAGCGGGCCGCCCGCTTTGGCAACATCCATGGATGTTAACAGTTCATCATTCAGCTCATCATAACGCCACTGAATATCGTTCATATCGCCACCAGTCAGTAACGTTATCCATTCATTGATTGCCGTCAGGCGCATTTCTGGTGAGATGTTGCTGTTGGTCACAATCAGCAGATCGTCGCATTTTTCTCTCTGCGGGGCAAAGAAACAGGCAGCCGGGCAGTTGGCTTCGAGGGTACCGGGATAGTTCTTTGTCTTGTCCGTGTTATTGGTTGCATTGATGTAGCCTCGTTCGCCGAATTTTGCAGCATCATACGGTGGAACCTGTTTTTTTGGATGTAGCGTGTTGTAGGTATCGAACAGGACGCTGTTGAAATCGGTCATGTAATCGACCGGATAGGTGTAGTTGCTTTTCCTGACGAGCATTCCCTTGACCGGTGCAGGGTTCCCGTATTGTATCTGCTTGTCGGCGATGTACTGCTCGTTCAGTCCTTTTGATTGCAATGCCGTTTTAAATGCATCCGACAGATAGCTGAAATAGGGGAAAGGAGTGTCTTCAATGTTCTTGCCGGTTTCGATAAAACATGCCCTTCCCGACTGGCCATCGGCTCCGGGGTAGAACCATGAAACTCCTCGTTTGGCATTTTTTATGCGATCGATAAAGCCTTCCATCGTGCCGCCATACTGGACGCTGTCCCGCACCAGTCCGAGGGAGTTGAATCCTGGACGACTGGTGCTGCACATTGGCGTGGGATTCATGTCGGTACCGGCGGCGATGCCATTGAGGTTCATGGCTGTGATGCTGCCGACAAATCCGGGTGCAGTCTGGCTGACGGTCGGGATGGCATCGGAATAGTCGGGGTTGTAGATGATCATGCAGGCGAGATTCTGAAAAATGCCGGCGGTCGAGAACATGAAATCCCTGCCGAAGAAATGTTTGTTCTCCTGAACGGTGCTTCCTTTGACCGAGAAAGCGTTGCACATGATCGGTACCCTCAGTTGATCAGCCGTTATGCCGAGTTTCTGCAGTTTTACCCCGGTATAGACATGCGCAAGAAGGATGTCAATGCCAAGATTCAATGCAATCAGGCGCGGATAGAGAATCAGTTTCGTGCCGCCACCGATGCTTTTTTTGTAGGCGACACAACCGTCGAACAATCCTTTGATCTCTTTGATGTAGATATCCGGCATATCCTGATGATCGACCTGTGACGTGGAAGTAAGCACCTCGAGAAGATCGACAATGATTTGCTTTACTTTTGGGCTGACCTCATTGCCGATAAAATCAGGAATGACATTGTTAAGGTAATCGTTAGCCATGTGGTAGACATCGGGTTCAGCCATGGCCCCTACGAGAAATCCCATTTCGTAGTGGCTGCCCTCGACATAAAAAGCTTTTTTCTGTCTGACGGTATCACCGAGTTGAATGGTCTCTGAGCGATGAACAGCCATGAGGCCGGTTCGTCCGTTGAACTGAATGCCTCCACCCTGCAGAACCGATACCCGTTTGTCTTTTTTGTGGATGTTGTCATAGTGATGATCTTTGCTGAAATCGTACACCTCATAGCCATCGTTGTCGAAAGCCTGTTTGAGCTTATCGAGTGATGTTTTCATCATGTGACACCTCCGGATTTTCATTGATTTAATGAAATGAGTCAACGTTCAGCCAAAGAAGAGGGGGAAGAGGATATTTTTTCGTGATGTTCAGTGATTACGAAGAGCACAACGCCTTACGGTAGACTTCGAGGTCGTGATCGGAAAAGCAGCAGAAGAGCACCTCTTTGATGCTGCTTTTGTTTTTCAGCTCATCACGGATGGTTGAGATGGCGATAGTGGTGGCTTGCTCAATTGGGTAACCATAGACGCCGGTACTGATGGAGGGGAAGGCGATGGTGCAGCAATGATGCTCGATGGCAAGTTTCAGGGAGTTGCAGTAGCAGGAGGCAAGGAGTGCAGCTTCGCCATAGTTACCGCCATGCCAGACCGGGCCGACGGTGTGAATGACAAAGGTTGTCGGCAGCCGGTAGCCCTTCGTGATTTTCGCCTCGCCGGTTGGGCATCCACCAAGTGCCCGGCACTCCCGGAGCAGCTCCGGCCCCGCCGCCCGATGAATCGCCCCATCGACACCGGCACCACCCAGCAGCGAGGAGTTCGCCGCATTGACGATGGCATCAACATTGAGCGTGGTGATGTCCGCCTTGATGGCGTGGATCAGAAGATTATGGCTCACGTTTTCAATGGAGTTCAGTTCTTGGAGCACTCTCGTTTTTGTCCACGAAGCAATAACACATTCTTCCCGGCATTCCTGCTGAAGTCATTATCAGCAATCAACTGAGCTGTCAAACAGCAAATCCTGTTTCAATATCAACCCCGACTCCGATTTTTCAACTTTCCATGAAAATGCACGATCTATCAAGTAATTAGCCTTATTTGGCCTGTCATGCTGAATGAAATGAAGCATCCAGTCGAAACGCCTTGGTGCTACTCGAAAGAACTGGATTCTTCGTTGGCAAGCCTCCTCAGAATGACACACAAAAACAAGTCTCACATTATCCTGTCATCGCGATGGAGCACATTGTTCAAGGGCTGTGTGCGGTAGCCGACCGGATACCGGTGGCTGTGCTGTTGACGTACTATGATCTTCTTTTTCGATTTGGATACCGATTTTTCAATTATCAATTATCCCTTGTCCATTCTCTTATCTCGTCACTCGTCACTATTCCCGACTGATTTTTCTACCTCCTCGAACACGGCATCGACTACGCGGGGGATTGATTCCTCGTTTTTTCGGGCGGTTTTTTTCTCCCAATCGCGGAAGGCGGTGAGGTCGTTGTTGATCGAGGCGAGGACTGCGGTGAGCACGGCTGCGTCATCGATGAATCCAACCAGCGGGAGGAAGTCGGCTATTGCATCGAGAGGGTTAACGAAGTAGATGAGTGCTGCGACGGCAAGAAGGACGGTCTGCCAGGGGACGATCCGGTATTCGCGGTTGACGTAAGCGCGTACTAACCGGACGATTGCCTGAAACTTGTCGGTGAGTTCGTGAAACGGAGAGGAGGCTCCCATACTGCCGATCAGGTGCAGGGCGGTGTCTATGACGTTTCTGATCTTTTCAGGATCGAGCAGGGTCTCTTCGGCTGTTTTGCGGGCGCGTTCGAACATGCGGCCCTCCTTTTTTTCATTCATGTCGGGGTGGTGCGTATCGTTTAGGTTCGCGCCGCCGGAGGATCAGCGCTTTCCCGCCTTGAGAAGCTTGCGTTTTTCCTCCGCTGTCAGGGACTGGTAGCCCCTGGCCGAAATTTTGTCGAGAATCCGGTCGATCTCCTCATCGGAGATGTCGTCATTGTTGTTGCCCCCCTTCCAGAGTTCCGGGCCTTTCGCTTTTTTCGAAAAGCTGAATTTTCTTGTGAGAGTCGACAGCGACCACTCGTTGCGCCGGATGGTGATGTAGATGAAGCCGACAAGCATGCCGCCGAGATGGGCGAAGTGGGCCACATTGCTGCCGCTGCCCATACTCCGGTTGCCGAGTCCGGAGAGGAATTCAATTACGGCATATCCTGCGACGAAGTATTTGGTTTTGACCGGCAGAAGGAAGTAGATAAAGATGTAGCGGTCGGGGAACATCATGCCGAAGGCGAGCAGCACGCCGAAAATGGCTCCTGATGCGCCAATGGTGGGAAACGGGGTACCTGCTGTTGCCAGAAGGTTGATCAGCGCTGCTCCGATGCCGCAGATGAAGTAGTAGGTGACGAAGGTTTTCGTGCCCCAGTAGTTTTCAATTTCAGCGCCGAACATCCAGAGGGCGAACATATTGAAAAAGAGGTGGGTGAAGCCTCCGTGCAGAAAAAGATAGGTCAGGGGCTGCCAGATATTGAAGGCGTAGCCACCTGCGGCCTGTGAGCCTATCGGCCAGAGGGCGCCAAGGCCGGTCATCAGTGGGCCGAGCTGGCTGTTCTGAAAGAGAAATACCGCCACATTGGCGATGATGATCGTCTTGATTGCCGGCGGCATCACCTGGAAGCCGCCGGGTATATAGGGCTGGTCGTATCGGGACATTCAGTATCGTTTACGGTAATGGTGCAGTATCATTCAATGGTTTCATCTGAATCAATGGTCGGACGGGCCTAATCGTTCAGTGCGGCGATTCCCGGCAACTCCTTGCCTTCGAGGAATTCAAGACTGGCGCCGCCGCCCGTGGAGACGTGGGTAACCGCTGCTGAGAGCTCTGCCTTGGCAATGGCCGCTGCCGAATCCCCGCCGCCGATAATCGTGACCGCTCCGTTCGATGTCGCTTCGGCAAGTGCTTTGGCGACGGCAAAGGTGCCGGCTGCGAACTGGTCGATTTCAAAGACGCCCATAGGTCCGTTCCAGAGCACGGTTTTTGCCCCAAGGATCTCTTTGGTGTAGGCATCGATGGTTGCCGGGCCTATATCGAGGCCGATCATGCCATCGGAAATGGCTGTGACCGGTTCGATGTGCGATGGGGCGTCAGCCGAAATCTCCGCTGCGACAACCACATCTTCGGGTAGCATCAGGCGAACGCCGAGCTGTTTTGCTTTTTCGAGCAGGGTGATGGCCAGTTCGAGCTTGTTGTCTTCGACCAGCGAGTTGCCAACGGCAAGCCCCTGTGCCTTGAAGAAGGTGAAGACCATCGCGCCGCCGATGAGCACAGTGTCAACCTTGGTGAAGAGGTTGTCGAGTACGTCGATCTTTCCGGAAATTTTCGATCCGCCGAGAATGGCCACGAAGGGGCGCTGCGGGTTGTTGAGTGCCGTGCCGAGGTATTGCAGCTCCTTCTGGATCAGGTATCCGGCAACCGAAGTCTGGACGTAGTGAGTGATTCCTTCGGTGGAGGCGTGGGCTCGGTGGGCGGTGCCGAAGGCGTCGTTAACGTAGATTTCACCCATCGAAGCGAGCTCCTTGGCAAAATCGGCGTCGTTTTCCTCCTCCTCGGCATGGAAACGGAGGTTTTCAAGCATGAGTACCTCACCGTCCTGCAGAGCAAGCACCTGCTGCATGACCTCGTTACCGATACAATCTTTCGCTATGGTCACGGGGCAATCGATCAGCTCCGCGAGGCGTTTGGCGACTGGCGCAAGGGAGAATGCCGGATTGACCTTGCCTTTGGGCCTTCCAAGATGTGACATAAGAATCAGTCGCCCACCCTCATCGATGACCTTGCGGATCGAAGGCAGTGCCTCGACAATCCTTTTTTCGTCGGTTATGGTGCGGTCCTGATCAAGCGGAACGTTGAAATCGACACGCATCAAGACACGTTTTCCCTGTAACGATATGTCAGACAACGTCTTTTTCTGCATTTCCCTGTAGTGTTGGTTAGTGGAATAAATAATTATTTGACTGAGTCAATATACATAATATCCGGTATCTGCTGCATAGCAGGGTGCGTTCAGCGGGGGGTTCCGCTTCCGGAATTTCTTTGGGTTTTCTCTCTTGCGACCCGGTAGTTGCGGACGTTGCGTGCATGGTCGGCAAGGTTCGAGGCGAAGGTGTGGCCTCCCCGGCCTGTCGCGACAAAGTAAAGGTAACCTGTGCTGGCCGGATTCAGTACGGCACTGATCGAGGCGGGGCCGGGATTGCAGATTGGCCCCGGAGGCAGTCCGGCATGGCGATAGGTGTTGTAGGGAGAGTCGATATCGAGGTCTTTGTACGAGAGTCGCCGTGCATCGCCGGCGAGCGCGTACTGTACCGTAGGGTCAGCCTGGAGGCGCATGTTTTTTTTCAGGCGGTTCAGGTAGACGCTGGCAATGAGTGGTTTCTCGGCGTCGATCGGTGTTTCAGCCTCCACAATGGAGGCCAGCGTCAGCAGGCGGAGTTCGTTGAACCCGGCATTTGAGGCCTCTGCTTTGAGGCTGTCGGAATAAAATTTCCTGAAGTGTCCGGCAAGAAAGGTGATGACCTCCTGAGGCGTGCTTGCCCATGCAAAATGGTAGGTGCCGGGAAAGAGGTAGCCTTCGGTGCTGTTTGCCCTGATGCCGAGTGAGCGGAGCAGCAGAGGATCGCGCGAGGCGACCATGAAGGCTGTCGAATCGATATCGAGGCCGGAGGCGAGGATGCTTGCGATTTTAGTCTGTTCGACCCCGTTGGGAATCATGAGGCGGACTTCATCCTGTGGTCGTGAGTGCAGAAACCTGAGGATGCCGATTGTGGAGAGGTTGCCGGGAATCACGTAGCGGCCGGGCTTGATGTTGTGTAACCCCGGCACGAGCGCTCCGGCGACGAGCAGAGGCCACCGGAACCTGATCACGCCCGCCTGGTGTAATGTATCGACGATCGTCCGGAACCCTGTCCCCCGATGGACGCCTATTGGCTGGGATGCTGTATCACGCTGAACCGAGTTGAAGCCGGGAAGGAATATAAAAAGCACCATCAGGAGCAGGAGGGCAGAAAGGATCACCCTGGCGACCGGAGGGCGGAATGGCGCGGATCGGCGAGTCATGAAAAGACAGGGCGTGCGTTATCTGCGGGAGTTGTGCCGATGAGGCTCTTCATTGCACTCCTGCTGGAACTGGCGGGATTCATTGAGGATGCAATGGTAGATACGTTCGAGCGCCTGGCTCATCATCGGCGAGTCTGCCCGGCTGAGTACGTTGTTGAACACCTCTTTCTCCCGCTCTGGTTGCAGAACGGTTTCACCGATCTTCGATTTAACGGCGCTGATATTGCCGGCGAACAGAAGGCGCTGGCAGAGGAGGGTGACCACCTGCCTGTCGATCTCGTCGATTTTTCCTCTCCATTCTTCGAGTTCACGCCAGTCATCATTGTTCATTGCACAGCGTTCGGACATGATTCGGTCGTCGGTTAAGGGGGTCGGTAAATAGAAACAACCTTGAATAATAAGAAATTGTCCAGAGAAATGGATAACCGGATCACTTCTTCGGTTCGAAGAGCCGGAGCCAGTAATTAATCTCGGTGTCGGTAACCGGAGTGGCGCCCTCTTTCTGACTCCGGCGAGTTCCCTCTTTGCTTTTCAGTTTCTCCTGTGTCGGCGCAAGGAGACCCAGGGCGTCAAGCTCATCGATAAAGATTTCGGAATCGAGACACTTCGCCCCGTAAGCGATGGCATTGCGGCGGATTTCTCGGTCGGAGCTCACCACGAGGGTCATGTCGGCACGGGGGCCCAGGGCGCGAACGTGATCGATGATCCAGTGGTCGGCAGATTTGACGGAGCCGCTGAAGATCACTTCGAGAGCACCTTTTGAGGTCAGGGGTCTCGGGCTGCGGCCTCCGTCGTAAACGACAGTGACCTGTCGGCGGGTTTTCTGACGGTAACGGGCGAGCACGAGTTCAAGCTGTGCGCGCTTTTTTTCCATCGCGTCTCCGCTCTCCTTTTTCAGAAGTTTGTGGATCAGGTTGTAACCGTCGATGACGGTTTCCCGGTAGTTCGCTGCCATGCGCGTTCTGCTGCTTTTTTACATTCGATGCAACCCACTCCGAATGAGTCTACCACTTTTTTTTGAACTATCAATTATATACATTCAAGGTGGGGAAAAGTGGGAAAAAGTGGGGGACTTATGGCCGGATTTATCGGAAAAGAGCAACATACCGTCGACGATAAAGGTAGGCTTCTGATACCAGCCCGCTTTCGTCGCAAGTTTCTTCAGCAGCATGAGGATCCGGGCGTCGGCTTGCAGGGGCGTTTACCGGTGCTTTATGTGCTCAAGTCAGACGATGGCTCACTGGAGCTTTATGAACCATCGGTTTGGAACGAAAAAGAGCGCCAGTTGCTCAAGCTTTCCGATTTCAATCCCGATGAACGTCTGCTGACCACCATGATCTATGCACGTCTCGAACAGGCTGATCTCGACCGTTCGGGACGGATCGCCCTTTCAAGGGATATGCTTAGCCATGCTGGTATAGAAAAGGATGCGGTCATTATCGGGGCCAACGTGAAGATGATCGTTTGGGAGCCACTTCGTCTTCAGCGACTTCTTGAAGAAAACGCGGGCAGGTTCTCGCGACTCGCCAGTCGTTATGTCTGAGCCAGTGGATTACCGGGATTACCATGAGCCGGTGCTGGCAGAAGCGACAACCTCGCTTCTGGTGACCCTTCCCGGGATCTACATCGACGGCACGCTGGGTGGAGGAGGCCATTCGCGGCGGATGCTCAGGCTTCTCGACGATCTCGGCGGCAAGTCGCTTCTGGTCGGCATCGATCAGGACAGCGATGCTCTTGAAGCAGCAGGGAATATCCTCGAGGCCTGGTGTGGTAAAAGCATCTTTCTCAGAGGGAATTTCAGCAGGGTGAAAGAGCTGATGGCGCCGGTCACGCAGGGTGCGGGAAAGGAGATGCCGGTCATGGGCTTTCTGCTTGACCTTGGTGTTTCGTCGTTCCAGATTGATACTCCTGACCGGGGGTTCAGCTATCTCAGGGATGGCCCGCTCGATATGCGCATGGATCCCGAGGGGCCAGTGACGGCTGCCGATATTGTGAACGGTTATGACGAACCATCGCTGGCAAGACTTTTCCGCAGGTATGGCGAGGAGCCTCTTGGCGGAAGGATCGCCAGGGCGGTGGGCGCCGCCAGGGCGGCTGCACCGATTACGACGACCGGAGAACTTGCCGGGGTGATCAGGCAAGCCTGCCCACGAAAGGATCTGGTTATTAAAACCCTGTCGCGGATTTATCAGGCGCTGCGGATCGAGGTCAATGACGAGCTTGGTGTTCTTGAGCGAGCCCTGCAGGAGGGGTTTTCGGTGCTCTCACCAGGAGGACGGTTTGCGGTGATCAGCTACCATTCGCTTGAAGACAGGATCGTCAAGCGTTTTTTCGTAGCAAAGTGCTCTGCTGACTGGGGGCCGAAGGGGTTAGCTCTTCGTGAACCTCTCAAGGCGGCTGAAGCCGTGATGGTGACGACAAAGCCGGTTCAGGCGAGCGATGAAGAGATCGGCCGGAATCCGAGATCGAGAAGTGCCCGTCTCAGAGTCATTCAGAAACATTAACCAGGTGAGGAAGGTGTCGCGTGAGCGTGTCGAAGAGTGCCGGAAGGTCAGTAACCTCGTTTACCGGAAAGGCGGGAGCGCTTTTCGGGCAGTTGAACGGGGGACGCGGAGCCCAGGGCGCCAGCTATGCGCTTGACGAAGCCGAAGTACTGAACGGTCAGGATTTCGACAGCTTCTCTCTGGAACCTGACAAGCGTTCGAACAGGAAGCCGCCATCGGAGATTTTCGATATTGCTGCACTCCTCAGGCTGCGAACCTTTCTGTACCTTATCGCCGTTACGGTGCTGGTGCTGTTCCAGATTTACAATACGTTGGTCATCAAGGAGCTGGCCGGAAAAAACGAACGGTTGCGTGAACAGCTCAGAATCAGCACGAGCATCATTACCGCCGAAGAGCTCAAGGCTCGTGAGATACAGAGTATCCGTTACATATCCGGTTTTGCCGAGAAGCTCGAACTCGAATCGCCTGCCGTACCGCCTCTTGAACTGGAGCCCTGATGAACCGATCTCTATCCGATAAAGCATGAACGACGATCACCCGATACCGGAATCTTCGGGAGGCAGCGACCGGGAGTATGTTCTTCGACTGAGCATCATGGGGATGGTCATGCTCCTTTTTTTTGTTGCCATTGTGCTGAAGCTGCTTGGTATTCAGGTACTCGACGTCAGGAAATACAGGGAAAAGGCCAGTCGCCAGTATGAGACGGTGGTGAAGGAAAAGGCTCACCGGGGCAGTATTCTCGACAGGCATGGACGACCGCTTGCCGAGAGCGTGGAGACGATCTCCTTTTATGCAGATCCGCGCCATGTTCAGGATCGCGCTGCTGTGGCGCGGCTCTTTGCCGAGACGTTCGGTAAAAACCGTCGCCAGTACCTTGAGCAACTCGTCCGTCCACGGCGTTTTGTCTGGCTGGAGCGTAATGTGCCGGTATCACAGGCTGCTGGGCTCATGACGGTCAAAATCAAGGGGATCGGCTTCAGGCGCGAGCAGCAACGTTACTATCTCAATGTCGCCGCTCAGGTTATCGGGTTTACCGACCGTGATAATCACGGGATCAGCGGTCTGGAAAAGAGCTATGAACAAGTGCTTCGCGGGCGTGATGGCGTCCGGATTTTCCAGCGTTCGGCAAACGGCGAGAACTATCCGGCTCCAGATGCCGATCAGGTGCAGCCGATGAAGGGGAGCGATATTGAGCTGACCATCGATGCCGATGTGCAGGCGATTCTCGAGGAGGAGATCGGCAAGGCGGTACTTGAGGCCAGGGCCAGTGCCGCCATGGGCATCGTGATGGATGTGAGGAGCGGGGAGATCCTCGCCATGGCAAATTACCCGACGTTCGACATGAACCGTAGGCGGGGGGTCAAAGCCGAGGCGATGCGCAACCGGGCGATTACTGATATGTTTGAGCCTGGCTCGACCTTCAAGATCGTTATGGCTACTGCCGCAACCGAGGTGCTTCGCTGGACGTCGTCGCAGATGGTGGACGGCCATCAGGGGCTGCTTATGCTCTCCGGCAAACCGGTGCGGGATCATGAGCCCTTCGGGGTGATCACCTTCCAGAAAGCGCTTACGGCCTCGAGCAATGTCGTTGCGGCGAGTACGGCGCTGAAGGTGGGGCCGCAGGCTTTTTACCAGTACGCCAGTGCTTACGGATTCGGCAGAAAGAGCGGGCTCGGCCTTATCGGTGAGTCGGCTGGTCAGCTCAAGCCGATGGCACGCTGGGAGAACATGACCTTGCCCTGGATGGGCTATGGATACCAGGTCATGGCAACGCCGCTCCAGGTGTTGCAGGCCTATGCGACCCTTGCCAACGATGGCGTCCGGATGCGCCCTTTTGTGGTCAGGCGTATTGTTGACCATGAGGGAAAGGTGGTCGGCGAAACGCTGCCCAGAAGGGTCGTTCAGGCGGTAACTCCTGAAACGTCTCGTTACATGACCAGAGAGTACTTCCGGGCGGTCGTGGAGCAGGGAACCGGTAAAGCCGCCGATATCGAAGGTGTCCCGGTTGCCGGCAAGACCGGAACGGCGCAGAAGCTCTTTAACGGAAGCTATCAGGGGTGGCGGTACTATGTTTCATCGTTCGTCGGCTATTTTCCCGCCGACAATCCTCAGTATGCTGCGATTATCGTGGTCGATGAGCCGCAGGAGGGATACTATGCGTCGGCTGTCGCTGCCCCGTTTTTCTCTAAGATCTGTGGTCGATCACTGGCCTGTTCGCTTGAGATGCAGCGACGACTGAAGATGAATCCTCCTGAAAAGGCTCTGCTCGCCAGCATCTCGACGGTGGTCGTTCCTGACCTGAAGGGGCTCGATGGCCGTGAAGCGTCACGGTTGCTGCGGTGGAACGGCCTGGAGATGCAGGATGCAGGACGTAGCAGCGGCTATGTGCTTTCGCAGAGTGTGGCGCCGGGTACGAAGGTTAGCAAGGAAACAAAGGTGACGGTTACCCTGACGGGGAAATGAAAACGGAAGGAGAAAGGGTTGATGCAACAGGGAGATGGAGAGCGGGTGTGGTGACGGTCGCTGAGCTGGCAGCCGGTACGGAGGGGGTGCTCGACCGGCGCGGAGCGTGTGGCGGCCAGCCGGTTGCAGGGGTGACCTGTGACTCCCGGCAGGTCGTTGCAGGCTCGGTTTTTGTTGCCGTCCGCGGTTTCAGCACCGATGGCCATCTTCATATCGACGAAGCGATTGAGGCCGGTGCGGTGAGCGTGGTGTGCGAGGTGCTTCCGGTGCTCTGCCATCCATCGGTTTGCTATCTCCTGGTCAATGATGCCCGTAAAGCGCTTGCCGACCTGTCGAGGCTCTTTTTCGGCAATGCTTCCGGAGCGTTGATGATCATCGGGGTGACCGGCACGAACGGCAAAACCACCACCTCACGGCTGGTTACCTCCATGCTCAATGCGGCGGGAGTTCCGACAGGCTATATCGGTACGGGCCTGAGCCTGATCGGTGACCGCCAGATAACCCTTGAGCGCACCACCCCCGAAGCACCGGGATTGCACGACCTGTTCCGGCAGATGGTCGATGCCGGGTGCCGGGCGGTTGTCATGGAGGTCTCTTCCCACGCCCTGATGCTTGCCCGGGTGCATGGATTGCGGTTCCGAGCAGCGGTGTTCACCAACCTCACCCCCGAGCATCTCGATTTTCACCTGACCATGGAGAGCTATGCCGAAGCCAAGCGGCTGCTGTTCGAGAGGCTTGACGATGACGGATTTGCCGTGCTCAATGCTGACGATCCTCATGCGGTGTTCATGGCCAAGAGTCTTTCAATGGATCGGATTTACTGTTGCTCCGTCGGGGAGAACGCCTCGCTCTGTGAGCCTCATCGGCGTTTCGTAGCGAACATTACGTCGATGAGTGCTGAAGGCTCGATGGTTGAGCTCTCTTTCAATGAACGGACGATGTCGATGGCCGTGCCGCTGCCCGGCGCTTACAACGTCATGAACACGCTCGAAGCGCTGAGTGTGGGCATCGGGTTGGGGCTCGATCCCGAAACGGCCCTTTCAGCGCTTGCAGGAGCCGAAGCTGTTCCGGGACGGATGGAGCGTCTCTGGAGCCGGGATCGCAGCCGATGCGCGTTCGTCGATTACGCCCATACGCCCGATGCCCTGAGGAAAGCGCTGGAAACCTTGCGCGCCATAAGGCCAGCCGATGCGAAGCTCATGGTGGTTTTCGGCTGTGGCGGCAACCGCGATCGACAGAAACGTCCGGAGATGGGCAGGATCGCGGCTGAGCTTGCTGACCGGGTCATCCTCACCTCCGACAATCCACGGGATGAGGATCCCGAAACGATTCTTGACGAGATTGAGGCTGGCATGGCGGGGTGTGCTCACCTCAGGATTGCGGATCGGGCGGCAGCTCTTCGGCTGGCGGTGGCGGAGCTCGGGAAGGGTGATCTTCTGCTGGTTGCCGGCAAGGGGCATGAGCGCTATCAGGAGTCCGGAGGACGGCGGCTGTTTTTTTCCGACAGGGATGAGCTGCTGGTCTGTTTTGAAACATCGCAGCCGGTAACGGAAGCAAAGGAGTGATGATGAAAGGTGCGTTGATTTACAGCGATTTCAGCCGGGCAGGAAGGCTTGTCGCCGACGATGTCGATGAGCGCTACGAGCTGCT
>JAAXWL010000128.1 GCA_013334975.1 Chlorobiaceae bacterium
GACAATTTACCGTTGACGCAACACTACGCAAAATAATGAAAGCTGTCAAAGCCTGAAATAATGACAAAAACAGAAGAGGCTGCTTTCGATGCAGCCCCTCTGTTTTGTCACGCCCTTACGTCTTGGCATTACCCTGAAGATACCAACAGCTCAGTAGGTCAGGTTGATACCAGCCACGAAGCTGCGTCCGGGAGCACGGAACTTGACGGCTTCTTCATACTGCGTGTTGTTGATGTTGTTGCAGCTAAGAGAAGCGGTAAAGTTATTGTTGATCTGGTACTTTGATCCAATATTGAGCAGTACGAAATCGCCAGGATACCCTGTGCCGCTTGTATTGGTTTCCGAACTGATGTTCTTGTATTTACCTATATATCGACTGGTTACGTTGAATGCCAACTTTTTGCTGGATTTCCATGTCACACCTACCGATGCAGAGTGTTCAGGGCGGTAAGGAAGCCATTCGGGGTCAGGATTGGCGTCAACGATGGCATTGCCTGGCTGATACGACTTATTCTTGGCATTCATGTAGGTGTAAGCAAGGTTCATGGTAACCGTCTCGACCGGGCGTATGTTCACATTGGTTTCAACGCCCCATATCTCTGCTTTGGCGATGTTCTGGTATTGGTAAATCGGCATACCACGAAAATCAGCTGCCAGAACTTGTACGGATTCGATCAGGTCTTTGTAGTTGTTAATGAATCCAGCAACGTCAATTGAGACATTATCCCCGAACTGTCTGAACATACCCAGTTCATAGGCGGTCATGGTCTCTTTGTTCAAATTGACATTTGGCCGGACGCTGCCATATCCGCCTGCATCAGTAACGAACCGTTCGTAGATGGAGGGTGCCCTGAAGCTCATTCCCCACGAAGCCCGGAAACTCATGTTGTCAATCGCTTTATAGTTCAGGGCAATTCGTGGGCTAAAGGCATCGACTGATTTGTTCTGGATTGCCGCAGTGGTTGGCGTCAAAGAGGTGAATACGGTAGTATAATCAGTGTAAGTTGCGCTATCGGCGTTAATACCACTCCAGTCATAACGGGCTGAACCGAGCGCAGTGATCTCGTTGGTGATTTTCCATTCGTCCTGAAGAAATGCGGCGAAGTTCTTTTCCGGTTCGTCATGGAATGAATTGTCTGTCGAGAAGAGCAATGAGGAGGTCACCGTGCTCTGGTTAGCATCTACACCAGCAAGCAGTCTATGCTGATCGTTAAGTCTCCAGTCGAGTTTTGTGCCTATACCGAATCTGTTAGCATAGGTCTCATTGAAGCTGGAGTATTCTGTGAGAGTTGGCGGTGGAGTAGTGAACCTGTAATTCCTGGGGAATTCGTTGCGGGTTCCGTTGTGCGTGTAATACATTCTGGTATCAAGGGAGGTATTGTCCCCAAAAAGCTTGACATAGTTCAAACCGACCAGAGCATTCTTTCTGATGGTTTTTGCTGTACTGTACTTGGCAACGGGTGTCATCGAAGAATAATAGGCGTCGTATGCGTGTGCTGTATCAGGCCACTGGTACTGATAGCCGCCTTCAGATTTATTGTAGATAGTGGAGAGTTGCAAGTACTGCGTCGCATCAATGTCATATCGGGCCTTGAGCTTGATGTCGTTCAGGTAGTACTGCATGTTCTTACGATACCCATCGTCATCGCTATGCGTGTAAAGCAGGTTGTAGCGCCACTTGCCGCTCTTGTTTCCGTAGCCGGCATAGCTGCTCCAGAACACCGGGGTGTAGCCGACACGGTAGGTGCTCTGGTCTCCTGTTGGCGGAGCATCGTAGAAGCCTATGCTTGAACCTGCAAGAATCTCTTGTTTGTCTGCAAGGTGGCCGCTGACGTTGACTACGCCACCCATGGCGCCCGAACCGTATAGGGTTGCCGCCGCACCTTTCAGTACCTCGATTCCATCTGCGGAGTTCATGCTTGCTGTTTGCCAGACGATCTCGCCTGATTGTGGGGCATTGATCGGGAATCCATCATAGAAGGCGTTGACACGGGTCGCGATACCACCTCCTTGGTATGTATTTGAACCACGAATCTGCATGGAGGAGGCAGTCTGACCTCCAGCGCGTGTCATGACGACACCGGGGATCGCCTCAATAAGCTTGTCGAGAGTCGGATTTGGTGTTTCCTTGATTTTCTCTATCGACACCACGTTTGCTGTTACCGGTACTTCGAGCCTGTCCTGCTTGTACATGGCGGCGCCGACAACCACTTCGGAAGCCATGATGGTGGTCTGGCCGAGGGTGAAGTTTATTGTGGCGGTCTGTCCATCGGCGAGGGTAACCACCTGGGTGGTCGGGGCGTATCCGATGCTGTTGACGGTGACTTTCTGTTGCTGCGGCGGAACGTTCCGAAGCACGAAATTGCCGTCGATGTCCGTTGCCGTTGCGATGTTGGTGCCAGCGATGGATACCGCGGCTCCTACAACGCCTTCACCATCGGCCTTGTCCGTGACACGACCTCTCAGAACGCCATCAGCGCCATACGTCGTCAGCGGAGCCAGCGACGATGCGAGAAAGGTCACCGAAAGGGCAAGGCGCTTCATGCCTGAACCCGTTACCTTCTGCTTTTTCATGATTGTGCGAGTTGGGTTGTTGGTGTAGTGTGAGCGATTTCGAGATAAAAAAATTCTGCAAACAGCAATTCCGGCCAGTTGCGACGCAATTCTTGCGATTCATCGGCGCCAGAAAGCAACCATCGGTACGTCAAAGGGAATACCTATGGTTCATAAGTGCTACACGTTGTAAATCTATGGTGAATTATCAGAAAGTCCAAAAACTGTATTTCTTATAGGCCGCCCAGAATAAAAAAAAAGCCTCGCCGGAACAGCGGGGCTTTTTTTATCAATGAGGTAAATGCACTTTAATGCATTATATAATGCCGAGTTCTCGTCCAATGGACGAGAACTCGGTGATGACCTTGTCGAGATGCACTTTTTCATGGGAGGCCATGAAACTGGTCCTGAGCGCTTCGTGACCGGGCATGACTCCTGGACGGATGAATGCGTTGACGTAGACGCCTGCTTCGAAAAGTTTTTTCCAGAAGTAGAGTGTCTTCATCTGGTCGGCAATCAGAACGGTCACGATTGCCGTGCGGGACGGCATGAGGGTGAAGCCGGCTTTCAGCAGACCCTGGCGAACATAATCGGTGTTAGAGATCAGGCGTTCGGTCAATTGTGGCTGCTCCCTGATGATTTTCAGGGTTGCCAGAACCGCCGCCACGCTGGCCGGTGTGGGAGATGCGCTGAAAATCAGCGAGGCAGCGTTGTGCTGGATGTAGTTGATGACCGATCGGTCACCGACAACGTAACCGCCAAGTGAGCCGAAGGTTTTGGAGAAGGTGCCCATGATAAGGTCGACTTCGTCGACGAGACCGAATTCAGAGGGGGTGCCGCGTCCGCCTTTGCCTATGACACCAACAGCATGAGCATCGTCGATGACGATTCGGGCGTTGTACTTTTTGGCGAGGGCAACAAGGCCCGGCAGATCCACAATTTCACCGGAGACCGAGAAGACACCGTCGGAGACGATAAGACGGGCGGCGCTTTCCGGCAGGGTTCCGAGAACCCTTTCAAGATCGGCCATGTCGTTGTGCTTGTAGCGCACCAGGCTGGCTCCGCCACCTTGCGCCATGACCGAGGCAGCCACGAGGCTGGCATGGTTGTCGCGGTCAGAGACGACGAACTCACCGCGTTGCACCAATGTCGGAATGATGCCCTGACCGGTCTGGTAGCCGGTGCTGAAGAGCAGGCAGCGCTCTTTCTCGAAAAAGTCGGCCAGCTGTTCTTCGAGTTCAATATGCAGGTTCACCGTTCCGGTCATGTAACGGGAACCGGAGCAACTGGTGCCATACTTTTTGATGGCGTCGATCGATGCCTGTTTGACACTCAGGTCAGAGGTGAGCCCGAGATAGTTGTTTGAGCCGGCCATGACCAGCTTTCGGCCACCGAATGAAACGATCGGGCCTTCGGTATCGTCTATCGGGCGAAAAAAGGGATAGAGACCTAATGCTTTGACTTCGTCGGCGAGAGTGAAATCAACGCATTTTTTAAATAAATCTTTCGCTTTTTCCACAGGTTGCGGTTTTTCTTCCACGTATTCGCTGGGGACTTGATATTAATGATGGCTTTTTTTCCGCTTTTTTTCCTGATCAGCGGTGCTGAAAAAGGTAGTGCGGATGCTGCTATGAAACAGAAATGTATTAAAATTTTCGTTTTTCCGGTAAAGCGGTATATGTTTTTTGTGTGGCGCCGGGCAGGCCCGCTCGGGATCGGTGTGGTAACGTTTTGAAAATGGCGGAAATAGCAATATGACGGAATTGATTCTGGTTACTGGCTCAACCGGGTTTATCGGGTCGAGAATGGTTGAAACTCTTGTACGGCAGGAGGGATGTCGGGTACGGATTCTTTTGCGGCCCGAAAGCAAGGGGTTGTTGTCGTCGTCGGCTGGCGAAGGGGTGGAGGAGTTTCGGGCGGGATATAGTGATGCCGCAGCGCTCGGAAGAGCAGTTGATGGAGTGACCTCAATCATTCACCTTGCAGGTGTGACCAAAGCGGTCGATGAGGCCGGATTCATCGAAGGTAACGTGATGCCGGTCGAAAACCTTCTTGAAGCCGTGAAACGCAACAATCCCAACCTCAACCGTTTTCTGCTCGTCTCATCACTTGCCGCCGTGGGGCCAGCTTCTGAACCCTTCCCGGGTGTCAGCGAATCCAGACCGTCCCGTCCGGTCAGCGCCTATGGTCGCAGCAAACTGCTCGGGGAGCAGGCTGCCCTGCGTTATGCCGGAGAGGTGCCGGTTACCATTGTTCGACCTCCCGCTGTCTATGGGCCGGGAGACCGTGATATCCTTGAGGTGTTTGCCATGATGAACAAGGGGTATCTGCTTTCGGCGGGTTCCGGAAAAAGGCAGCGTTTCAGCATGATCCATGTCGATGACCTGATTGACGGCATATTGCTTGCCCTCCGTTCAGAAGCCGGAGCAGGAGAAACCTGGTTCATTACCTCACCTTGCGGTTATGGCTGGGACGAGGTGATCGATGCGGCGCGCCCAGCGCTTGGCTTCAGCAGTTTGTTGCGCATCAATCTCCCGAAACCGCTGGTGTTCGGTCTGGGGATGGTGCTTGGCGCCATTGCCAGCCTGACCGGAAAACCAGCCCTGATCAATCGTGACAAGGCTCGGGAGCTTGTTCAGGACTACTGGGTATGCAGTCCGGAAAAAGCGAAAAAAGAGCTCGGCTTCATAGCAAAAACGACGCTTAACGAGGGAATCGCCTCAACCTTGAAGTGGTACCAGCAAAAAGGCTGGCTGTGACGGAGAGGAATGAGGAATGGGGAGGAAAGAGCAGTATTGCAATTTTTCCACATTCCCAAGAAGCCGATGTACTGATGGCGTACTATGGTCTTCTTTTTTCGATTTTGATACCGATTTGGACAATTCACGTGCCAGCACCTTTTTTTTATCGGTATCCAAATCGGTATCGGTATCCAAATCGGATTTCATTTGGAATCTCGATTCAATGCTTATACCGACCTCAATTTCTATCGTCGCTGATTGGCGGGCTCATCATTGAGTTTCTGTTTCGCTGAGAAGAACGCCGTTCTTTGCTGGTTGTCCACAAAGTCCACTACGTCCACCTCCCACATTCTCCCCTCCCTCTCACCCGAGGATTCGCTGCATGAGCTTCAGGAGGGTGAATTTTTCGTCAGGGGAGAGGATGAGCCCTTTGAGTGAGCCGTCCGCTTCACGAAGGGCAAGGATGGCTTTTTCGGTTTCAGCAGGGCTGAAAAGGCGGGCATAACCGAGGTAATTTTTTACAAAGTACTCCTGCCTTCCGTACATGCCGAGCATGGTGGCGGTCTCCTGCAGGGTTTTTTTTTGCAGGCCCGGCGTCTGGAGTTTCCATATCCGTATGAAAAAGGTGGTCATGTAGCGCACGATGTTCATGAGACCCTCTTTCTGACCCTCCTGCTCCATGATCATCATGGCGATGCCGCTGCAGAGGCGGAGGTTTTTGCTGACCAGCGCTTTTTCAAGTTCAAACACGTTGTATTTTCGCGATATGCCGACGCATTCGCAGACATCGTCGAGGGTGATGCGCCGTTCAGGACGTTTATCCGAAGCGTACATCGTGATTTTTTCCAGTTCCTGGCAGATCAGCCGTGATGAGGGCTCAATGTAGCCTGCAAATGTTTTCAGGGCATCCGGCTCAAATTCCCATCCGGATTGCCGGGCTCTTTCTGCGGCGAAGGTGTCCGGATTTTTCACGGCCGGGAAGTCGTGACGAAAGGGTTTGAGTTGTTTGAATGGCGCTTTTTCGAGCTCTTTTTTATCCACCTCGTCTCCGTCGAGTACCAGGACGGTAAAAGATGCAGGATTGGAGAGGTAGCGCAAGAGAGACTCTTCCTGAAGCTTGACCTGTTCTTTGGAGCC
>JAAXWL010000129.1 GCA_013334975.1 Chlorobiaceae bacterium
GCGTCTTGTCCTGGAGGAGAGGGAATCCTTGTGAATACTGGCGAGATGTCGATTTAATCGTTGCGCGGCGTCACTCTTCGGGCTTGTCGGACTTTGGGGTTTCCTTGGTTCCGTAGTATTCATGTTCTGTTTCCGATCCGCGGCCTTTGAGCAGGGCCCAGAACCCGAGGGCAAGCGATATGACTGCTGAACCGATCAGGATTGCTTTCTGAACAGGTTCGGCGATATCGATGACTTCATGCTGCATTATAATCCTTCGTAGTACCGGTGTTCAGTTTCACATCCGCGTCCATTGAGCATGGCCCAGAACCCGACGATAAGCGAAACCAGTGCCGTTCCGATCAGGAGTCCGTTCTGAACAGGTTCGGCAATAGTGATTAATTCATGGCTCATGACGCTCCTTGTTGAAACTGTTTGCCTTTAAACTACTTGATCGCTTATCTTGAAATGCACCACTGGCGAAACCTCTACTACCGTTTTCAATCTTCGCCCGATTCTCATCGATAGCTGCCACTGCTTCACGATCTTGAAGGCTTGCGCTGCCTTATGGCGTCGCGAACCTGCCTTCATAACGAACATATATTATTATACTAATAATAGTGATTTTTTCACTACCTAATCAACAATTCTTAAAAAATTATTCCATCCCCTCCCGCAATTTTTTGTCTTGACCCTGACGCAACTATCCACTTGGCGCACCCTTCTGGAATCACCTGCAACTTCAATTCTCAGATACAGTTCCTGACTTGATACACCGACCTGATCGTTGAAATACAAAGAGTTCGAATAAACACTCTGGCAGGATGGCACAATCTGTAGCGAATGAGTGGGAGTGAGTCTCAGGGGCGGTTCAGCAGTGCCGATAAGGCGGGTCTTCACTGAGCGAGTCAACGGTGGAAAAAATCATTTTACGTCTATCGTATCATCTCATGGTTCATCCTGCACCGCAGTACTACTTCAGTAACGACCCCGGCTACGTTGATGTGTTTGCTCAATATCCCTCAAGCTTGAACTATCTACGCTGATGCTTTGTTTTTTAGAGTACTTCTTATATAAAACCAAAGTATATCCCAAATCCATTAAAGTCAAAAAAACGGCAACAAACTCGAAGCCATTACCATCGTTCTTCCTGCCTTACAGCTCCATAGCCTTGTGAATCAGTAAAACATCAGGGGGGCATAGTAGTAACAGTTGTTCAGATGTAAAGATGTAAAGACCGGGTATGAATAATCTTTTGCTTTCGAACACTAAAGACACCGCCTCCTCATGAAAAAAAGAAACCTTGCCTTGACGATCCTGCTGGCGTTTATTTCGTGGACGCCTTCAGCGAGGGCTTATGACCTCGATAACTACGGTAATTTAACCGTTGCGCCGACACCAGGAGTAAATCTGGTAACCGGAGATCTTTCCGGCACTTACACTGCCCCGCTCACTACCGTGGATGCTTTCGGGCTCTATTTCGACAACAACATAAACATAAACGGCAATTTCAGGGCCTCCGCCTCGGCAACTATTGATTCCCACCTGGATGATAACCCCATCGGGCGCTATGCCTATGGTATCCATGCCGATAATGGTGATATCGTCATGGGTGGGCTTTCCGGCACCGTCACTGCTCTGGCGGGAGATGGGGACGTCTCTGTCGGCGGCATACATACTGCCGGCAACATCATCATCAATGGAAACCTCTCAGGAACGGTTTCAGCCACAGCCGGGGATTTATTTGAAGACTTGTCTGCTCCGTTTGCCGGCGGAATCATGGCAAATCAGGATATCATAATCTCCGGTGATCTATCCGGTACAGTCTCCGCAAAAGTGGGTGGCGGCACCAGCACAGAGGCCTTGGGAATGAGTGGATCCAATATCTCCATTGCGAACATTTCCGGGAAGGTTACTGCCGAATCGGGAGAAAACACCGCAATCGGCATCGCTTTCGGGAATTATGATGACGCCAGCAATTCACTTGCCATCGGCAACCTGAGCGGTGAAGTCAACGCAACAACCGGTGACGGCGGAATTGCCCTTGGCATAACTGCCCAGGGAGGCCTGAACGAAAGCATGAATATTACAACCCTTTCCGGCAAGGTCATTGCTACGGCAGGTGATAACGGCTGGGCTGCAGGCGTGGCGCCGGGGTTTGGCGAGGGATGCACCATCAACATAGGAACCCTGAGCGGCCAGGTCAATGCTACCACGGGCGATGGAGGCACTGCTGCCGGTCTTGGCTTTGGATGGGGATATGGAACATCACCCGACTGCGCCATCAACATCGGTACGTTGAGCGGCTCGGTCACGGCTGTCGCCGGCGTTGAGGGATATGCCTTTGGAATTGGATCCAAAAATAGCATTTCGATCGCGAATCTGACCGGAACCGTTTCCGCGACAGCGGGATCAGACGGAACAGCTTATTCGCTTTACTCAGGCGACCAGTATGACGGCACAATGTCGGGCAGAGACCTCATCACGTTGTCGGGTTACAGCAGGCTGGTCGGAGACGTGGCGCTCAATGGAGGCAGTGATGTGTTCACACTCAAAGGCCACGCTGACATTTCAGGAGTTCCGGTACTCGATGGTGGATATAATGATGATATGAGTTCCGGGTATGACCAGTTGATCATGAACGGTTGGAACGGATCGCTTTTGGGCGTTCAGGTTACCGGCTGGGAAAGCATTGAGCTGGTTAATGCCTCAACGGTGAATCTCGGTGCTTCGACCGATCCCAATGATCCGAAAACCATCGAATTTTCCACACTGACCATCGATCCAACCTCAACACTTGTTGCCGCAGGCTCATCTCCCGGCTATTACACCCTTGTCGGCGATGTGTTCAACCACGGCACAATAAGCCTGCTTGACAATATGGATGCTGAAGACCGTCTTACCATTGCCGGAAATTATTACGGTACCGGATCCATAAGACTTGATGTCAACACCGGACTGCTTATGGCCGACCAGGTTACCATTACCGGCAATGCGACCGGCTCAACCAGGCTGGTGCTCAATGTGCTTGGCGTTCCCACAAATCCTGTATCACCGATCCTTCTGGTAAGTGTTCAAGGAACTCATGCACCTGCCGACCTGTTCACCGGAGGCGATTACTTCTACGGCCCGAAGGCCTACAGGTATACGCTCTCATCCGAAGGTGGTGATTATTACCTGGACTCACTCTTGTTCGATCGGTATCGCGAAGAGGCTGCCCTCATCCAGGGTATAACGCCCTTTGTCGAGCATCTCGGCTTTGAATCGGTTACCGGCTTTCACGAGCGTCATGCGTATAACCACCTTGAACAGGGCAAAAATGAACCGACTGCCGTATGGATGAGAGGCTATGGAAGTTCCTTTCACATAGGTCAGGAGGGCGATGCGGCAACAACCATAAAGGGCTACAGCATCGGCACACAGCTTGGCGCTGATCTTGCGGCTGGACGATCAGGCAACGGATCGCAATACCATTTCGGTGCCTACACCGGGACCGCCTACCAGAAAGCTGATGTCGCCGGAATTGCAACCATTAAAGCAGGTGAACTCACCCAGCAGGTCTACAATCTTGGGCTCTACGCCAGTTATGAAAAACCGGAGAGCTATTACCTCGAGGCTGTATTACAATCAGGATATCATGATATCACAATCAAAAGCCCGGACGAGCCAAGATCAATCAAAACAAATACCTGGAGCTATATCTCTTCTCTCGAAGCAGGCATAACCATTCCTGCAGGTAACGCATTGACTCTTGAACCCCAGGTTCAGGTCATCTATCAGCACACCGGCAGTATGGCGTTCAGTACCAGCATTGGAGATGCTTCGGTCAACAGCCATGATGGTGTGCGTACACGTCTCGGCATGACCGGCACATTTACCGACATCGGGGCTCATTTCAATCCGTTCTTCGAAGTCAATCTCATCAAGGATTTTGCCGACGACTCGATAGTCAGCTATGCCCCTTATGACGCTACCCTGAGATCGAAACCTGAATCAACAAGGTTCGGCGGCGCCATAGGAATAGCCAGCAAAAGGAGCGACAACACCTCCCTTGCCTTCTACGCAAAGGTTGGCGCCATGTTCGGCGTAAACGGTCGCTCATCTTCTGATTACACCGTGACGGCCGGCTTCAGCAAAGCCTTTTGAAGGCCTGCATAACCAGAGGATAATGGACTGGCTGGGTTGAATGTGATCTGACAAGATTGTAATACGATGGGTACCACACATGACAAGAATGGTGGTACCCATTTTATTATCAAACCCGAAAAACTTTACGGAAACATCGGAATATCCAACCTGGCCATAGTGGTGTATTTTAGCTGTACCGAAAAACCATTACATTGGAAGCATGATGATCCAAGTGAACTAACGAGTAATGCGTCTCCTTTTTACATCTCTTCTCACGTCCCTCATCCTGCGCTCCCATTCTTTCGCGAAGCGAAATGCGAAAGCATTGAACGCCCTGCCCTCCTGTTGATGTGGTGGAACGTCGAGAACCTTTTCGACACGCGCAACGACCCGAATACCGACAACGACGAGTTCACACCTGAGGGGCAGTTGCAGTGGTAATCATGGACCGTTGCGTCGAAGCATTATGCGATTTAAGTGCTTAATTCAATTCACCTGTTTTTATGGGTAGGGTCTGCGCTGAGTAATTTTCCATATGCAACTTTTGCAAACCCGATGCACTCTTCAGTGAATAATGTGATTGTAAGTAAATCAAGCTTAAATGATTTCAGTCTATTAATACCAGAAAGTTTGTTTTGCAATAACCTGCTCTTGTATTCAGCCACAAACGACCTGTAGGCAACCGGATTAATTCCTGACAAATCGAGATAAAGAATATCGGCAACGTCTCCCGAGTATTCTTTTCTAATTGGCTTATACAAAGTAATAATGTATGGACCTGATTTATTTAACTTATCTGATCTTGTTTCTAATCTCAGCATTTCCAGAAGATCTAAAGCGAACTGATAATTTGGCTTATCCTTATCAGGGAGTCCATATTGACCGATTTTACAGGGAATTATAAAAAGATTATAATTCCAATGAGACAAGGCGGGACTGTGTGGAGTATTTTCATAAATTTCATCTATTAGTAATTTATACTTTTCATATGCATCTATTCTCCCACACAAAACATATGAATATGTTGCATAATCGTCATCTATATCCTCAAATGATATACAGAGTTTAGCAGTATGTGACTTTGGCACACTCCCCCCACCCGCTGCATTTTTTTCTACCACAGCAGATGAAATGGGGTTACGTGATGCATTATATTGATTGTTATAATAATTATGTTGACGAGCATCAATTCCAGATATAGACACGCTGTCCCTAACAAATCCAGAACGAGTTCCTGATTGTTGCGAAACAACGTTCTCCGATTGACTTTCGAAAGATTGAGCAGCAATAACATTCGCTCCTGACATAAAACATAATAACAAAACCAAGGAAACAATCAAAACTGATGGTACGATGCTCTTACTATCATTGATTTTATTTACCATTGGAATCTCGCTGTTTACTTTTCAATATACGTTCTATCAATAAGTTACATCCAATACTTACCATCAATCCGAGAAGACTTATAACAGTAATTACGCTCGACGGATCAATATCATAGACTATACGATAGATACCTGCAAACAAAGCAATAAAGAATATTGTCAATAATGGCAATCTTCGATTCAATATTATTTGACTCATTGAGACTAAAGTTAATGATTAATTAAACCCAAAATATATCATCTACTGAACGAGATAGATGATATCGTTTCACGGGATTTTATAAATACCTGAAGCAATCGCCAGGCATAATGACTGGTGACATACTGCGCACAAGAAACCTCTTCCTTAGAAGCGGAACCTGGAACATGAGATAATGATGGATGGAATAGGTTATCATATCCGAGAAATCAGGATTCAGTAAAGGGTACTGCTTCGGATACTTCTACATCAAATATACTTAGTCTTACAATATAATGCGATAAATAATTGGCAAAACAGCGAGAGGATGACGTATATTATTCGTACATATAAAGCTATGGATAAAAAATATGATCACAAAGATGAACTAACGAGTCATGCGTCTCCGTTTTACATCTCTTATCACGACCCTATTCCTGCTGCTCTCGCTCTTTCGCGAAGCGAAATGCGAAACCCCTGAGCGCACTTCCCTTCTGCTGCTCTGGTGGAACGTCGAAAACCTTTTCGATACGCGCAACGATCCGAATACCGATGACGACGAGTTCACGCCTGAGGGGCAGTTGCACTGGACGGAAAAAAAGCTCCTGCTCAAGCGGATGCGCATCGCCCGCGTTTTCAGGGCCATCAGGGCCGATCGGGCCTGCGGGAAATATCCAGACATCGTCGCGTTTGCCGAGTCTGAAAACCGGCAGGTTTTTCAGGGCACCATCGCCGCCATCGATCATGCCG
>JAAXWL010000130.1 GCA_013334975.1 Chlorobiaceae bacterium
GCCACTCATGGTCAAGCATATCGCGAAGCCGGTTTCGCCACTCAACCGATTTTTTGACATTCTGGCCATTGGAAGAGACGGCGATGGTCATCTCATCTTTTTTGATGATTGCCGGTGAAATGAAGTTGGACAGCTCACGGTTGTCAACGACGTTGACCAGGAGCCCGAGGGCTTCGGCATCATCCCTGACCTTCCGGTTGACCTCTTCGACGTTGGTGCTCGCGTAGACCAGAAAAAATCCGTCGAGATCACCCGGTTCGTACTCTTTATACACCTCGGTGAACCCTTTGCCCTTCAGCGCGTCGATAATCTCGGGCGCGATAATGGTGATGTTCCGGGTGTACTTTTCGATGGAGATGATCTTGTGGAGGGCGATTTTACCCCCTCCGACAAACAGAATCTTCCTGTTGTCCACACGAATGTTGAGCGGCAGAAATACCTTCATGAAATCCTCGATATTGAGTATAAAGCAACGGCCCCGGTGCAGGTTTCAGTTCCCGCACCGGGGCCTTTAAGAGAATAACCGGCATTTGTTCCTGTTTACAAGAACAGTGCTCGTTTATCTGACTGCTCAGGCCTGCTGTTTGACGGTGATCGCCGTCTTGAGCAGCAGGGTCAGCACCAGCATTCCGATACACCAGATACCGAGTGTCACGGTAATCTCGGTGCTTGTCGGCATATAGTCCACGATCTGTTCGAGCGGGGTAGGTGTGAATCCACCGATAACCAAGCCAACACCCTTGTCGATCCAGATGGAGACCACCATACCGATGCAGGCGGCAACGAGCGCACCACTCTTGCGGCGAAGTGGCGGCGAGAGCAGCATCCCGACAGAGACCAAACCTATGATGAGCGATAGCCACATCCAGGGCACCAGCGGTGCATGACCTTCCAGACCGAAGTAGAGGTACTGCATGGTGTGCATGTGCGACGGAATGTTGCTGTAGAAGGCGGTAAAGAACTCCGTACCGAGGAAGAAGAAGTTAGCCAGTCCCGCATAGGATCCGAGTACGGCAAGCTTGGTGCGTGCCTCGGAGCCTGCGTCGAAGTTGGCTACCCGCTTCAGGATAAAGGTCAGCAGGATGAGAATCGAGGTTCCTGCGGCAAACGCCGAAGCGAGGAATCGGGGAGCAAGCACCGCCGTCAGCCACAGGTGGCGGCCAGGAAGTCCTGCAAACAGGAAGGCCGTGACCGTGTGAATGCTGAAGGCCCACGGAATGGAGATGTAGATGAGCGCCTTGACCCACGAAGCAGGCGGCACACCTTTCCGCTCGGCGCCAAGCACGGCCCATCCGCTGATCAGGTTCAGGAAGAGATAGCCGTTGAGCACCATCACATCCCAGAAGACCATTGAGTGCGGAGAAGGGTAGAGCATCACGTTCAGCACCCTGTCGGGTCGGCCCATGTCGGCCAGAATGAAGAGCATACACATCAGCGCCGCAGAAACGGCAAGGAATTCGCCGACGATGACGATCTTCGAAAAGGCTTTCTGGTGGTGCAGGTAGTAGGGCAGTACCAGCATAACGGCCGAGGCGGCAACCCCGACCAGAAAGGTGAACTGGGCAATGTACACTCCCCAGCTTATGTCACGGCCCATGCCGGTGACGCCGAGGCCGAGGGTGAGCTGACGGATGTAGGCCGTCACGCCGAACCCGATGACCACAAGCAGGAAGGCTATCCATGTCCAGTAGCCGCGGCCTCCTTTGAGAGCTTTCTCGATCATGGCTGTTGGTTAGATGATATAGAAGACTGAGGGCAGCGTACCGAGTTCCGGCTTGCGCTGCATGGTTTGATTGGCGGCGAGCAACTTGCGCAGCTCCGAATTCGTGTCGTTCAGGTCACCGAAGGTCAACGCTTTCTGGGGACAGGATTCGACACAGGCCGGCAGCTCGTTTTTAACGAGGCGCTCCGAGCAGAAGTTACACTTCTCGGCAACCCCTCGCATCCGGGTCGGGTAGGTATTACTCAGCTCCTTGACGTGTGGACGCGGATCCTCCCAGTTAAAGCTGCGGGAGCCATAGGGACAGGCGGCCATGCAGAAGCGGCAGCCGATGCAGCGATGGTAGTCCATCGACACGATGCCGTCCCAGCGTCGGAAGGTCGCTTCGGTCGGACAAGCCTTGGTGCAGGGGGGCTCGGCACAGTGGTTGCAGAGGGTCAGGAAGCGGCGATGCTCAACCTCAGGGCTCTGGAACTGCGCACTGGCTGTCGGAAAAGCCTCTTCGTACTCGCTCTTCCATATCCACTTCACTTCACTTTTGGACTTTCCGAAATCGGGAACATTATGGTCGTGGTGGCAGCGGACAATACACTCGGTGCAGTCGCCCAGGCATTTGCGGGTATCGATCAGCATACCCCAGCGCACCTTGCCCTCCACAGGCTTGTCAGAAAAAACGGACAGGTCGGTATTCTCAAGTGCAAATGCCGGGAACAGGCCCGCAGCAGCGCCCAGGCCGGCAAGGGCTCCCAGACCCGCCTTTCTCAGAAATTCTCTTCGGTTTTGATTCATTGCGGCACCTCCATGGGCGATAGATGGCAGTTCCAGCATGTCGGCTTGACGTTGGCATACTCATGACACATAAAACAGAACATCGGATTTGAGCCGTGACAACCCATACAGGTGTTCAGGCTCTTGTCGAAGTGAGCACCTTCAGGATTGACGAAGGTACGGGTACCCTTGCGCACCGAATCCTTCCGCCACTTGTCGAGTACCTGCATGTGATGAGCCCTCATGTAATCGACAGGCATAATGCATTTAGCGCTGTCCACTGGTGCTCCTTTGCCGACAGCTGCCGGTGTCTGTGCGACGACGTCAGCCGCCGTCAAGGAAGCAGAGCCTCTGTGACCGGCTATCAGGAAAAACCCGACTGCCACGAAAACGGCTACCCCCGCGACAAGGGCGACCAGAAACTGATTGAACTTATTCATCGTCATCCTCCTCGAATCCGGCCATCGGATTTTCTCTCAGGTCTTCGGTTCTTTTCTTCTCTCCATTCATGATGAGGGCATTACCGACCAGTTCGTGCAGCCCGTAGACCGTCACCCCAGGATTCCAGTAGCGCATCAGCGGCGGCAGACTTGCCCGGTCAATGGCGCAGATGGTCACCAGCGAATCGACCTTGTGCTTTTCGCGCACATGAGCCACAGCGCTGGCCCTCGGGAAGCCGCCTCTCATGCGGATGTCCATAAACTCCTCGGCGTTCAGGCCGCTGCCTGATCCGCAACAGAAGGTCTGCTCGCGAATGGTGTTCTCGGGCATTTCGTAAAAAACGTTGCACACCTTGTTGAGCACATAACGCGGCTCCTCAAGCATACCCATGCCTCGGGCCACATTGCATGAGTCATGGAAGGTGGTGCGGAGATGATCGTTACGCTTGGGATCGAGTTTGAGCTTTCCGTTTTTGATCAGATCGGCAGTGAACTCGGCAATGTGCACCATTTTGGTTGCTTTCGCATTGGTGAACTTCGTACCGGTAATGGGCGAAACCGGCTCCTTGAGGAAGTCCGCAGGGCCGTTCATGGTATTCATGTACTGATGAACCACCCGCCACATGTGGCCGCACTCACCGCCAAGAATCCAGTCGACTCCAAGACGCTTGGCCTCATGGTACATCTTGGCGTTGATCTTCTTCATCATCTCGTTCGAGGTGAACATTCCGAAGTTCCCCCCCTCGGAGGCGTAGGTGCTGATGGTGTAGTCGAGACCGATGTGGTGGAACAGCAGCAGGTAACCCATCATGGTATAGACGCCCGGATCACCGAAGACGTCGCCTGACGGGGTGATGAAGAGGATTTTGGCCCCTTTGCGGTTGAAGGTCGGATTGACGGTCACCCCGGTCAGATCCTCGATGTCATCCACCAGCGACATGATGTTCTGTTCGAAGGTGTGCGGCTCGATACCGAGATGGTTTCCGGTACGGTTGCAGTTGGCTACCGGAGCGAGAATCCAGTTGTTGTTGACGCCGATAAGGTTGAGCAGTTCACGCGCCATCATGGTGATTTCGGCAGTATCGATACCCATCGGGCAGAACACCGAACAGCGTCGGCACTCGGTGCACTGATTGAAGTACATGTGCCACTCCTTGATCACCTCGGCAGTGAGCGTCCTGGATCCTGAAAATTTTGTCAGAATCCCGGCAAACGCCGTCAGGTCTTTGCGATAGACCGACCGAACCAGCTCGGCTCGAATCACCGGCATGTTCTTGGGATCACCGGTGCCCAGGAAAAAGTGACACTTGTCGGCGCAGGCACCGCAGCGCACACAACTGTCCATGAAGAGCTTGAAGGAGCGGAAACGCTTCAGGCGATCCTTCATCCCCTCCCTGATGGTTTTCTCCCATCCGGCAGGCAGTTTCCAGTCTTTGTCGGTGGCCGCCCATTTTCTCGGGTTGGGAAAGTGCAGATCGTCAAGCACTTCCGGCTTGGCAGGAAAACACCAGTTTCCATCACGAAACTCAACCGGCAGATCCCACCAATCCTTGCCAGCGAAATTCCCTTTGGGAATCCGCGGCTTCTTCTGTTCGAACTCCTTTTTGAGTTCTTCTGGTTTGAGAGCGTATTTGTTGGACATATCAGGTTATTGCTTTTCGACCGGAAGACCCGCCTTTTTCATTTTTTCCCGGAACTCGTCTTCATATTCGGCATAGGTACGGAACTTGATGTCGGGATTCCAGGGATTGACATGCCGTTTAGCCCGACTGTCATTGGGCAGATTGCGCGTCGGACTCAGGAAAATGGCTCCCATGTGCACCAGTTTACTGAATGGAACGTATGCCAGCAGAACGCAGACAAGGAACAGGTGAACATAGAACAGGGCGCCAATCGGTTCAGGTGCATCGAAACCGAAATGAGCGAGGCTGAGCGTCAGCGCTTTCACCGGCATGATATTGACCTTGGTCACATAGCGCATACTGACGCCGATTGCGGCAATGGCGCCAATCAGGAAAAGAGGGAAGTAGTCGGTAGAGAGGGAGATCAGACGCATCTTTTCGTCCTGAAGACGGCGCAACACAAGAAAGGTCACTGCTGCCAGAGCGACGGCATCGGTAAGGAACAGTGTCGGCACGGTCACGTCGAGGAGGCTGTCCATGGTCTCGATCATCTGAACGGGAAAGGGCATCGCCTCGAAAAAGAAACGGGCGTGCCGGATAACGACGATGAGCAACGACCAGTGGAAGGCCAGTCCGCCGAGCCAGAGCCATTTGTGAGAGCCGTAAACCAGCTTCGGGCCGCTATGCAGCTCCGCCCTGGTATTGCGGAAAAGCGAACGGAAAAGGAAGACTTCGGAGAGCACCCGCATGGCCGCCATGAAGGGGTTGGACGGACATTCAAGGGGATTGGTCTTGATCCAGTCAAGCGATTGCTCCTGCCCGCAGGTCGTCGGAATACGAAACGGCACCGGTCGTCTGAGCCAGTCGATGAGACGCCAGATCATGCCAAGCACCAGAATAGCCGTTGCGGCATAAGGAACAATGATCGCAAAAAGGTAGTCGAGTTTGCCATAGGTCACCCCGACATAGGGAACAAGGGCGAGTACGATCACCAGAATCAGGGGTTTCAGCACTTTTTTCATGCTTCGGCCCTCCTCAACGCCATGTGCATCCGCCGCCGTCCTTCATCGACCTTGATCTGGTAGATGGTCTCCCGGTGCTTCATGTAGCTGTCGAAAGCCTGAAGCGTCAACGCTTCAAGGCGATCGCGGAAGGGATGATCGCACTCCACTGAAAGCTCTTCGATCATTCCCCTGAGCAGAAACAGGATCGAGAGGGATTGGGAGGGTGGAATCTCCTGCACGGCAAGAATACGGGTTATGCGCACGATCGGTTCGGCGACCGGCAGGGTGCGATCCATGATGGCATCGAGCAGGATGCCGAGTTCCTCGGTGATTGCCACGGCAACCAGGGAACCATGACTCATGCCACCGGGCAGCATCGCCATGACGGTCGAAGACCACCGCTCGAGCACACGGTCTCTGTTCTCTTTAACTATCTGTTCCCACGCTCTGGTCATAAGAGTGCTGAATAGGATGTTGTTACGTTTTCCCGTATCTGCCTTTACCGGGGGCATCGGCAGATACGGGACAGGTGCCTGCGAATGGTTGATTCAGCATTCGCAGCATTGAGCCCTGAAAGCCTCGTACACCGGCAACCAGGTATGGGCCTGGTGCTCAAACGGCTTTTCGAGATACTGACAAAGATACAGCGCGTTATCGGCTTCACCAAGCTTTCCGTTTTTCAGGGCTGCGAGGGCCCGTTTTCCGGATTCGGCGGTGTCGTGGCCGGTGAGCTTGACCTGGCGCCAGTAGTTGATGGCTTCGTCACGAATGACGACGTTGCGGGGCAAGGCTTCGGCGGCTTTGAGGCTGCCGAC
>JAAXWL010000131.1 GCA_013334975.1 Chlorobiaceae bacterium
AAAAATAGAGCAATACCGGCTTGCCCGCTTTCAGCATTCGCTCAAGCTCTTCCACCGCACCACCTTCCGCAACATCGGTTCGTGTTCCAATGCGTGTCCAGAAAATGCACACCGCACAATCACACTGATCGACAAGCCGTTCGTTGATCAACACTTGAGCCGGTTTTCCCATCAAGGCGGGAACATCAAACTCCCAACGCCCGGCCTCAAGCACAAGACGAAGGTCATCTTTACACGTAATCTTCAAACGACTGATAACCCGCTCGGCAATATCTCTCTCCTGCTCCACATCAGAAGGCGATGCAATGAGAATCCTGACGGTCTTTGAAAGGTGTTTTTCTGTCATGGGGGAGTCCGTTTTTCTGTCTGGGAAAAAGAGACCGAACTATACAGTAACATACGCAAATCACGGCGATTCCACCACTACGACGGAAGCTCGCCGGGAGCGCTGTCACGACTTGTCCACCATGTCCACTTCGTCCACAACGTCCACTCCCCATTTGTTGAGTCTCCGGCTCAATTGCGATCCCAGGTGTAGACACAGCCTGATATTGCCGATCCGTTGTTTTTCCAGTGCGCTTTGTTTGAAAATTTTATGATCTTTGGGGATTGACTATGTTTAAAAGCCGCAGATGAATAGTACCCGTTTACTTCTTCTTGGGGCCGAGGCGGTCGCGCAGGGCGCGATCGATGCCGGGTTGTCCGGCGTCTATGCTTACCCCGGCACACCATCCACCGAAATCACCGAATACATTCAGCGTTCCGCAGAGGCTCGCGTTCTCGGCATCCGTTCATCGTGGTCGTCGAACGAAAAGACGGCTTACGAGGCGGCCCTCGGTATGTCCTATGCCGGAAAGCGAAGCCTTGTGTGCATGAAGCATGTGGGGCTGAACGTGGCGGCGGATGCCTTCATCAACTCGGCGATCACGGGGGTGAATGGCGGGCTGGTGCTTGCCGTGGCGGATGACCCATCGATGCACTCGTCGCAGAACGAGCAGGACAGCCGCTTCTACGGGCGCTTCGCGATGGTGCCGGTGCTCGAACCGGCCTCGCAGCAGGAGCTGTACGATGCGATGTTCCACGCTTTTGCGCTCTCCGAATCGGTGAAGCTGCCGGTGATGGTGCGCATGACGACGCGCCTTTCGCACTCCCGGGCGGGCATCAAACGGCGCTCGGCCGCGGTCGCGCAACACCCGCTCCATGCCGAATACGCACCGGAGCGCTACGTGCTCATGCCGCACAACGCCCGGCGGCAGTACCAGCACCTGCTTGACCTCCAGCCGCAACTGGAAGCCCTCTCCGCTTCGTCGTTCCTGAACCGCACGGTCGAAGGCACCACAACGCTCGGCGTCATCGCCTTCGGCATCGGCTTTAATTACGTGATGGAGGCCCGGCGGATGCACGGCATCAAGTGCCGGGTGCTCAAAATCGGCCAGTACCCGCCGCCGCGACAACAGATCGACAACCTTTTCGCTGCCTGTGAAACGGTACTCATGGTCGAGGAGGGCTACCCGGTCTACGAAGAGCTGTTCCGTGGCTACTTCGGATCGCCGAAGATCAGGGGGCGCATGGATGGCGCCCTGCCCCGAACGGGAGAGCTGACGACCGACCTTGTGGCCTCGGCGCTTGGCACAAAGAAGCCCGAAACCACCACCGTGCCGGAGATCGTGATCAACCGCCCGCCGGAGCTCTGCCGGGGGTGCGGCCACCGCGACCTCTTCGAGGTGCTCAACCTCGTCATGCGCGAGCAAGCGGAGCACCACGTTTTTTCGGACATCGGCTGCTACACTCTCGGCGCACTGCCCCCTTTCAGAGCTATCAGCACCTGCGTCGATATGGGCGCTTCGATCACGATGGCCAAAGGCGCCGCCGATGCCGGGCTCAGACCTGCGGTCTGTGTGATCGGCGACTCGACCTTCGCCCACTCCGGCATGACCGGCCTGCTCGACGCGGTGAACGACCGCTCGCCAGTAACGATCATCATCGCCGACAACAACACCACGGCCATGACCGGAGGCCAGACCTCCTCGGCCTCCGGCTCGAAGCTGGAGCGAATCTGCCGGGGGCTCGGCGTGGAGGAGGCGCACCTCCGCACCATCGTGCCCCTCAAGCAGCACTTGCAGGAAAACGTTGCCGTGCTTCGCGAAGAGATCGCTTACGACGGGGTGTCGGTGGTGATCGCCCGACGGGAGTGCATCGAAAGCGCCGCAAAGAAGAAACGCCGTTCGGCGGCAAAGGGGGAGTAACCACGATGGAGAAGAACATCATTCTCGCCGGCGTCGGCGGACAGGGCATCCTCAGCATCGCAGCGGTGATCGACTGGGCGGCGCTCGACGCAGGGCTGCACCTCCGCCAGGCCGAGGTGCACGGCATGAGCCAGCGGGGCGGAGCAGTGCAGTCGCACCTGCGCATCTCCGATAGCGAACTGTTCGCCGACCTGATCTCGCTCGGCACGGCTGACCTCATCCTGTCAGTCGAACCGCTCGAATCACTGCGCTACCTGCCCTGGCTCGCGCCCGGCGGCCAGGTGGTCACCTCAACCGACCCCTTCGTGAACGTGGAGGGCTACCCGCCGGTGGAGCGAATCATCAAGGCGCTGAACTACGCCGTCGAGCCGCTGCTCGTGCCCGCCGAAAAGCTCGCCCGCCAGGCCGGAAGCGCAAGGGCCTCAAACATGGTGATGCTCGGCGCGGCGGCCCCCTTCACCGGCTTCGAACCGGAGTGTCTCGAAGCGGGCATCGAAGCGCTGTTTGGCGCAAAGGGGCAGGAGATCGTCGAGATCAACGTCAGGGCATTCCGTACGGGACATCAACTTACCAACGCTTAACCACACCACCTCATGATCTGGAACGAGCATCACGAGTGCATGGAGCGCCAGCAGCTCACCGAATTGCAGGGACAGCGCCTGCGGGACATGGTGGAACGCATCTACTTCAACGTGCCATTCTACCGCAACCGGTTGCAGGAGATGGGCATCGAGCCGGGCGACATCCGATCGATCGAAGATTTGCAGAAGCTCCCTTTCACCACCAAGCAGGACTTGCGCGACAACTACCCCTTCGGGCTCTTCGCCGTGCCGCAGCACGACGTGGTAAGGCTGCACGCCTCCAGCGGCACCACCGGCAAATCGACCGTGGTCGGCTACACCCACAACGACATCATGATGTGGGCCGAAGTGGTGGCCCGCTCCCTCACGATGGCCGGCATCACCCGCAACGACATCGTGCAGGTGGCTTACGGCTACGGCCTCTTCACCGGCGGCCTCGGCGTGCACTACGGCGCGGAGAAGATCGGCGCTTCGGTCATCCCGATCTCTGGCGGCAACACCAAAAAGCAGCTCCAGCTCCTCGAAGATTTCGGATCGACAGCCATCGCCTGCACCCCCTCCTACGCAGCCTATCTCGGTGAAGCGCTCGTCGAGGAGAAGATCGACCGCTCGAAGCTGAAGCTCAGGGCGGGCATCTTCGGTGCGGAGCCCTGGACTGAAGAGATGCGCACCCAGATTCAGCACCTGCTCGGCCTCAAGGCATACGACATCTACGGCCTCTCCGAGGTGATCGGCCCCGGCGTCTCGATGGAGTGCGCCTGCCAGAAGGGGATGCACATCTTCGAGGATCACTTCATCCCCGAGATCATCGATCCCGAAACCTGCGAAGTGCTCCCCTATGGCACCCTCGGCGAACTGGTCTTCACCACGGTCACCAAAGAGGCGATGCCGCTCATGCGCTACCGCACCCGCGACCTGACGCGCCTGCACTTCGAACAGTGCGACTGCGGACGCACTCTCGTCAGGATGGAGAAGTGCGTCGGGCGCTCGGACGACATGCTCATCATCCGGGGCGTGAACCTCTTCCCGTCGCAGGTCGAATCGGTGCTGCTTGAAATGAGCGAAACCAGGCCGCACTACCTGCTCGTGGTTGATCGCGAAAACAACCTCGACACCCTTGAAATCCAGGTCGAGGTCGAAGAGCAGTTCTTCTCGGACGAGGTCAAGGAGCTGGAGGGACTCCGCAAGCGCATCCAGTCCAACCTCGCCAGCACCCTCGGCCTGCACGCCGCCGTCAGGCTGGTGGAGCCGGGCACGATCGAGCGCAGCATGGGCAAGGCGCAGCGGGTGGTTGACAAACGGAAACTCAAGTAAAACGGAGAACACTCCATGATTATCAGACAACTCTCGGTGTTTCTCGAAAACCGGGCGGGACGGCTCACCGAACTGACCGGAATTCTGGCCGACAACGGCATCAACATTTCGGCCTTCAGCATCGCCGATACCACCGATTTCGGTGTGCTGCGCGTTATCACCAGCAACCCCGAACTGGCCGAAAAGGTGCTCAAAGAGCAGGGCTTCGCGGTCAAGATTACCGACGTCATCGGCATCATCATGCACAACAAGCCGGGAGCGCTGCATCACGCCTTGCAGATACTGACCGACAACGGCATCTCGATCGAGTACATGTACGCCTTCACCAGCGCCGAAGGCCAGGCAACGGCGGTCATCCGCACCGACACCCCCAAGAAAGCGATCGAAGTGCTCCAACTCCACGAGATGGAGCTGCTGAAGGCGTGAGAAGTGTATCAGATTTGAGGGGAACGAACGAAAATGACGGCAAGGACAAAGAATGAAAATCAGGGCGACCGGGGAACGGCAGAACGTCGTCTCAAGTCCCTTTTTTCTATTGCCACAGGCTTCAGCCCACTATCTTTGCCGGATAAGCCCTGAAATTTGGGAGTTGGGCTGAAGCCCGAGTTTTTTTTACCGATCCATCCCCCGGGTTTAAACCCGGGGCAATGTGAATGCGAGAACTTTGAATATCCGGACGGCTGAAGCCATCCTGAAGACGATAAAATAATTACCCATGCCACGATTTTCTGCTTCGGTTTCGGCGCTGCGCTCCTCGGCTATCAGGGAGCTGATGAGCCTTGCTTCGCGGCCAGACATCATCTCCTTTGCTGGCGGAATGCCGGGTAACGAACTGTTTCCGGTCGAAGCGGTCGAGGAGCTGCTTGGCGGGCTCGACCTGAAAACCAAACAGGCGGCCTTCCAGTACGGACCCACCCCCGGTCTGCCCTCACTGCTCGAATCGCTCTCCGGATTCCTTGAACAGAAAGGGCTTCCGGTACAGAAAAACCGCCTCATGATCACCACCGGCTCCCAACAGGGACTCAGCATTCTGGCCAAAGCATTCGTCGATCCCGGCGACCGGGTGCTCACCGAGTACCCCTGCTTTATCGGAGCGATTGCCGCCTTCCGCTCCGCCGGAGCGGAGATACGCTCCATTCCGGTTGACAACGAAGGGCTCGACATCGCCATACTGCAAGAGGAGGCTGCCCGCCCCGATCCGGCAAAGTTTCTCTACATCACCCCCTACTTCCACAATCCGGCAGGCATCCTCTACAGCTCGGAGCGCAAGCAGAAACTGATCGAAACCCTTCAGGGGCGCGACATCCCGCTCATCGAAGACGACGCCTACGCCGGACTCTGGTTCCACGAAGAGTACCGCGAGCGACTCAAGCCCATCAAGGCGATTGACCCCGACGGCATCGACGTTTGTTACATGGGCTCCTTCTCCAAGATACTCGGCCCCGGCCTGCGCCTCGGCTGGCTGCTCGCGCCACCCGCGATCTACGAAAAGTGCGAACTGATCAAGCAATCCGCCGACGCCTGTTCGCCAAGCTTCTCCCAAGTCATCGCCGACGCCTTCATCCGTTCCGGCAGAATCGGCCCCTACATCACCTCGGTACGCCAGGAGTACCGGCGCCGCGCAGCCTGCATGACTACCGCTCTCCGCAACCACCTCCCGGAATACGTCCGCTGGAGCGAGCCCCGTGGCGGCTTCTACATCTGGCTCACCCTCCCCGAAGGCAGCGACTCGACCCCCATCCTCAAACTCGCCATCGATGGCGGAGCCGTCTTCGTCACCGGCAACACCTTCGACCCCGAAGGAAAGCGCAACAACACCATGCGCCTCTCCTACTGCAACAACACCCCCGAAGAGATCGAACGCGGCATCCCCATCATCGCCCGCGCCATCCGCGATGTCTGCGGTTAGGAGCGAGTGTCCACACCTGGGAACGCGGAGCCCCAGCTCCGCATCTTCTCTTCATCAAAACAACAAGACACCTCGAAAGCTTTCGCGATCGATATATGAAGCCGAGCATCGAAGAACAGCGGTTAAATTCTTGAACGGATGGCGGTCGCGACAGCTCGGGACCGCCATTCAATTTACTCCTTGCAAGCACCAAGGCATCAGGAACTCCTTTGTGTTTTTCTCATAGAAATCTTCCGGGGAGGTACCACCTTTCCAATTCAGAATGTAATGGCGGACAAGAAAGTCCGCCC
>JAAXWL010000132.1 GCA_013334975.1 Chlorobiaceae bacterium
ATCTTCGCCCTCGGCGATCTTGACCGCAACTTCCTCAGTCCAGTCGTCCAGATTGACCAAATAACCGTTCTCGTCGGTCTCGCAGCTCACGCCATTGATTTCGATTGCCATGTTATGTTCTCCTTGTATTTAAAGAATAATAGCCGGTGTGTATACCCTGCATGATCCCTCTTTGGTGATGGAACGATGCTTCGTAAAATGAAAATGATCAGGTATCTGAAGCAGATTGCAATACCTGCACTACATGAATATATAGTTAATCATTTGTAATCTTTTTTTCAAATGCAAACGTGTTTTTTTCCCTGATCCCGGTAAAGATATTTCGTCAGCAACTCGGCAAAATGGGGTACGATACGCTACTATCCTCCGGCAAGTCAGCTTGTACCGACGATGCTCAGCCTGCGAAATGCCGTTAACCGAAAAAAAACGGGAGTCATCACCACAAACAGGGGTATCAACAAAGCTCCTCATGATGTGAAAAACTGATTAAAATGCTGACGAAAACCGGAATAAACCAACCATACCATCTGACCCGTGCGGCTCGCAAAACAGCTTGCCGAAGCGCTCCATTGAAAACGCTCCCCGCCGTCCTGAATGATGACAGAGAGCGTTCCCTGAAGAGCATTACTTCTTCCTGATCAGAAAGGTATGAGCGTTACCGGATTCGGTGTGCGAAACCAGCTCGTTACCGGTGCGCTTTGCCCATGAGGCCATATCGTTCACTGAACCGGGATCGGTAGCCGTCATCTTGAGCACTTCGCCGCTCTGAAGGCTGTCGATGGCTTTCTTGGTCTTGAGAATCGGCAGGGGGCAGTTCAGGCCGGAACAATCCAGCTCCATTTTGCAGGTAACGTCACTCATTGAAAAATCTCCTTGTTGATTGGTATTACTGGTCAAATATCGAAAACTCAATGGTGCACAGAGCGCCAACAGTAAAAACCACCCGGTGCATTTCGGAATAAATGGGCCATGAGTGCCGGAAACCCTGTTGAGGATATTTCCAGCCTGTTATGAATGAATCATCACTGAATGCGTCAGGGGTGACGATCCCGCCATCATTGGGGAGTGCCATGCCAGGCGCGAACTGTAAAATAGTAAACAGGATTTATTCCTGATAAAGAAAAAGACCGAACTAAAAAAAAACACACCAGCCCCCGTTCTGACTCATGAAATGCGTTTACGACATCCAGATCACCGAACCGAGCACCAGAGCCGCGAGAAAAACCGTCTCGGCAATCATGATCGAGACCGGCTTCCAGCCAACCTCAAACAGAGATTTCAGTGAGGTCTTCATGCCGAGGGCGCCAATCGCCGTCACCAAGCACCAGCGTGAGGCGTCGTTCACAAACTGGGTGGCCGGTTTCGGGATGAATCCTGTGCTGTTGATCCCGACAAACACCACGAAAAAGATGATGAAGGGCGGAAGCAGGAAGCGCTTCGGTACATTGCCCTCTTTCTGGTTTCTGGTATGAAAGACGAGTGATAGCACGAAAACCGTTGGCACCAGCATGGCAACCCGGAGCAGCTTGATAACAGTCGCCGTATCGCCGGTTTCCGGCGAGACCGAATAACCGGCACCAACCACCTGCGCCACATCGTGGATCGTACCACCGAGAAAGATACCCGCTGCCGTGTGATCAAGCCCGAACCAGTGGGCAACCACCGGATAGGCGATCATGGCGATCGTACTCAGCGCCGTAACGCTGATAACCGTGAAGATGGTGTTCCGTTCGCTGTATTCGTGCTGGGGAAGAATCGCCGAAATGGCAAGAGCCGCCGAAGCGCCGCAGATACCAACACTGCCGCCGGTGAGCACACCGAACCGTTTGCCGCGCCCCATCATCTTGGAAAGCACAAGCCCAAAAAGGATGGTCAGGAGCACCGAAAAAAAGACCATCGCAATCGGCTTGATGCCGAGCGACTGGATCTGGCCCAACGTAATGCGCATACCGAGCAACGCAACACCGAAACGGAGCACCGTGGTGGAAGCGAACTGGATGCCGACCAGCGCTTTGCCCTCATCTTCGGAAAGAAAACGGAAAGCCATGCCGATCAAAAGGGCGAAAAGCATCGTGGGAGCACCGTAATGGTCAGAGAGAAACGTGGCCGCCGCAGCAACGGTTATGGAAGCCAGAACACCGGGAAAAAGCTGGTCGAACCTGACTCTGGCCGCCTGGAACTGACCATGAAAGCCATACTTCTCCGCCTCGTGAATCTGCTCTTCGGTTGGAATTTCCGTATCGACATGCTGCAACGATGTATCGATAACCTCGTCACGGTCGCTCGTCTTTTTACCCATCAGGCTCCTTTATGAATATATGTGTTGGTTTTCTCTGTAACGTGTAACGCAGAATGTCCGGAAGGAGCATTCGGGGAATTTCGTCATTAAAATAAGAAAAGAAGAGCCGATGGCAAGCAGAAAAATCACTACATAACCATACAGTAATTTTATCGGTATCCAAATCGGATTGTAAAGCGGCTATTGATTGAATCTGGCTTGATGGAGGGTGTTCGATACCGATACCGATACCGATACCGATCGGGATTTAATTCCAATTTGCAATCAAGATAATCATCCTGGTGTCCCATCCTGTCATCCTGAACGCAGTGAAGGATCCAGTCCCCTGAGACTCAACGAAATCATCATGGATGCTTCCCCCGAAAAGTCGGGATCAGCATGACAATAACGTAACCAATGCCTGGCTTCTGCTTTGATTAATTCAATCATTATGATTGCAAATTGGAATAACTTCGTTGAGCCACCTCTCATCCTCCAGCTTTCGGGCGAATCTGATCGGCCCGAAGTTTGGCGGTGAAGTAGTCATCCGCAAATTCGGGATCAACCGTCTCCCCTGCACGGTTCACCAGAGGCTCCTCGTAGTCGTTCCAGCCCCGCAGCCCCGATTTGAGCGAAACAACGTTTTCATACCCAAGCACCTGCAACGAGTGGCAAGCCAGAATGCTGCGATGGCCCGAGCGGCACACCACCACAACCTCACGCTGCCGCGCATTGACCAGCTCCGGCTCCGTCTCCTCAAAATCCCACTCGCAGGCCGACTCCAGAATACCCCGAGGCACATTCATGGAACCAGGAATATGCATCGCATCAAACTCGTTCGGCTCACGAACATCAAGGATAAGCAACCCCGGATTCTCCTTCAGACGATCCACAAGGTTCCACGGCAGAATCTCCTTCACATCCGAAAGGCATGAACGGATCAACTCTATAAATCGCACCATAACCAGCAACTCCTGTTTAATAACTACCACAATGTAAAAAAATCACACACTCCCCCACCCGGGTAAACCCGCTCCCGTGCTCTTCATCCCTCTCTTCACCCTTTCGTCCTTTATGTCCCTTTCGTCCTTTTCTTTCGCCGAGCGCGCGGAGCCCCAGCTCCGCAGTTCTCTTACATTCTGAACCATCACAACACCACGCAACATCGCATCAACCACGGCACTCACAAGACATGAAGCCTTCGGCTTCATGTGCCGCCCGTTCGATGGCGCTCCGGTTTTTTTGCCTCTGAACTACGGGACGAACACCAGGCGGAAGCCAACACTGCCGCTGCGATTCTCGGGGGTGTCGTAGTCGCGATAAGCCGACCGGCAGTACCTCGCGCCGCCGCTGCGCCAGCCCCCCCCACGAAGCACCCGGCGCGAACCCCCTGATGACCCCTGGGGATCCCTGACCGTTCCCCGGCTCAAGCACTCGTTATAGTAGCGCTCTCCGCACCAGTCGCGGCACCACTCCCAGGCGTTGCCGTGCATGTCGTACAACCCGAAGCGGTTGGGAGAAAAGCTGCATACCGGCGTCGTGGTCTCGCGATACACCCCTTTCGCATTGCCATTATAGGGAGAGTCGCCGTTGTAGTTCGCCTCATCCGTCCTCAGGTTTGTACCGGTATTAAAAGGGGTCAGCGTTCCGGCACGGCAGGCATACTCCCACTGCGCTTCGGTCGGGAGCCAGTAGAGCCGCCCCTCGGTTGCCGACCGCCACACACAGTAGGCGATCGCATCGTTCCAGCTCACTTGCGCTACCGGATGGTTCTGTTCCTGCGCTCCCCTCAACCCTTTTGGCCCGTGCCTCCAGTTACTTGAATCTCCGTTCATTTCGGCATCCGTGCGGTACCCGGTTGCTTCGATGAACTTCCCGAACTCCCCTACCGTCACTTCATGGCGGCACAGATAAAACTCGCTGATCGATACCTTGTGACGGGTCTCACCGCCCGATCGCTCAGGTTCGTTTTCCGGGCTGCCCATCCAGAACTCTCCAGCGGGTATTCTCTCGAAATCATCCGGCACCCCCTCCGCCCGCACAAACTGCTGCAGAAGCAGGTTCAGTGCGATCATGAAGCTGATCACCACAACCGCAGCCATCACCCGGACTCCGCCCCTCCGCCCACTCCGTGCCTTAACGGGCGCCGACCTCCCGCCTGTTAAACGTTTCTGTGCTTCCATACTCTCTTTATGCGTTATACCCCCACTGATTCCCGGCATGACAACATTCTTTTTGCACCATATCGAAATATAATCTTCAACGCCTCAGGATTCCAGCATCAACAAATCATCATCCCGAAGAATTTGCCATCTTCACCCTGGGATCGCGGGCGTCACGACCGCTTTTCCTCCCCCTCTTCACCCTTCTGTCCTTTTCGTCCCTTTCGTCCTTTGTGTCCCTTTCTTTCCCCTTCCAAAGAATGTGCCTTGATGGATTGAGTAATGCATTTGCATATACAAATAAATAAACATACCTTTAAAAGAAAAAGGATGAACATTGACGGATTTGACTGGGACAGCGGTAATCGGGCCAAATGTGAAAAGCATGGTGTCTCGATAGCTGAAATTGAAAGCCTGTTTTCAGGAACACCGTTAGTTGCTCCGGACATTCTGCATTTGAGCAATGAACAAAGATTTCGCGCAGTAGGACGGACAATCAAAAAACGTCATTTATTTGTCGTTTTCACATTGAGAAACAATGGCAAATCGCTCCTGATCCGGCCGATCAGTGCTCGTTATATGCACAAAATGGAGATACAGGCTCATGAAAAAGAAATTCCCTGATTTCAGAACTGACACCGAAGCCGAAGAGTTCGTAGAGAGTGCCGACCTGAGCGAATATGATTTTTCTGACATGGTTCCAATGCGCTTTGAATTGAAACGCAAGAACAGGTCTGTCAGTCTCCGTCTACCTGAAGAATTGCTCGACGAGGTGCGCATCCATGCAAAACACGCAGGAATTCCGTATCAACGCTTCATGCGGCTGGCAATTGAGCGGGCGGTAAGACCGGGCAAACAATCGTAACACATCAACCCGGGATCGCCGAGCGTCTCGCCCGGTTTTTTGATTACGGGCAAGATGCCCGCGCTCCCAGGATTAGCTCCCCCGCTCTTCACCCTTTCGTCCCTTTTGTCCCTTTCGTCCCTTTTGTCCCTTTTGTCCCTTTTGTCCCTTTTGTCCCTTTTGTCCCTTTTGTCCTTTATTTCCCACCAGGATTTTCACCAACGGATCAACGTCCCGCAGAATTTTGCGCACGGACATTCTGCTTTCGAGCAATGAACAAAGATTTCGCGCAGTAGGACGGACAATCAAAAAACGTCATTTATTTGTCGTTTTCACATTGAGAAACAATGGCAAATCGCTCCTGATCCGGCCGATCAGTGCTCGTTATATGCACAAAATGGAGATACAGGCTCATGAAAAAGAAATTCCCTGATTTCAGAACTGACACCGAAGCCGAAGAGTTCGTAGAGAGTGCCGACCTGAGCGAATATGATTTTTCTGACATGGTTCCAATGCGCTTTGAATTGAAACGCAAGAACAGGTCTGTCAGTCTCCGTCTACCTGAAGAATTGCTCGACGAGGTGCGCATCCATGCAAAACACGCAGGAATTCCGTATCAACGCTTCATGCGGCTGGCAATTGAGCGGGCGGTAAGACCGGGCAAACAATCGTAACACATCAACCCGGGATCGCCGAGCGTCTCGCCCGGTTTTTTGATTACGGGCAAGATGCCCGCGCTCCCAGGATTAGCTCCCCCGCTCTTCACCCTTTCGTCCCTTTTGTCCCTTTTGTCCTTTATTTCCCACCAGGATTTTCATCAACGGATCAACGTCCCGCAGAATTTTGCCATCAACGCTTCCCCACCCCTGGGAGCGCGGGCGTCTCGCCTGCATTCACTGTCCCCCTCTCTTTGGATTTCCCAAAGAGCATGCTTGTATTTTAAGGGCAAACACATCTATATTACCATGATTGACGCAACTCCAGTATTGTTGTTTCAATGCGTCTGCACTGCCTGGCTGAT
>JAAXWL010000024.1 GCA_013334975.1 Chlorobiaceae bacterium
ATGGCGCTTTTTCGAGCTCTTTTTTATCCACCTCGTCTCCGTCGAGTACCAGGACGGTAAAAGATGCAGGATTGGAGAGGTAGCGCAAGAGAGACTCTTCCTGAAGCTTGACCTGTTCTTTGGAGCCCGCTTTTTTCAGCTTGTCGAACTGGCGGACAACAAGCAGTTTTTTTTCGGTGAACATCGGATATTCCGAGGCTGCAGAAACAATCTGGCCCAAGGTTATGTCAGGTCCGTACAGGATGAGCGTATTGAGGGTGGCATCGTTTTCCGATGGAAACAGTGCCACCTTCAGTTGCGTTTCGATCTCCTCCTTGAGCCAGCTTTCCGGGCCATAAAAAAAATAGACAGGGGCTATTTTGCCTGATGCAATCTCTTTTTTCAGGTCAGCCATAAGGTTTCACCAGGTGATGCTGTGGTCAGAAAGGAAGGTCGTCTTTTTCAAATTCCTGCATGTTGCCGGATGAGGTGCGATCACCGAATTCTGAAGCTGGCGGCTCGGCCGGTTTTGACGGCCTTGAATATGACGGTCTACTCTCCTGCGTGTACGATGACTCCTGCATGCCTCCGCCTGAATCACGCCCTGAACCGAGCATCTGCATATCGGTGCAGACGATTTCGGTCGTGTATTTCTTTTCGCCGGTTTTATTGTCGTCCCATGAGCGGGTTTGCAGGCGTCCTTCAAGGTAGACCTGGCGTCCTTTTTTCAGGTACTGGCTGCATATCTCTGCCAGCTTGCCCCAGACGACGATTCGGTGCCATTCGGTGCGCTCCTGGAAGTTGCCGCTGCTGTCTTTGAATCCTTCACTGGTTGCAAGGGTAAAATTGACGACAGTCTGGCCCGATGTGGTTTCCCTGCGTTCAGGATCATTGCCGAGATGGCCGATCAGCATTACTTTGTTCAAACCTCTTGCCATGGTGGTATTCGGGATTTTTCGTTTCTCTGATTGTCAGCTTTAAGCAGCAAACTACATGATTCTTCGCTATTCTTCAAGTCATGCGCTAAACCGGTGGCCTTCGATGACCGGGCCTTCGCGGCAAAGCAGGATACTCTCTTTCTGACCTTCGGCATTCAGGAGTTCGACCATGCAGCCGTAACAGATGCCGACTCCGCAACCCATAATCGATTCGTGCGAAAGTTCGCAGGCAATGGTGCGTTCACGGCAGAAGCGGGCAAGTGCCTTGAGCATGGGGTTCGGCCCGCAGGCGAAAACCTTGACCTTGCCGTAAGTGGCCTGTTCTGCAAGGTTTTTTTCGAGCAGTTCGACGACGTTACCCCGGAAACCCTCAGAGCCGTCATCAGTCGCTGTCCTGACGTTGGTCAGACCGGAAAGGAGGAGGTCGGAGTGGCTTCTTCCGCCGACCAGGTGGTGAAATGGTCTTGCTGCAGAGGCCAGCGTTTTTTCCAGGAACAGCATCGGGGCGGTTCCTATGCCTCCGGAGACGAGGAGAGCCGTATCGAAATCATCAGTTTCAGTACCGAATGAGTTACCGAGGGGGCCAAGCACCAGAAGGTGGGTGTCGCACGATGCCTCGCAGAGTATCGAGGTGCCGAGACCAACATTTTTCACCATGATGTCGATGAAGTCACCATGCACGTTATGGATACAGAACGGGCGTCTGAGCAGTGGCTGAAGAGAGGCGTTGACCTTGATGTTGACGAAGTTTCCCGGCAGGGCGTTGGCGGCGATCGCAGGACAGGCCAAGGAAATGACCGATACCTCCTTGCCGACAGGACGGATATTGGTGATACGTGCACTGACATCGATGATGAAGCTGGATGGTAGCATGGTTGCAAGCATGGTTAAGGTTGCCTTTTCCGGGTGACCGTGAAGCGTCTGGGAGGGCTCCTGCCGACCGTCGCAAAACGTCTGACAATAAATAATTAAGAGCGTTGGCGGCGATTTTGCAAATGAGTTTCTTGTCACTCATTGAGGGCTGACAGGGATAACCGATTGAACAGGTTGAATATAGGTGTATGGAGACGAGGTTTTCCGCTTTTATGGGGAAGCTCTTTATGGTGCTCTTGACGGTAACCCTGATGATTGATACTTTGCAGAATGACGGCAGAAGTATATCTTAACGATCTTGGCTGTATAATAAATTTCCAATGCCTGGTTCATGCGTATATTAACTTTTACTGGTAAGGGTGGTGTGGGAAAGACAAGCGTATCGGCCGCCACGGCGGTTCGTCTTTCCGAAATGGGACATCGCACCCTGGTGCTTTCTACAGATCCCGCTCACAGCCTCTCAGACTCCTTTAATCTTCAGCTTGGCGCGGAACCTACGAAGATCAAGGATAATCTTCACGCCATCGAGGTAAATCCTTATGTCGACCTCAAACAGAACTGGCATTCGGTACAGAAATATTATACCCGCATTTTCATGGCCCAGGGCGTTTCCGGCGTCATGGCCGATGAAATGACGATTCTTCCTGGTATGGAGGAACTTTTCTCTCTGCTCAGGATCAAACGTTACAAGTCATCGGGTCTCTATGATGCACTTGTGCTGGATACAGCGCCTACCGGCGAGACTCTTCGCCTGCTTTCTCTGCCCGATACCCTTTCATGGGGTATGAAAGCCGTCAAGAATGTCAACAAGTACATTGTCCGGCCGCTCAGCAAGCCGCTCTCCAAAATGTCTGACAAAATCGCCTATTACATCCCCCCTGAAGATGCCATTGAGTCGGTTGACATGGTGTTCGACGAACTCGAGGATATCAGGGAGATTCTGACCGATAACGTCAAATCGACGGTAAGGTTAGTCATGAATGCCGAGAAGATGTCGATCAAGGAGACCATGCGCGCTTTGACCTACCTGAACCTTTATGGTTTCAAGGTTGATATGGTGCTGGTCAACAAGCTGCTCGATACCCAGGAAAACAGTGGATATCTCGAAAAGTGGAAAGGCATTCAGCAGAAATATCTCGGAGAGATCGAAGAGGGCTTTTCGCCTCTGCCGGTCAAGAAGCTGAAGATGTACGATCAGGAGATCGTTGGCGTCAAGTCTCTTGAGGTTTTCGCTCACGATATTTATGGTGATGTTGATCCGTCAGGCCTCATGTACGATGAGCCGCCGATCAAGTTTATCCGCAGTGGTGACGTCTATGAAGTCCAGCTCAAACTCATGTTTGCCAATCCGGTTGATATTGATGTGTGGGTCACTGGTGACGAGCTGTTCGTTCAGATCGGTAACCAGCGCAAAGTCATCACGCTTCCGGTCAGTCTTACCGGTCTGGAGCCAGGTGATGCAGTGTTCAAGGACAAATGGCTCCATATTCCTTTCGATCTTGAACGACAGGGGAATCATCAGCGTACCAGGCAATATCACAAGGCGTGAGGAAATGACGGGCCTTGTTTTGTGCAAGGTCTTTTTTTTCTTAGCTTTGAATCAAGAGGTGATTTTCATCATAAACCAGTAATCCTGGTCTGCTCCGGCAGCCGGATCAAAGGAGGACACAATGTCAGAATCGTATCAGAAGCTTCGCAAGGATTTTAAGGAACTCGATTTTACCGACAGACTCACCTTTCTTGCCGAAAGTGTGATGCTTACCGGCCAGAGCGCCATTGTTGGCGGTCTTGAAGTTGCCGGCAGTGTAGTGGAGACAGTTGCAGGTACGGTCGGTTCGCTGGTCGATGCATCGGGTATTGGTAATATTCTCGGTGGTTCAAGCGGCGTTGTCGGTGAAACCATCGACCGTGTTGCCATAACCGTCAAGGATGTCTCTCGTTCGGCAGGTGACCTTTACAATGACGCGGTGAAGAATGTGGAAAATGCAACCAGCAATGCGGCCAGGGCCGTAGGTGATGCCGGCGTGTCGGCTTCCGAGGCGGTCAAGAATCTTGCGGGTTCGTTCCAGAAAACCACCGGGAAAAAGTAAGGCTTTTCTTTTGAGCGGTATCTGGCCGAAGATCAAGGTTGGGCAGCTCTTGAAATCTTTTATTTGTGTTTTTTCGTTTATTCGCTTATTTTTGTCTTAAAGTCTCAACTTTGATTGTTTTTTTTCCGTCAATTAAATTCCAAAAGGAGGAGTTATGAGTGGAGGAGGCGTCTTTACCGACATCTTAGCCGCCGCAGGCCGTATTTTCGAAGTTATGGTCGAAGGTCACTGGGAAACTGTTGGTATGCTTTTTGATTCATTGGGCAAAGGCACCATGAGGATTAACCGCAATGCCTACGGTTCGTTGGGCGGCGGTGGAAGCCTTCGTGGTTCTTCACCTGAAGTTTCCGGCTTTGCCGTACCTACCAAGGAAGTTGAATCGAAGTTTGCCAAATAAGCAAACCGTTCAGCAGGTTATCAGAAGCAGTGACCGGTGTTATACCGTCACTGCTTTTTTGTTTATAACAGTGCCGATACCGACGCAAGCCAGCATTCGGTTTCGGATACGCGGATGAAGCATCCTGTGTTCGTGTGGTTCTGATATCCCGTCTCTTTGTTACGTAATTTATTTTAGTTTTCATATTTTGTTGGTTTGAATATTCGATCGGTGATCAGGCGGTATTACAGGTAACGTGACTGGAAGCGGTAAATGGCTAATTTTTCTCTCTATATCTCGGGACAGACGGAACTCGGTGATGTTACCGAGTTTTTCCAGAAAAGGCTGATTGGCGAAGGTGAAACACCAATCGCTTTTTTTGACGGGGTTTTTTATGAATCTCACCAGGAAAGGGTAGGCAACATTGTCTATCAGGATTATCTGATCTATTCTGATAAAGCGCTTTATCTCTGGGCGAGGGGGGCGTCGAAGGATTATCTCGATCGGTTTACCCTCGGGGCGGTTTCGATCAGCAGCCGCAACAAGGACAGTGCGTTTGCCACCATGAACCTCAAGATACGGCGTGAGGGCAAGGAGCCGGTCTTCGTGATTTTCGACATGGTTGAAATTCGTGAGGCCGACATGATCGTCAAGCTTCAGACCGTCGTCGAGTCGACCATAGAGGATTATCTTGGCGTCAATTACCGTCTGGAGATCCCGCAGGATACCGCAGAAAGGATTTTTCAGGCCGCAAGGAGCGTTTGCCCCGCCAGTCTTGTTTCACTCCCACTTGAATCACCACAGATGCCGACTCCGGATGCCGGTATAGGATACGGCCAGGATCTTCTTGAGCAGTACCGGGCTTCATCAGGATACAGCAGCCCGCAATCCCCCAATCCTTATGGCGCGCCTTATGCAGAAAGATCTCGCGGGGGCCAAGGGGCACCGTCTGCGCCTCGTGGCGGCCTGGAGTCGATGCTTCCTACCGATCCGGCCTCGCTGAAGCGGATTGCCGACCAGATCAAGAATATGGTGGGTGACGCTCCGTTCAAACTTCGTGACCAGGTGATGAAGGATCTGCAGCATGTACCGGGAGATCTCGCTACGGTGTTAACAGCGCTGAACGAGCTTCTTGCCAACATTGCCGGCAATCCCCTCGCCGAACGTTTTGTCATGAATGCCATCAGGACGGCTGTGGTCAATGATGGCGTCATTGGTTCACTTGGAAAAATCATCAAAATGACCGGTCTCGGAGGCGGGGGAAAAAAGAGCTCAAGAGCCCCGGCATCTGAACCTGCACGCGATGATCGTACAGGCTCAAGGCCTCGGAACTCGCCTTTTCAGGAAGAACCCGAAGACGATTCCACGACGATCCGTCGCAGGAAAATCAGCGTCAGGGATGATGAAGATCACTCCGCTCCCGATTTGTTCGCTGGCAATGATGAGCCGATTACATCCAGGGAGAACCGGCAACCCGTTTCACGCACGACGCCTCCACCGGAGGAGGGTTTCGATTCGGGTGCTGGCGGACGAAGAAAGAAGCTTTCTGTCAGGATGGAGGATGACAATGAGATTGCCCGGAAACTGATGAGCTACGATGAATCCGGAAGCGACAATACTCCGCGATCTGCCGTTAGCTCACCGTTACGCGAATCGATTCCTGAGGATACCAGCCAGCGCAAAAAAAAACTTTCGATCAAGGCTGAACAGGGGAGTGGCGCCGAGGCAGAAATTGCCCGGAAACTGATGAGTTATGATGAATCCGCACGAGGTTCGGTCAATTCGGTATCATCGTCTGCTGTTTCGATCAGCTCAGAACCTGACGAATTCATGATTACGGAGATGCTGAAGGATTCGTGGCCTGTTGAGACACCGGTAGCGCCAATGCTGAAGAAAATCCGGATCATGCCGGAACCTGAGCCAGAGATTGAACGTGAACCAGAGGTTGAAGCCGAACCGGAAACGCCGGTAGCGCCAATGCTGAAGAAAATCCGGATCATGCCGGAACCTGAGCCAGAGATTGAACGTGAACCAGAGGTTGAAGCCGAACCGGAGATACCGGTAGCGCCAATGCTGAAGAAAATCCGGATCATGCCGGAACCTGAGCCAGAGATTGAACGTGAACCAGAGGTTGAAGCCGAACCGGAAGCGCCGGTAGCGCCAATGCTGAAGAAAATCCGGATCATGCCGGAACCTGAGCCAGAGATTGAACGTGAACCAGAGGTTAAAGCCGAACCGGAAGCGCCGGTAGCGCCAATGCTGAAGAAAATCCGGATCATGGCCGATCCTGAGCCAGAGATTGCACGTGAACCGGAGGTTGAAGCCGAACCGGAAGTGCAGGCAGAGGTGCTTATTGAGTCTCTTCAGATAGACATTGCGTTGGAGCCGGAGGCAGGCGCCGCTGATGCGGAAACTCTCATTCCTGAGCATGTTGTGTTTGCTGCCTTGCAGGAAGATGAAAGGGAGGTGACTACCCACGATTCCGGGGAGTACATGACCATTGAATCCGATGATCCGGTGCGGGGGGTGGCGTCAAACGTCAAAAAGCAAGAGAAGCAGCGGCATTCATCCGGAAAGGGCGGACGCAGCAAACGGCACGGAAGATAAGTCAGACGGTGATGAGCCGGAGGGAGACAAGTATTCAGTTACAGTCAAGTTTACACCATAGTTTTTCAACACCATGAGAATCATTCTTTACCTGGGCAAAGGCGGGGTAGGTAAAACCACCGTATCTGCTTCCACAGCAACCGCGATCGCCCGGAGCGGCAAACGTGTGCTGATCATGAGCACCGATGTTGCCCACAGCCTTGCCGACGCATTTGGCGTCGAGTTGAGTTCGACCCCGTTGGAGGTCGAGAGAAATCTCTTCGCCATGGAGGTGAACGTTCTTGCTGAAATCCGCGAAAACTGGACCGAGCTGTACTCCTATTTCTCTTCGATTCTCATGCATGATGGAGCCAATGAGATCGTCGCTGAAGAGCTTGCGATTGTTCCGGGTATGGAGGAGATGATCAGTCTTCGTTACATCTGGAAAGCGGCAAAGTCGGGCTTGTATGATGCCGTTGTCGTTGATGCCGCGCCTACGGGTGAAACCATGCGTCTGCTTGGTATGCCGGAATCTTATGGCTGGTATTCTGAAAAAATCGGTGGCTGGCATTCAAAGGCTATCGGGTTTGCGGCTCCTCTATTGAGCCGTTTCATGCCCAAGAAGAATATTTTCAAGCTGATGCCAGAGATCAACGAGCACATGAAAGAGCTGCATGGCATGTTACAGGACAAAAGCATTACGACATTCAGGGTTGTGCTGAATCCCGAGAACATGGTCATCAAGGAGGCCCTGCGCGTTCAGACCTATCTCAACCTGTTTGGTTACAAGCTCGATGCGGCCGTGGTCAACAAGGTACTGCCTTCGAACTCCAACGACCCGTATCTTCAGAGTCTTATTGACCAGCAGGTCAAGTACCTCAGGGTTATCGACAACTGCTTCTATCCGGTACCGATCTTCAAGGCGATGCAGTCTTCCAGAGAGGTTATTACCCCGGAACGCTTGTATGATTTGAGCAAGGAGCTTTTCGATGGTCGTAACCCGATGGATGTGCTCTACTCCAACGACAAGACCCAGACGCTCGAAAAGATCAACGGCAAGTATGTGCTCAGTCTTTACCTGCCGAATGTCGAGGTTGAAAAGCTGGCGGTCAATATCAAGGGCGACGAATTGCTGGTCGATATCAACAATTTCCGCAAGAGCATCGTCCTGCCCAATGTGCTTGTTGGTCGCAAGACCGAAGGGGCGGACTTCGAGCAGGGAACCCTGAATATCACTTTCGCGAACTGAGTTTCACTGAACATCAGCGCAATGGCGGTCCCCCGACCTGTTGGGACCGCTTTTTTTGTTTTTGGAGACCCGTCAGACCTGAGCGATCTTCAGCTTTTCGGTGAGCCTGACGGGAACCGAATGGTCCTGGCAGCTTTTGAGCAGGTCGGCGATGGTGCAGTGCAACAGGGGATGTTCAGGGTTGCCGAGATCGAGCAGTGGTATGAGAACGAACCTTCTGTGATGCATTTCTGCATGGGGAATGGTCAGGAGGTTGTTTTTTATGCACCGGTTTCCGAAGAGGAGAATATCGAGATCGATCGTTCTCGGGCTCCAGCGCTGGTATTGGTCAGGTCGCCCGAGGTCATGCTCGATAGACTTGCAGTGCTCGCGGAGCGTGGCGGGATCGAGCGATGTGTTCAGGGCAACCACGGCATTGAAATACCGATTCTGATCGGGATCGCCGAAGGGTTCGGTCATATAGACTCTGGATACCCCCGTAACCGTGGTGCAGGGCACCAATGTGAGCCGGTCAAGAGCTTGCTGGAGGTTGGTAAGGCGCTCCCCGACATTCGATCCGATGCCGATACAGGCAGTGGTGCTCTCCATCGATTACCTTTTTTCGATACGGTGCTCGGCTTCGGCGTAGTCGCAGACTCCTCCGAGAGGCAGGGAGCGCTTGCGGACTCTTACCGTGATGCTTTCAGGCAAGACAAACTCCTCCATCAGTCGTAACGCGGTGCTTCGGGCAAGGGTTTCGATGAGTGCAACCGGGTTTTCGGCGGTCATGACCTCACTGATGATGGCATAGGCGCGCTGGTAATCGATGGTTCCGGAAATATCGTCGGTTGCTGCTGCACTTGCGTTATCGAAAACAATTTCGACATCGACTTCGAATCTGCCGCCAAGGCGGCGCTCCTCCTCATAGACACCGTGTCGGGCGTAAAATACGGCGTTGACGAGCCTTATGCAGGATCGGTGATGAAGCGTCATGGTCGAAGAAGCGGAATCGGTATTTCTGTGAACAAAGCAAGAATGTAATCTATTCGGAACTTCATTGCAAAGAAGGGCTTGCAGGTGAGGATAAACGGTCTGTGAGCATGCCGAATGCCAAAAAAATATTACCTTGTTCAATCACGACTTGCGGCTTTCATCGGGGCGTGTTTACGATTTTGCTTAACTCTCACTGATTTTTGCAGTCATGGCAGACAACAGAACAAATTACGCATTCAGGGAATTTTTCGAGACCTGCAGGTCAAAGGCGATGCAGCTTGCTCTCGAGGAGGATCGTTATCTGGGAGATATTACCACCCAGGCAATCATCGATGAGAGCCTGCTTGGGCTCGGATATATCGAAGCCCGAGCCGAGGGGATTATTGCCGGGCTTGAGGTCGCCAGACAGGTTTTTCTGGCGCTGGATTCCGGGCTTCAGATCTCTTCGGATGTCAGGGATGGTCAGCGGATTTATCCGGGAACACACATCCTTGAGGTCAGGGGCCGAATTGCCTCTATCCTGACCGGTGAACGTACGGTGCTCAATTTCATGCAGCGGATGTCTGGTATTGCTACCAGAACGAACATGTATGTCGAACGGGTCAGCCATACCAATGCGGCCATTCTCGATACCCGCAAGACGGCCCCTGCACTGCGATATTACGATAAGGACGCTGTGCGCATCGGAGGTGGTACCAATCACCGGTTTGGCCTTTTTGACATGATTCTGATCAAGGATAACCATATCGATGCCGCTGGCGGAGTTGAGACGGCTATCGCCCGGGCGAAAACCTGGTGTCAGGAGCAGGGTGCCAAAATGAAAATAGAAACCGAGGTGCGCAGCATTTCAGAACTGGTAAGGGCCTGCAAAAGCGAGCCGGATATGATTCTGCTCGACAATTTCATGGTTGACGATCTGGCAGAGGCTGTTCGCTGGGTAAGGGCAAACGGGTTCGGTCATATTCTTCTGGAAGCTTCAGGCAACATTGGCCTGCACAATGTTTCGGAGATCGCTATGACCGGTGTTGATTATATCTCGGTCGGGGAGCTGACGCACAGTGTCAAGGCACTCGATATGTCCATGAAGATCGAAAGCACCTGAGCCGATGTTCGGGATCGGTGTGGATATTGTCGAAATAGCGAGAATCCGCTCGATTTATGATCGTTTTGGCGTCACCTTCATGAAGAAGATTCTGACTGATGCTGAGATGCTCCAGTGTCTGGCCAAACCCGATCCCGTGGCAAGCCTTGCCGGAAGATTTGCCGCCAAGGAGGCTGTTTCCAAGGCGCTGGGGTCGGGTATTGCGCACGGTCTTGGTTGGCACTCGATCGAAGTGCTGAATGACGAGGCTGGCAGGCCAGTGGCGACCGTGCATGGTTCCGCCCACACCTGCCGGCTCAGCGTTTCGATTTCTCATGACCGTCACTCGGCGGTAGCCATGGCGCTGTACGAGGCGCATTGACCATCCATCGGCATCCAGTCGCGCATAAAAAAAGGCCCATCGAACGATGAGCCTTTTTGCATGGCTGTGATACCGAACGGTTATCAGTCGTGCACCGGAATCGGTGTTGCTTCTCTGGTAATGGTTACCTTCGATTTGATCACGTCGTAGATTTTCTCTTTCAGGATGGTGTCGGTCACGTAATCCCTGTACTCTGACGACAGGTAGGTATCCAGCACCTCCTGAAGGTTGAGCGAAGGCTCCTTGGCAACCTCTTTTTCTGCGTACCCTTTGATGTCGTCTATGGTGACGTTGAGATTGGCCGCTTTGGCGATCTTCTGACTGACCAGAATCCAGCGGGCATGTTTTTCGGCATTCGGTTTCATCGAGTTCAGGAAATCGCTTTCGTCGAGACCTTTGGGGAACTGGCCACCGATCTGCCGCTTGGCATTTTCGAGAAGCACTTTCTGAAACGATGCGACCATCGATTTCGGGGCTGGAATCTCATGCGCTTCGATCAGTTTTGCCGAGATGGCTTCGAGCAGATCCTGCTCTGATTTTTCGGTGAAATGGTTTTCGAGCTGCTGCTTGACATCGGCTTTGAAGTCGGCGACGTTGTCGAATTTCTGCTGGCTTAGCTCTTTGACCAGTTCATCATTCAGCTCAGGAAGTTCGAGGTGCTTGATCTCCTTGACCTCGACGTTGTAGCGGACGGCCTCACCGCCCTCTTCCTTAGGCTCAATCGTCACTTCGACCACATCACCGGCTTTTTTGCCTTCGAGTGCCAGACGGAATGGATTGTCTGCCGGCAGGTATTCGAGGTTGAAGTGGTGGTTTTCATTTCTCGAGCCTTCGACAGCAGCGCCTTCGGTATCGAGCCTGGTGACATCGGCGATGACCGTGTCGTGCACTTTGGCCGGATCTTCACTGCTGACCATCGTGCCGTGGCCTTTGAGTATCATCCTGATTTCACGATCGACATCTTCGTCGGTGACGGTATAGTCTGCCTGGGTGAAGCTGAAGTCGCTGAACTCCTGGAGTTCGAACTCGGGATGGACTTCGTAGGAGATGCGGATAGTCAACTGGTTGTCGTTGTACTGGAAACCTTCAATCTGGGCGCGGCTTACCGGGTTGATTCCCTCCTCTTCGGCGATAGTGGCGAAATGTTTCGAGGCCATCTTTTCAGCGACGCCGGCTTCGATCGAGGGTCCTATCATGCGCTTGATCATTCCTGCCGGAACATGGCCTGGTCTGAATCCCTTGACTTTGACGGATTTGCGTGCCTCTTCGAGCTCAAGGTCATATTCTGGCTGGAACTCTTCGGCAGTCAGAATGATTTCAAGTTCCTGCTCGGTTGCGCTGACATTCGTGATATTCTTTTGCAAGGCTCTTCGTGACCGGTTAAGTTGCGGGGTATCTCCTCTCGAGTCTCCTGTTTCCGGAGTATCGGAACAAGCCAGCTTTTGAGAGGGATGCGCCCTGAAAATTTAAAGCTTCAAGTATACGATTTTTTCAGTCCTTTTGAAAAAGTCTCGTTCAAGAGCTTTTTCCGTAAGCAGTTGCGGTCTGACCGGTTACGAAAGAAGCCACGGACTCAGCTTCGTGGCTTGTAGATGAGCGTTGAAAGCTTCTCCGGAATACCGAGCAGCGCGCTGGCCTCAGCCACATCCTCTTTCGTGACCGACTCGATCATCCGGGCCTTCTCGGCAGGCGAGCAATAAGCGCCAGTATAGAAGATATCCTGAGCGATGTGCGACATGCGCCGGGTCATTTTTTCCATGCCCATGATCAGTGAACCGAGCATTTTCGATTTTGCCGCACTGATCTCGGTCGGGTCAGGTTCTTCGAGAGATCCCTCGGTAAACAGGCTCGTGATTGCTTCAAGTGTTTTCGTGGTTTTATCCTTGTCGGTACCGGCATAGATGTTGAACGTCGTGACCTCTTCGAGGAAAGCGATCGAGGGATAGGTCTGATAGACTAACCCCCGTTTTTCACGCAATTCAAGATTGAGCATGGAGCTCATTCCGCTGCCGAGCATGGCGTTCAGAACCATGAGTCCCCAGAAGTGCCGGTCATTTCTCGGAATGAGGGTTCCGAGCAGTATCTGTGACTGGAAAACACTTTTTTTCAGGGTTGCCGTAAAGGGTTTGTACGCTGAACAATCAAACGGTTGTCGAACGCTTTTTTCTGCCGGGGAGGGGTCAGCCATGCTGCCAAAGCAGGAGGCGGCCAGGCCCGCAAGCTCGTCGTGGTCGATGTCGCCGACCGCCGTGACGAGCATCTTCGAGGGGATGTAGTGACGTTGCATGAAGTTCCGGAGAGCCTTTTCGGAGAGCTTTCCGATGCTTTTTCCGGTACCGAGGATCGGGGTGCCCAGTGGGTGAAGAGAGAAGGCGCGTCGGTCGAAATCCTCAAAGATAAGCTCTTCGGGAGTATCGTTCACGCTGGCGATCTCTTCGAGTACGACCTCTTTCTCCTTTTTGATCTCTTCCGGAGGAAAAACAGGATTGCAGATGAGGTCGGCAAGGAGGTCGAAGGCCAGGTGAAGGTGCTCCTTGAGACATCTGACGCACAGGCATGTCTGCTCTTTGGTTGTCCATGCATCGATATAGCCGCCAGTGACCTCAATGCAGCGTGCTATTTCAACGTAGTCCCGTTTGACGGTGCCTTTGAAAAGAGCGTGTTCGATGAAGTGGGCCAGCCCTTCCGATCCGGCAGGGTCTTCACGTGATCCGGCATCGATCCAGACTCCCAGGGTGATACTGTGGACGTAGGGTACCCTGTCACTAACAATACGGAGGCCGTTGGGCAGGGTTTCACTTCTTACAATTCCTGTCAGAAGGCGCGGTTCGCAATGACCGGGAGTGATGGCGGAGGTCGATACGATATTTTTTCTCACGATTGAGGATGGATTTGAGTGCAATGTAAGTTATTCTTCTTATAATTCAGTACAAATCGGCGCAGGGCAGCTTCGTTCGGAGTGCTCGCAGCCGGTTTTCAAAGATATCCTGAATTGCCAGGTGCGGTAGCGGGATAACCGGTAGATGGTTTTGCACAGAACGGCTTTATCCCGAGGGGGTTGCGGCCAGTTAAAGCCATCCGGTCATTGATTGCTCACGATGTGCCGCGTATGCAACTCAGAGAGAAGGAGAGTGCGCTCCCGATAGTGATCGGGTGCGACAAATCAAACGAAACGCGGAACAGGTATTTCAGGGGCCCCACTTTTCATGTCAGCTATTCCGATACTCATTACCGGTGCAACGGGTTACCTGGGGGCTCGACTTCTGGTCGATCTGCTTAGTCAATTCGGTGACCATGTCCGTTGCAGGGTCACGGTTCGTGAAGGATCGGATGCTGCATTTCTCAGGGGATTGCCGGTTGAGATCGTCAGGGCGGACATGGCTGATGCCATAGCGGTCAATGAGGCTGTACGGGGATCCGAGGTCGTTTTTCATTGCGCCGGGCTGATTGCCTACACCAATAATTATCGTCATCGGCTCTACGATGTCAATGTTGTCGGAACCCGCAATGTCGTCAATGCCTCGCTTGCCGCCGGAGTGAAACGGCTGGTGGTGACCAGTTCCATTGCTGCCGTAGGTTCAGCCGGGGCGGGAAACGGTATTGGTGAATCCAGTGAGCAATCCGTTTTCAGTGAATGGCAGCGTCATAATGTGTACATGGAATCCAAGCACCTGGCGGAACTTGAGTGCCAGCGAGGTGTTGCCGAAGGACTCGATGTGGTTATGGTCAACCCCGGCGTGGTGATTGGCAGGAGCCTCGAACAGGGGATGCCCGGAAGCTCTTCGAACGAGGTCTTCAGGATGATTTACGATGGCCGGTTGCCGCTTTGCCCGGCAGGATCGACAGGATTTGTTGATCTTCACGATGTTGCCGGTGCTCATATAGCCGCATGGAAGAAGGGTCGATCGGGCGAGCGTTACATTATCGTCGGCGAGAATCTCTCTTTCCGGGAGCTTTTCAACCGGATTTCGGCTCTGCCCGGCAGTCGGACCGGCAAGCCTTTCCAGGTTGGTGGCATTGCGGCATTAGCCGCTGGCGCCGGTGGCGAGCTCTGGTCGTTTCTGACCAGGCGCCCATCGTTTATCAGTATCGAGAGCCTCCGTCAGGCATCGCAACCGTCACGTTACAGCAACAGGCACTCCATTCATGAACTCGGCATGGTCTACAAGCCATTCGACGAGACGCTCCGGAGCGTCATTACGTAACCTCAGCCATAGAACTCCATACAATCCAGTGATCATTCCCATGGAAAAAGAGAAACAACAAAAACCGCAGGTCGATCCTGCCAGGCTCAAGCAGCTCAATCTTGCCATAGAGGCCCTCGAAAAACAGTTCGGCAAAGGTGCAATCATGCGTCTTGGTGATGATTCTCCCACCATGCATGTCCAGTCGATTTCAACCGGCTCCATGGCGCTGGACTACGCCCTTGGTGTCGGCGGTTTTCCGCGAGGCAGGGTGACTGAAATTTATGGTCCAGAGTCTTCCGGCAAGACGACGCTGGCGCTGCACGCTATCGCCGAGGCGCAGAAAAGTGGCGGTATAGCGGCGATTGTCGATGCCGAACATGCGTTTGATCCGACCTACGCCCGAAAACTTGGCGTCGATATCAACGATTTGCTGGTAAGCCAGCCCGAGTCGGGTGAACAGGCGCTCTCGATCGTGGAGACCCTGGTACGCAGTGGAGCGGTCGATATTGTGGTTATCGACTCGGTAGCCGCCCTGGTGCCCCAGGCTGAACTCGAGGGTGAAATGGGCGACAGCGTTGTCGGTCTTCAGGCAAGGCTCATGAGCCAGGCGTTGCGCAAGCTGACCGGCGCGATCTCCAAATCGAGCAGTGTCTGCATTTTCATCAACCAGCTTCGCGACAAGATCGGCGTGATGTATGGCAGTCCCGAGACCACGACTGGTGGCAAGGCGCTGAAATTCTACTCTTCCGTTCGTCTCGACATCAGGAAGATTGCCCAGATCAAGGATGGCGAGGAGGTTGTCGGCAACCGCACCAAGGTCAAGGTGGTGAAAAACAAGGTGGCTCCACCCTTCAAGTCAGCCGAATTCGACATCCTGTATGGCGAAGGCATCTCGATGCTTGGTGAACTGATCGATCTTGCCGTTGAGTTCGGCATCGTCAAGAAAGCCGGGGCATGGTTCAGTTACGGTACCGAAAAGCTTGGTCAGGGACGCGAGACCGTCAAGAAGCTGCTTCGTGAGGATGAAAAGCTCCGCAATGCGATCCGCCAGCAGGTGCGTGAAACGATGGTCGCCTCCTGAACCTGTCGGCAAGGCAGAGAGAGATGCGCATAGGAACGATCGATATTGACCGTCCGGTCATTCTCGCACCCATGGAGGATGTGACCGACAAGGCTTTCAGGCAGCTCTGCCGCCGCCACGGGGCAGATATTGTCTATACCGAGTTCATCAGTGCCGAGGCGCTTCGGCGGGGCGCGGAGAAATCGATCCGGAAACTTGATGTTGCCGAACTCGAACGGCCGGTTGCGGTGCAGATTTTTGGCAGTACGGTCGAATCCATGGTCGAGGCTGCCGTGATTGCGGAGAGCTATGAACCGGACTATCTTGACATCAATTTCGGTTGTCCGGTCAAAAAGGTTGCGGGTCGCGGAGCCGGGGCTGCGCTCCTGAAAGAGCCGGAAAAGCTGTCGGCTATCGCCTCCGCCGTGGTGCGCGCGGTCAGCCTGCCGGTGACGGCCAAGACCCGCATCGGCTGGGATCATGACTCGATCAATATCACCGATACGGTGCGTCGTCTCGAAGATGCCGGCATCCAGGCCGTCGCCGTGCATGGCAGGACACGAAGCGATATGTACAAGGGAGTGGCTGACTGGGGGCGTATCGCCGAAGCCAGGGAGGCCTGCTCGATACCGGTGATTGCCAATGGTGACGTCTGGAGTGCTGATGATGCCGTGGCTATGTTCGATCGAACCGGTGCGGACGGCATCATGATCGGGCGCGGCTCGATCGGCAATCCGTTCATTTTCGCCCAGGCGACCAGTCTGGTAAGAAAGGGGGTGCGTCTTGCGGCGCCATCGTATCGCGAGCGGATACAGGCGGCTATTGATCATCTGCAACTCTCCCTGCAATACAAGGGGGAGCACTATGGCGTGCTTGAGATGCGGCGTCACTATTCGACCTATCTGAAGGGGCTTCCGGGGGTTTCGAAAGTGCGTAACCTCCTGGTGCGTGAACCCGCGCCTTCGGTTATTGTTGAACTGCTTCGGAGGTTCGAGGCTTCATGCGAGTCGCTTGACCGGGAGGGAGTTCTCAAAGAGGGTGGTGAATACCTGAATGATCACTCGCCCAAACTGATTCTGAATTACTAAACCATTTATCAATCCATTTTCGTATGAGCAGTGCAGAAACAGGCTATCGTGTAGCCGTTCTCGGTGCAACCGGCCTGGTTGGCAGAACCATGATCAAAGTGCTTGAAGAGCGCAAATTCCCCGTCAGTGAGCTGGTGCCGCTGGCCTCGCCCCGCAGCAGGGGCGAGCTGATAAGTTTCAATGGACGGGAGTTTGTGACCGAAGTGCCTTCGGCGGAGATTTTCAGAGGGGTCGATATTGCCCTTTTCTCGGCAGGTGCTTCCGCCAGCAAAGAGTGGGCCCCCGTGGCTGCTGAGGCTGGTGCGATTGTTATCGACAACTCCTCGGCATTCCGTATGGATGAAGGTGTGCCGCTGGTCGTGCCAGAGGTCAATCCTGAGACCATCTTCGACCGCGATGGCAAGGCGGCCAGGATTATCGCCAATCCCAATTGTTCAACGATCCAGATGGTTGTGGTGCTCAAGCCGCTCTACGATTGCTACGGTATCAGCCGGATTGTGGTGTCGACCTACCAGTCGGTGACCGGCAAGGGCAAGGCCGGGCGTGATGCACTTGAGAGCGAACTTGCCGGCAACATACCCGATGAGTTCACCCATTTCCACCAGATCGCCTTCAATGCCGTGCCCCAGATCGATGCTTTCACCGACAACGGCTATACCAAGGAGGAGATGAAGATGGTCAACGAGACCAGAAAGATCATGGGCGATGACACCATTATGGTCTCTCCGACAACCGTACGCATACCGGTCTATGGTGGTCATGGCGAATCGGTCAACGTTGAACTTAAAAGTGATTACGATTTCGACCAGGTGCGGGCTCTGCTTGCCGGTTCTCCCGGCATTGTCATGCAGGATGATCCGTCGGCCAGGTTCTACCCGATGCCGATGACCTCTTATGAACGGGACGAAGTGTTTGTCGGGCGACTGCGTCCCGATTACTGGCATCCTCGCAGCCTGAATCTCTGGATTGTGGCAGACAACCTGCGCAAGGGAGCCGCCACCAATGCGGTGCAGATTGCCGAGCTGCTGGTAGGGAATCTTTAGGATTGCGGTGCTGATTCCGTCCTGAAAGCTTTCAGGACGGAGAGCCATTCGGCAGAAAAAGAGCGATGAGCGCTCCGATCGTTCAACTCTCCCTGTTGAGTGCCATGATTGCGGTGCTTACCGCCCTGATTGTGGCGGTCATCGATTTTCCCCTGCCGGAGCCTTTGGCTTCCGAAACCCAGGGTTGCAGTTCAAGTGGCTTGAGCTCAAAGGAGGTTGCTCTGCTGATGCGTTCCAGTGTGTTTGGAGCAGCTTCTGAACCTGTCACCATGACCGGAGTGTTTCCTGCGGGTGAGGAGGTCAGTTCCGTGATGGCGAAATAGTCCCGATCGTCCTCTTTTCTGACCGGCCAGTATCTGAAATAGCCAATTTTTCCTTTCGATGACCGGTAGAATGCCGTATAGCGCTTTTCAAGCTCCAGTACCGGCAGTATTGCTCCGCTGCCGGCAGAAAGCCGGGCCACCGCCTCGAAATGGACGCCATACGTGCTGACAGGGTAGTGCTGTCTCAACTCGTGTTCGACAAGTTTTGCCGGTGATGCAGGGTAGAACATCAGCATCTGACGCTCCAAAGCGTTCGTCTCTCCCGATTCACTTTCCATTGCCATGGCGTGCCAGTGCCACGCATCGACCTCTTTGAGGAAATATTCCGCTTCGATTCTGCAAAAGCGCTCACTCCGTTCAGCGGGTGTATCTGGTGGGAACCATGCCGGCAAGGTCAGGATCTCCTCTGGCGAGTAGGTGAGCGCAACCGGTTCGTCACGCCACTGACGGAGGAGCGAAACCAGTTTTCTGGCATGTTTGAGCCCTTTTGATCCGCCCAAAGCATCAAGGCCGCCATCGATGGTGCGGCACATGGTCATTGTGCATGATGCGGTGCCTGTTGATTTGACTCGTGCAATCGTGGTGCTGTCGGCGCTGAACGCGCAGGCTATCTGGCTTCTGCTCATCAATCGAGAGTAAGGTGTTTTTCGAGGAGTTCAAGTTTCTTTTTACCGATTCCCTTAACTTCAAGCAAGTCGTTGAAACGCTTCACGTTTCCGCCTTTCTGCTGACGGAATTCGATCAACCGTTTTGCCATGACCGGCCCGACTCCCGGTATCTTCTGCAGTTGCAAGAGGGAGGCGGAGTTGAAGGCGATAGTACCGGTAAATTTTTTTTTCGGGGTGCTGGCGGTCGTGGTGATTCGTGCCGGTTGAGCCGTGTCGGTATCGGTGGCGGCGTTGGTTGCCGCTGTGCCCGGAGCGGGTTCGTCTGCTTTCATGGCGAGGTTGAGCAGACTGTCCACTTCGGCTTCGGAGTAGCGGGCTGCTTCGGCTTTTTTAATGGCTTTGTCGGCCTCCTGCACCGCTCCGCTGTATTTCAGGGCTCCTCCAAGCAGGAGAAACAGTGCGAGCAGGGTGACGGCGGTCATTTCAGCCCTGGTGACGCCGAGTTTCACGGCAAGGTTTTCCAGAAACTTCATCGGTAAGGCATGTTCCGTTGTGGTGGATATTCTGGCAAACGCTCAAGAGTTCGTCCTTTCCTTTAAAATCGGTATCGAAATCGGTATCGGTATCCAAATCCAAATCGGTATCGAAATCAGTACATGAGTTTCTCAGGAAATAAACTGATAAATCCAGAAGCCGGCTTTCTGTTTTCACTCAAATAATCGGTTTCGATCCCGATTTCGATCTGGAGAGAACACCCCTCACGGTTGCCATGACGGGGCTGCTCAGATGAACACTCTTCTGACTCTTCGCGATACCGAGCAAAGCAGCTCATAACTGATGGTGCCAGCGGCGCGGGCCTGCTCACCGGCTGAAGGGCCCTCCCATCCGAAAAGCACAGCGGTGTCTCCGGCTTTGATGGAGCGGTTGTTGCCGAGATTGACCATGGTCTGATCCATGGTGATCGTCCCCACCTGCGGAAAACGCAGGCCGCCAATGGAGATATGGCAACGGTTGGAGAGTGTCCGGTGGAAACCGTCGGCATACCCTGCCGAAATGGTGGCGATTCTTGCTGGAGCCGTTGTGCACCAGGTACGGTTGTAGCTGATCGTTGTGCCGGAGGCGACAGGCTTGACAAAAATAACCCGGCACTGAAACTGCATGACCGGCCGGACCGGTAGCAGACAGGGCTCTCCGTCCACCGGGTTGCATCCATAGAGCAGGATACCGGGTCGAACCATATCGAACCGGGCAGAAGGCATTGAAACAATGGCGCCGCTGTTGGCCGCATGTTTCAGAATTGATCGGCCCGTGCGGTTTTCATAATCGCGGCTCACCTGCCGGAACCGTTCGAGTTGTCGGGCAGAGAACCCGTCGGGCTTGTGGCTTTCGGCGAAGTGGGTGTAGATGCCTGCCATTTCGAGGTCAGGGGAGCGGTCGATGGCATCGCAGAGGGCTGAGGCATCTTCGGGCGAAACACCCAATCGCCCCATACCGGTATCGACCTTCACCTGTACCCTGAGCCGTTTGCCGAGCGCAGCGGCTCTGGCTTCTGCCAAGAGGAGTGTTTCGTGATCGCAGATGGTCATCTCAACGTCGTGCTTCAGGTAGAGCTCGAGGTGATCCTCCAGAGGTGAGGCGAAAGCAAGGATGCGTGAATCCGGTTGCATCCTGTGCTCCTGCAGGAGTTCGATGGCCTCATGGATGTTGGCCACACCGAAATCCCTGACCCCCTCCTGTTCGAGGGTGGCGGTGACCGCAGCCGCACCGTGACCGTAGGCGTTGGCCTTGACAATCCCCATGATACGGCATTCCGGTCCGGTGACCTCCCGGATGCAGGCAAGGTTGTGCCGGAGGTTGTCGAGCGAAATCAGCGCCTCGGAGAGGCAGGTGCCCGGCTGATCTTTGCCACTGAGGCTTGTTTGGTGATGAGCGCTCAAATCGGGGAGTACGGTTACTGGTGAAGCCTGGTTTTCCATAAAGGTAGCTATCGGGAGGCTGTTTTTTATAAAAAACGCTTTTTGTGCATCAATTTCAATAACAGAGGTGTGCCGGAGCGCTTGAGCGATCGGTAATAATGAGCATTTATTGTTTTATATAGTATTTTTACCCTAAACCATCCGGAGAGTACACGAGACCATGATCAACGATATCTTCGATATAGCGGGCAATTCCCCTCTGATTCTGATGAAACAGCTCACTCGTCAGAAAAATGCACGATTTATGGCCAAGCTTGAGTACATGAATCCCTGTTTTTCGCACTATGGCAGGGTATCGGCGGCCATTGTCAGGGATGCCGAACAGAAGGGACTGATCCATCCCGGCATGACGCTGGTTGACTGGACCGTTGGCACCAGCGGTATTGCCCTTGCCATGGCCGCCGTCAGTCGGGGTTACAAGCTGCTGCTGGTCGTTCCTGAAAGCATCTGCCGGGAGAAGCTGGAGGTGCTCAGGGCTCTTGGCGCCGAACTGGTGTTCACCCCTTCCGGGGCCTTGCCCGGGGATATGAGAAGCTGCGTGGATGTGGCTGAAAATCTGGTCAGAACGATGCCGAATGCCTGGTTTGCCAATATGTATGAAAATCCTGTCAGTCGTCAGGTGCACGAATCATTTACTGCACAGGAGATTTTCAGCCAGACAGGCGGAAAGGTGACCCATGTGTTTGTGCCGATGGCTTCGGGGGCGATGATTTCAGGGATCGGGCGCTACTTCAGATCGGTCAGTCCACAGGTGCAGATTATCGGTGTGGAGCCTGTTGGTTCGGTCTACCGTGACCTGCACGGCGGCAGGAGCCAGGGGTGCTCAGGGGTATTCCAGCTTGAGGATATCGGGGCGGTTCAACCCTCTTCGTTCTGGGATCCTGCGGTGATTGATAGGGTCATTCAGGTCAGTGATGCCGATGCCTTCAATAGTGGTCGTCATCTGTTTCGTTCCGAGGCGATTTTTGCAGGAGGAGCATCCGGAGCGGCTATGGCGGCGGCGCTCAGGGAGGAGGATCTCTCTGGTGAAGATGCCCTTGTGGTCGTGATGATGACCGATTTCGGGGGGTACGATCTGTCGCGGATGTACAATGACGAGTGGATGCGGCGTCAGGGGTTTTATCGCAAAACCAAAACGGCACTCGACCAGATTACTGCCGACGACATTTTACAGCGCAAGGTTCGCAAAGACCTCATTTTCGCCCAGCCCGAGCAGACGCTTTCCGATGTTTTCGAGATGATGAAGCAGAACGATGTCTCCCAGATGCCCATCGTATCCTTTGGAACCCCTATCGGCAGTATCAGTGAAAACAAGATACTCTCCATCCTGATCGAGAATGATTCGGCCATGAATGCCAAGGTTGTGGCTTTCATGGAAAAGCCTTTCCCTGTCTGTCAACCAGAGGCGACCATTTCAGAACTCTCGGAAAAATTGCAGACCAGTGCTGCCGGTGTGCTGATAAGTTTGAGTGATGGGCGTTTGCAACTGATTACGAAATCAGATCTTATCGATGCATTGACTCATAAGTGAGCCTCCTTTGCATTATAGGGTTGTTTTTTTAGGTGGATTTACTTATCTAAGCTGTCCTGAACGTACAGGTTTCCGGTACCGCCAGGTGTGAGGTATCGCCGACCGGCAGCTCCTGTTGAAGCGTCATGCTCTCTTCACCTTCCTTGCCGGTATGATGCGTGAATGACGGTCTGATTCGGGAAGTATTCCCGCAGGCCAGTTCAGGTCGAATTTCCCGGGTTTTTTGCAGGCGCAGGGCAGAGATCAAGGAAATGCACTCCTAACAACAGCGACATTTATGAAGGTAGAGTCCAGAAAAAGGCAATACATCCTTGAAGGCAAGATCAAGCCGGGGTATTGCGATGGTTGCGGTTGTATTACCGAGCAGGTATTTGTGGGTGAATGGAAGCCCAGCGACAAGCCCAAAGAGGAAGATCTTCTTTTCGGATTATCCGATAAAAAGTCGAAGGAGAAAAAAAACAGCGAAGAGAGCAAGGCTTCGGCTGCTGAAAACCAGTACTGGATCCGTTGCACAGCCTGTAATCAGGTTCACCTGCTCAAGGAGTGGCAGATTCAGATCGACAGGGAGCTGAGTCCCGAAGAACTCAAACCCGAAGAGTGCCAGGTGTATACTCCTCATGGTATCTATGCACAGGGTGATTCCGTGTATCATAAAGCCCTCGATGAGGTGGGGGTGGTTCGTGAAAAGCAGGCGACCGGAAGCGGTGCGCATGTCATTATTGTTGAATTCTGCAAAAGCGGCCGGAAGCAACTTCTGGAAAATGTTCAGATTAACCAGGGAAAGCCGAAAAGCACCGAGTCGCTGACCGATATTATCAAACTTAAATTAAGACGCTAAGACGTCAATCAACAGGAAGGGGGTGAATTTCATTGGTCAGTGTTCAGATAAATGAAAATGAATCGATCGACAAGCTTCTCAAGCGTTTCAAGAAAAAGTACGAGAGAGCGGGCGTTCTGAAGGAGTTTCGCAAAAATGCGTACTTCGTGAAACCTTCGATTGACAACCGCCTCAAACGTTCCAGAAGCAAGCGCCGGGCACAGCGTGCCAACGAAGAGCGTAACTCCTGATTCCTGAAACAGGCAGTATTGAAAAGCAGCTCCCCAGGGGGCTGCTTTTTTAATAACAACCAAAATTTGTCATCCATGAGTGTCTTTCAAGGCGAGGTTTCAACGCTTCCGCCGGATAAATCGATATCGCATCGAGCCGCCCTTATCGGAGCCCTGGCCGATGGAACGACCGAGATTACCAATTTTTCGGGAGGGTACGATAACCAGTCAACCCTGTCGGTGTTGCAGGATGCAGGCATCTCTGTTCGTCAGGAGTCGCTTGCTGCCGGTGATGGCCGTATCGTCAGGCATGTGGTCATCGAATCCGGAGGATTGTGGAGCTTCAGGCAGCCGTTGGCTCCGCTGATGTGCAACAACTCCGGGAGCACCATGAGAATGATGGCCGGTATTCTGGCCGCCCAGCCTTTCAGAAGCGAGTTGATCGGGGATGCCTCCCTGATGAAGCGCCCGATGAAGCGCGTTGCCGACCCGCTGCGGCAGATGGGCGCAGGGATAGCGCTCTCAGATAGCGGTACCGCGCCAGTCGTTATCACAGGAAGCAGGGAGCTGAAACCGATCGAGTACCATCTGCCAGTTCCTTCGGCCCAGGTCAAGTCACTGGTGGCCTTTGCCGCCCTGCATGTTGATGGCCTTTCGAAGATCATCGAACCGGTTCGCTCCCGCGACCATACCGAACTCATGCTTGGCCTTGAGACCATCGACCGCCCTGATGGCGTCCGGGAGATCATCATCGACGGGCGCCGTCCCCTTGCGGCAAGACCTTTCAGTGTTCCGGCTGATCCTTCGGCAGCGTGCTTCATGATTGCGCTTGGGCTTCTGGGGGAGCGTTCTGAGATCGTGCTCCGGGATGTCTGCCTCAACCCGACTCGCGTGGCCTACATCGAGGTGCTTCAGGAGGCAGGAGCCGGTCTCGGCATCGAGAATGTGCGTTCAGAGGGAGGCGAGCCTGTCGGCGACATCGTTGTCCGGAGCTGCTCCTCTCTCAGGCCTCTGAGGATCAGCGACCACGGCATCGTTGCCGGTGTGATCGACGAAGTGCCCATGCTTGCCGTGCTTTCGGCCTTCGCATCCGGCGAGTTCGAGCTGCACAACGCAGCCGAGCTGCGCACCAAAGAGAGCGACCGTATCGACGCTCTGGTGGTCAACCTGGAGCGACTCGGCTTCGACTGCGAGCAATATCCCGACGGCTTCGTGGTCAAAGGCCGCACGAAAAGCAACACCGAAGAGGTTGAGATCGAGTGCTACGACGACCACCGCATCGCCATGAGCTTCGCCATTGCCGCCGAAGCTGCAGGCGCACTGCTCCGCCTCTCCGATCGCCAGGTAGCCGGAGTCTCATTCCCAAACTTCTTCACCCTGATCGACACCCTGCGGCAGTAAGCGACAGCCAGGAATCCAGCGACTTTCTTGAAAGGGGGGCGGTCCCGACCTGTCGGGACCGCCATTCAAAGGGGGCCCCGACACACCAGTACCCCTCAATCCAAGCAAGACCGTCCGGCTTTTCGCATATCTTGTGGTGAATCAACATGGTCATGATCCTGCGGCAAACCCCCGCCGATTTTTTGCCATGTGTTACAAATTTTTTACATTCATTTTAGGGTATCTTAAAAAGTGTCATGAGTGGCCTTAGTGCAAGGCGGATGGAGCGCAGAAACCGGAGTCCCGAATAGTCGGGATGAGGATTTAGAGCACCACCTAACGCAGCAATCAGGACGCGCAACAAGTTTTTAAAATGCCCTTAATTTGTTGGCTGAAGTACAAGGTATCATCACCTTTTCGCCACAGCAAATGCCTCACGCAAGCACCATCATACGGATCACGACTTTCGAACACAAGGGTGAGAACTTACTACGGCGGTGTGCTTCCTGAGCCGCTGGCGTTGGGGTATTTTGGATTTTGATGGGGGGTTGGGCTAGCATCGACGATATTGCTCCTGTTCATTCAATACAGGATGTAACGCGCAATAGAGTGGCGCAGATAAACAAGTTAGCGGCAATGCTATGACGACAGTGCTAACTTGAACCAACAGTGCAAAAATCAACAGTAAAACTCTACCTTTGTGGACGACAAAAACAAAAATCTGAAACTGACTTCAATAGAAATATGTGCCGGTGCAGGCGGACAAGCCCTTGGACTTGAAGAGGCGGGGTTTGACCATCTTGCCCTTGTAGAAATTGAACCGCTTGCTTGTCAGACACTCAAACTCAACCGACCGAAGTGGAATGTTATTGAAGGTGATGTCAGAAATTTTTCAGCAAAAAAATTTATAGGAGTTGACTTGTTAGCCGGTGGCGTTCCGTGCCCGCCTTTTTCCATTGCGGGCAAACAACTCGGACACCTTGACGAGAGAGATTTATTTCCCGAAGCATTACGACTGGTGCATGAGTGCAATCCAAATGCAATCATGTTGGAGAATGTGCGTGGACTTCTTGACAATAAATTCACCAACTATCGGGACAAAATTCTCAACGAACTTTCAGAGTTGGGTTATGCTTACGAATGGAAACTTGTAAACGCTTCCGACTACGGAGTTTCACAGTTACGACCAAGAGCAATTCTCATCGCAATGAAGAAAAAGTATTTCCGCTACTTCAAGTGGGCTGACAAACACAAAACTTCCCCTTTGACAGTTGGTGAATTACTCTATGAAGAAATGAGTTCTCTGGGTTGGGAGAATGTTGAGAATTGGAAACAACAAGCAAACGGAATTGCACCAACTCTAGTTGGTGGTTCAAAAAAACATGGTGGTGCCGACTTAGGACCGACAAGAGCAAGAGCGGCTTGGGCAACTTTAGGAGTTGACGGCATGGGGCTTGCAAACCAACCGCCAATCAACAGTTTTATGGCAATGCCAAAACTGACATTGAAAATGACAGCGATAGTTCAAGGCTTCCCGAAGGACTGGAGTTTCGTTGGTAAAAAAACTCCTGCATACAGACAAGTTGGAAACGCTTTTCCACCACCAGTTGCAAGGGCTATAGGTGTTTCAATCATTAACGTTTTCAAACAATATGAAAAAGAAGCCCTCAAAAGGAAAAGGTTCAAGAGTCAAGATGCGTGAGTATTTTCTAGCTAATGTCGGTAAGATTTTAAACAGCGATGTTCTTCGTGATGTAGCAGGAACAAGTGAGTGGGCGAGGCGTATCCGTGAACTTCGCAACGAGGAAGGAATGAACATTATCACTCATAACGACAGAAGTGATTTAAAAGTTGGCGAGTATTTACTCCTTGACCTGAAAATAAAACCGGCTTTTGAAAGAGGTATCTCAAAGGAAACAAGAGCATTTGTTTTAGACCGCAACGGTTTCACTTGCCAAATGTGCGGAGCTGCAGCCGGTGAACCGCACCCATACGACCAAGGAAGAAAAACTCGTCTGCATATCGGACACATCATTGACAAGTCAATGGGTGGGACAGACGAAGCCAATAACCTGAGAGCCATTTGTTCTGTTTGTAACGAAGGTGCTTCAAACCTGACACTAAACCGACCTGATACAATTAAACTAATCGCACAAGTCAGGAGAGCACCAGCCAAAGACCAATTAGACGTGCTAAAATGGTTGGTTCAGAAGTTCCCTAAACAGGCGGACGAAATGACGAAAAAGTGAGAAGCACAGCCGGTAACATGGGGTTTGCGATAGCGGGGGTTTCGTGCTTCGCAGACACATTTGTGTTTAGTGGAAGTTCAGTTCTCTGAATAAAGTGTAGTTCTAAAACCCCCCGCCATCGCAAACCCCAAAAACGTTATAGGGCATTATAGATGTAAGTACTTCAGTAAAAACAGAAACAGAAATGAAAATATTTATATGTTGAATTGGGTGAACGGCTTTATGTGAAAATCAAAGAAATTGTTATCCCTGAATGGACAGAAGCTTTTAATCAACTGAAGGAGTGTGTTGAGTATATCTTTAATCTTACTATTAACAGGACTTTTGATGGTTTTGTAGGAGAAAATGTGTTATTGAAGATAATCTTGCAAAGTCATTCCCACTTTTAAAATTTGAAGAAAGTGACCCTGCACTTGACCATGCTGGCGACATAGATTATCTCGGTTGGGTTGGACAAAAGGCATTTGGTATCCAAATCAAGCCTGTCACCGCTAAAGCGAATTTTGGTAATTATTCAGCAACAGAACGAAAGAAAACAAGTTTTTCTGACTTTACCAATAAATTCGGTGGACAGGTATTTGTTGTTTTCAGTATTTACGACAAGATAAAAAATGAAGAAGTCGTTAACCAGATTGCTATTGAAATCAAGCGACTTTCAGAATAGACAAAAACGCCACATACCGCCAACGTTATTAAAAAACAAGTATTTCGAAGCGTTAGAAGGGTTGCGGTACATATATTGATCGTCGCGCAGGGACTGCAAAGAATTCTTCTACTTTCTTTAAAGGGGGGCGGTCCCGACCTGTCGGGACCGCCATTGAATTTATGCTCCCAACGTTCTGGGATGCCTCCTTTCTTTGCAAGACCTGTCCGATTTTTCGCGTTTCTATGGCTGGATCAACATGGTCATGATCCTGCGGCAAATTACCGCCAATTGTTTGCTATGTGTTACAAATTTTTTACATTCATTTTAGGGTATCTTAAAAAGTGTCATGAGTGGCCTTAGTGCAAGGCGGATGGAGCGCAGAAACCGGAGTCCCGAATAGTCGGGATGAGGATTTAGAGCACCACCTAACGCAGCAATAAGGACGCGCAACAAGTTTTTAAAATGCCCTTAATGTGTTGGCTGAAGTACAAGGTATCATCACCTTTCCCCACAGCAAATGCCTCACGCAAGCACCATCATACGCATCACGCCCTTCGAACACAGGGGTGAAAAGCGGGTGGCGCTTGAGTTTCCATACGATGAAGCCCTGACTGCCGAGGTGAAGCAGCTAACGGGCGCACGGTGGAGTAGCAGTTGTAACCGTTGGCATATTCCCGAATCGGATGAGGTGATCGATCTGATGCTCAAGCAGTTCAAGGGCAAAGCTTGGGTAGATTATTCTGCTTTCAGAGAAAAGCACCCGGCAACCCGAGGCAACAGAACCACATCTGCTCAGCAAAAGACCATAATACAGACCACGCTTTCGCCGCAATTGCTTAAAGAGCTTCATACGTTCAGGCAGTGGCTTCTGCACAAGCGCTATAGTGATTCTACGGTCAAAACCTACCTGCAGGTTCTCGAAGTATTCCTGAGATTCGTCAGTCCGAAACAAGCCAACGAGATAACCAGCGAGGATATGGTGCGTTTTGTAAACGAATACGTCTTGCCCAATGGACTGAGTTTTGCATATCAAAACCAGGTGGTTAATGCGGCAAAGCTATTTTTCAGAGTTATCCATGACGCAAAGCTCTGGCCCGAAAACCTGCAACGGCCTCGTTCACAGCACAAACTGCCTAATGTGCTGAGCAAAGAGGAGGTAAAAGAGATTCTGGAAGCACCCACAAATCTGAAACACCGAACTATGCTCAGCCTGATCTACGCCTGTGGACTCAGACGAAGCGAACTGTTGAACCTTCGATTCGAACATGTAGATTCCAAACGTGGACTCCTCATCATAAAAGATGCCAAGGGCCATAAAGACAGGGTGGTGCCAATGTCAAACAAGGTGATTGGTATGTTGCGGGAGTACTACAAGGCTTGCAAACCAAAGCAATGGCTTTTCGAAGGGCAATTCCCCGATACTCAATACAGTGCAAGAAGTCTTGAACAGGTATTGGACCATGCGGTGAAAAAAGCTCACATTACCAAACCGGTGACGCTGCACTGGTTACGTCACAGTTATGCCACCCATCTACTGGAATCGGGAACTGACCTCAGGTATATTCAGGAACTTCTCGGACACAAAAGCAGCAAGACCACCGAAATCTATACCCATGTCAGCAAAAAAAGTTTACAGCAGATTAAAAGCCCATTCGATGATTTGTAATAACTGCAAAAAGAACGCGCCGGAAAATAACACGCTACTTTGTAGCGCTTATTCATCCAATATGGCATGTAACGCGCTATAGAGTAGCGCCTATAAACAAGTTA
>JAAXWL010000133.1 GCA_013334975.1 Chlorobiaceae bacterium
CGACACACTCAACGAAAGCTACTATAACAATCGCTTCGCTGCCGCCGTCCGGATCCTCGATGACCAGAAAGATGATCTCTCACGCGATATCGAGCTACTGCTCGAAACACTTCCGGAAGAGGATTCCTCATCCTGAGAACGCTTGTCGGAGAAACTGGCAAATTACCCACCGATCGTGCTCTGAGCTAGGTTCACCCCATAGAGAACAAAAAAGCCGTGAAGCTTCACGGAATCAGCATTCCATGAAGCTTCACGGCTGACTCGACGCTCTCCGTCAGGAGAGTCGCTCTCCAGCAATCAGGCGACCGCTTTCGAGCGCCGGTATCCCAGAAGACCGGCGAGACCAAAGCTAAGCAAAGCAAACATACCCGGCTCGGGCACAGTTGCCACCTGGCGAATACCGATGGCTCCGTCTGTCGCACCATACACGCCATAAAGATCCACATGTACCATGTACTCACCGACCTCTTCGACCGGAGCACCAACATGCGCTCCCGGATACCAGAACGATATAACACCGTTTGATTCGTTACCATTATCAAACTGATTGGTACTATAGCCTAAAATGTTAATACCCGTCAACCTGGATGTAAACGTGCTGTCCCAGAATTCAATATGGTAATCTGACCAGGTATATGGAGTGGTATTGGTCACCAGAAACTGTAACGTGACACTCGTTTCTGGCGCTATGTGAATAAAGTTCAATACTTTGTCAAAATACTGTTCGCTGGCGTTGACCACCGCATAACCGCCAAATGAGGAATAAGGTGTAAGGTAACTTTCATTGTAGTCCTCTGATACCACTAACAAGTTTGGTGATGGATTTGACTGGCTTATTATTGTATTGGCATCAGTGTTATTCAGATCGGTTATTCTAAGAGGATTAACAGCATTGGCCTGAAGCACTGGCACCATGGAGAACAGCAAACCAAGAAGTCCGATCCTGACGGCCTTTTTCAGTTCCAATGATGAGGATGTTGATGTTTTCATTTTTTATCTCCTTTTTTTTCTTGATAAAACTTTGGTACCTGCTACCGACGAACAAGCACCCTTGTGGCGTCAAAGGCAAAAAGTCGCAATTCCCTTTAGTTTCGAAACCGGTATTGAGTTCAACCTGAAAAGGCGAACGCAAAACTCACCAAGCACGGCGATTGATTGACATAACACTTTGATTTTATGAGCGATACATCCATACAAAAATCGGTTTCGATATAGTGAGACGTCATGCTTAAACTGACGTATGATAAAAAGTCATTGATATTATCCAAATCTAAATCGGTATCGGTATCGAAATCGATTATTTATGTGAAAACAGAAAGTCCTGTTGCCTGTATCTATATAATTCCTAAGAATCTAATGTACTTTTGACGTACTATGGTCTCCTTTTTCGATACCGATACCGATTTGGATACCGATTTCGTTGTTTAAAAGAAATTATGACTATTTACCGTTGACAATACACTATATCAATCGACACCTGATTCGGATACCTGTTAGCCTGAAAGCCTCAATGGGTCCCTGGAGAAGGGATGAGAACTTCATGATGCTGCAAGCCGACCTACTTCTTTGAAAAAAAGAACATTACACTCAAATACTACAGGTACTACTTGAACGGCTTTTTTTGGTGGGTTCTTTAAAGAGAGCAATAACATTGCTCTCACCTCATAAGAGAGTTTATTAATAAAAAATATCTTTAACAAATTTTATTTCTATCTATAAGACATCATTTTTCGGCATTCTGATCATAACGTATATGAATACCATCAGAAAGAGAAACCAATTTTGTTGAACGTCATTCGACAACCAAAGAAATTCAAATAATGACTTTTTCAGAATTTCTGCTTCACAAAAACAATCCAGATATATTCTCTTGACCATCAATACATTTTACATCTATATCATATTGACCAATCAAAGCTGAAGTTTCGCAGGAAATGTAGCTGTTAATTGGCCGGAAAACTGATTTCGATACCGATACCTATTTTGACAGTGGGGAGGACTATCCTTCGGACAGACCACGTCCTCCGGCGACCTCGTCCGGTTAACCGAAAGCCTGGGTTCGTTTGCCGGTTACAGGCGGGGGAAACGGTTATTATTGAGTATTTCAAACGATCGGATATGCTGGCTACTGCTGTTGTTGCAGCAAGTACACCATGAAAAGCACAGATTCAACCATCCGGTACATCCTTCAGTCTTATGAAAAACGTATATTCCAGCGGATGATGAGCATGCCATCGCAGTGCAGGCTCTTTTTTGGAACAGTTCCGGGCGATTGTGATTCTTGGGCACCAGCCCCGGGCAAGATATCTTGACAAGCCTGAAACGCCATGAAAACATTCATCAAAATATCCCTGATCTTTTTTCTGATTTCAGGTTCTCTGTGTGCAACCATCTATCTCGGTCTTGGCACTATTGTGTCGCTGCACGCCTCCATACCAGTCAAGGCGGATGCCATCGTCATCCTGGGAGGCGACAACGGTCTGAGAGTCCTCAAAGGCGCCGAACTCTACAAGGCCGGGTATGCAAATAACATCCTTCTGACCGGCATCGACAGCCGTTACTACCGCCCAAGCCATCCAAACTGGCGGGAACGCAAACTCATGGCCCGTGGTATTTCGAGAAAGCATATTCTTGTGGATATCTGGTCGGAAACCAGTTGGGAGGAGGCTGAAAACACTGCCGAGCTGATGAACAAACATGGGTGGCAGAGTGTTCTGGTGGTCAGCGACCCGCCGCACATGCTTCGGCTTCATAAAACCTGGAAGAAAGCTTTTGACGGCTCCGGCAAGCGTTTTACTCTTGTGGCGACGTCTCCTTCATGGTGGAATCCCTTTTTGTGGTGGAGTAACCCTTTCAGCCACCAGTTCGTCCTGAACGAAATCAGGAAAAATATCTATTACCTTCTGGCTTATTACTGACTTCCGGCTACCGGTCATGCTTTCGTGAACGGTACTGCCCTTGCGCCCGGGCCTTCAATTGAGCTGCGCCCTCCGCTGAAGCGGGTTCACCCCCCATAGAGAATAGAAAACGAAAAAACCGGGAAGCTTCACGGAATCTGCATTACCATGAATCTTCCCGGCTGACCCGACGCTCTCCGTCAGGAGAGTCGCTCTCCGGCAATCACACCACCTCTGTAATCAGGCAACCGCTTTCGAGCGCCGGTATCCCAGAAGACCGGCGAGACCAAAGCTCAGCAACGCAAACGTACCCGGCTCGGGCACAGTTGCCACCTGGCGAATACCGATAGAGCCGTCTGCCGCCCCATTAATGGCGTACAAATCGGCGGCAATGGAGTAGCTCCCGGTTTCCATGACGTCATGGGAACCCGGTGCCCAAAAAGAGACGACACCATCAACATTTTGACTACTGATAAACTGATCGTTAGCAGTTAATGGAATGACGGATGAGGCAAGTTTTGTGCTAAAGCCGCTGTCCCACAGTTCAATATGGTAATCTGACCAGCTCGATGGAGTGTTATTGGTTACCAAAAACTGGAGAGTAGATGTTACACCTGACGCGGCACCAGTATACGTCAATATTTTGTCAAAATATTGACCACTACCGTTCACGACTGCATATCCACCATGAGACGGATAGGGCTTATAATAATTTTCACGGTAATCCTCACCTACTACAAGGGTCGTCAGGAGAGAGTTGTCCTGGTAAGTAATGGTGTTCGCGTCAGCATTGTCCAGATCGGCGATTACAATTGTGGGACTGGCCTGAACAGTTGGCGCAAAAGAGAGCAACAAACCGAAAAGACCCGGAAATATGGCCCTCCCGATGCCTTTGTGTAAACTTGATAATGTCGTCATTGTATATCTCCTGTTTTATATGATAAGTGCTGTGTCTGTTTTCGAATCTTTACAAATGGTTCACCGTTTGTCAGTCAGGTTTGAAGCCCTGATGATTTCAGGATAAATAACAGGAATTACCGGCAAAGAAATACATTACGCTCATTGGGTCAGAAACCAAATCCTGGAGATCCTTGATATTGTTTTTCAATCCGGGAAACAATACCTGTTCCGACCACGATGCCGACAGACATATCGCCAATCAATGTCTTTGCGTAAAACCTGAGACGAGTCTTCTGGCTAAAAGGAATGATAGTGGTCGCAACAGTACTCCAATATCACATTTTTTCTCAGGAAATCGCAGGTGATTGTGCATCACCATGCCCTGATCGCTCATAAAACGAACGTAAAAAACTAAAAAGGCGCATCAACAAGAAAGTACGTTTTGATAAAAACACCTCTTAGCTGTTGACACGTCAACTCCTGCAAGCAAAAAAAAGTAAATCGGATACTGATTAGCTTAGAACATCAACTTATCCCCGAAGATGGGATAAAAGCTGCTTGGTGCCGCAAGCTGACCTACTTCTTTGAAAACTGAATGTACTTCAAATTACTCAAATACTACGGGTACTACTTGCTCCCTTGATGTTAAGCGGAAGAAGGAAAGAATACTATATCTAAGGTCATTATAGTATTTATTTATTTAAAAACCATAATTAAATTTATACACTCTTGAACCCCCTTTTCTGGATACACTTTATTTCGCCATATACACATCAAGCACCTCTGATCACCAAAATAATCAGGTAGTGCGCCCTCTTATACTCATTAAAGCATGTAGCTCAGGGCTTTCAGTTGACAAGGTTATCTGTGGTACGAGAAGCCGATTACTCATGGCGCTGCCTTAAAGTACTTCATTCCATGAAAATACGTATATTCTACCCATAAAAAATATGCCGTTTTCAATTCGGCAATCCTATGGGAAAACTGCATTTTATGTTGAATTCTGGTCGATAACGTGTTCCGGCTTTCATTTCAAAACGTAAAGTTTTCCCCGTTTGCAAGAAAATAGCGTATTTCACGGCACACAATACCCATATCTGCTCTTCCGGATCCTGATTTATCGCCTTTTGATGCCATGAAAACATTCATCAAAATATCCCTGATCTTTTTTCTGATTTCAGGTTCTCTGTGTGCAACCATCTATCTCGGTCTTGGCACTATTGTGTCGCTGCACGCCTCCATACCAGTCAAGGCGGATGCCATCGTCATCCTGGGAGGCGACAACGGTCTGAGAGTCCTCAAAGGCGCCGAACTCTACAAGGCCGGGTATGCAAATAACATCCTTCTGACCGGCATCGACAGCCGTTACTACCGCCCAAGCCATCCAAACTGGCGGGAACGCAAACTCATGGCCCGTGGTATTTCGAGAAAGCATATTCTTGTGGATATCTGGTCGGAAACCAGTTGGGAGGAGGCTGAAAACACTGCCGAGCTGATGAACAAACATGGGTGGCAGAGTGTTCTGGTGGTCAGCGACCCGCCGCACATGCTTCGGCTTCATAAAACCTGGAAGAAAGCTTTTGACGGCTCCGGCAAGCGTTTTACTCTTGTGGCGACGTCTCCTTCATGGTGGAATCCCTTTTTGTGGTGGAGTAACCCTTTCAGCCACCAGTTCGTCCTGAACGAAATCAGGAAAAATATCTATTACCTTCTGGCTTATTACTGACTTCCGGCTACCGGTCATGCTTTCGTGAACGGTACTGCCCTTGCGCCCGGGCCTTCAATTGAGCTGCGCCCTCCGCTGAGCGGTGTGACCCTGATATGGGTGGCTATGCGATCCCTGAGTGCCGGTACGTGGGAGATGATGCCGATAAGCTTTCCTGACTGCTGGAGACTCGACAGAGTTTTAAGGGCTGTTTCAAGTGACTCTTCATCGAGGGTGCCGAACCCTTCATCCAGAAAGAGCGAATCAACCCTGACGTTACGGCTCGACATCTGCGACAGGCCGAGCGCAAGAGCGAGACTGACGA
>JAAXWL010000134.1 GCA_013334975.1 Chlorobiaceae bacterium
CGGAGCAGGTCGAACAGCGAGATCAGCTCTGTAATGGTAAGCGCTTCCGCCCTGAGCTTGAGAGTCGCCTCCGGTACTGCGGAGGTTTCGTAGTACTCTTTCAGATTGTTCCAGAGTGTTTTGCGGCGCTGGTGGAATGCCCTGCGCACGAACAGCCTGAATCCCTCACTGTCATCAACCGGATCGCGTGCTTTAGGCACCATCCGGATGACGGCGCTGTCTACCTCCGGGCGGGGTTTGAAGACCGCCCGACCTACCTTGAAGAGATACTTTACATCACAGAATGCCTGCATCTGCACGGCCAGGATTCCGTACTCCTTGGTGCCAGGCACGGCGGCGATGCGCCGGGCCACTTCGTGCTGCATCATCAGCGTGGCTGAGGCGATGAGGTGGCGGTTGTCAAGCAGTCTGAAAAGGATCGGGCTTGTGATGGAGTAGGGGATGTTGCCGAGCACGGCGAGTCTGCCTCCTTCTGCCAGCGGTTCAAGCGGCATCTTGAGGAAGTCTCCCTCGATGAGATCGATCCCGGGATGCTCCTCCCTGATGAAGCGGGCCAGCTCCCTGTCTTTTTCGATGGCGGTGAAGGAGGGTGTCACTTCGAGGATCGCGGTGGTGAGGGCGCCGAAGCCCGGCCCGATCTCAAGTACCCGGTCACCGGGAGCGATGCCGGACTCACGGACGATCTTTTTCGGGATGTTCCTGTCGGTGAGGAAGTTTTGCCCTAAATTTTTTTTTGCCGCTATATGCGTATGCTTATATTCAACTTTCGTCATCGGCATGGGCTCTGGGAGCGCAACTCAATATCGGGAAGGGGTTTAACCCTGTGGGCGTTCAGGTGCTGCATATCTTTTTTTCTAATGTAAGTTATTCTGTCATTAACGGGAGAGAAAAATACCATGGAGGAGACCGTGAAATACGCTTCCCGGGGCAACAAGGCAACCCGCACAGGTTTCGGTGAAGCGCTTCTTGATGCAGGACGTAAAAACCCTTCGATTGTCGCACTTTGCGCTGATCTTACCGGTTCGCTGAACATGAACCTCTTCCGTAACGAGTTTCCGGATCGATTCATCCAGACGGGCATTGCCGAGGCGAATATGATCTCTATGGCAGCGGGCCTTGCGACCACAGGCAAGATTCCCGTCGCTTCGAGCTTCGCGGTTTTCGCCACCGGACGAGTTTTCGACCAGATACGTCAGTCAGTCTGCTATTCGAACCTTAACGTGAAAATCTGCGCCTCTCATGCCGGTCTGACGCTTGGCGAGGATGGCGCGACCCACCAGATTCTCGAAGATATCGGTATCATGCGGAGCCTGCCGAGGATGACTATTGTGGTGCCATGCGACTACAGCGAAACCAAACGGGCCACCAAAGCCATTCTCGAGCATGTCGGGCCGGTTTATCTCCGGTTCGGACGGCCGAATGTGCCCGACTTTACGCTCGATGAGGATCGTTTTGAAATCGGCAAATCTGTCGAACTGCATCCAGGCAAGGATGTAACCGTCATCGCCTGCGGCATCATGGTCTGGAAAGCCCTTGAAGCGGCAAGGATTCTCGAAAAAGAGGGGGTTACGGTGCGGGTGATCAACATGCATACCATCAAGCCGATCGATACGCTGGCCATTGTCAGGGCGGCAAACGATACGGGCGCCATTGTGACTGCCGAGGAGCATCAGATGTACACCGGTCTTGGAGAGGCTGTAGCCAATGTCTGCGCACGGAATATTCCTGTGCCGATCGAGATGGTTGCCGTGGAGGATACCTTCGGCGAATCCGGCAAACCGGATGATCTGCTCAGGAAGTACAAGCTTATGACCGAGGATATTCTGGAGAAGATCTACCTGGCGCTTCGCAGAAAATTTTGATTTTGATCGGTCTGATCGGTCCGATCAAACCGATCAAAAAGCTGTTTTAAGAACCACAGGAGAAAAATACGATGGCGATGCCCAATTTCAGTGATATGATGAAGCAGCTCAAGGATGCCGGCGAAAAGATGCAGGATGTCCAGAAGCAGCTTGAGAAGCTTGTTTCAGAGGGAGAGTCCGGCGGGGGCATGGTCAGGGCGAAGGTTAACGGACGGCAGAAGTTGCTTGAACTCACCATCGATCCCGAGATAATGGATGATGTCGATATGGTGCAGGATCTTGTCGTGGCTGCCGTCAATAATGCGCTCGAATCTTCGGCGCAGCTTGCGCAGAACGAGATTTCAAAAGCTGCCGGCGGCATGATCAATCCAGCCGATCTGATGAAGCATTTCGGCCAGGGTAAATAGCCTTTTTTCATGCGGTACAGTTCTGGCGCCGTTGAGGCGCTTATCGAGGAGTTCACCAAACTGCCCGGTATCGGACGCAAGACGGCGCAACGCCTGACCATGCACGTCCTGCAGGCACGGCGCTCCGAGGTCGACAAGCTCGCTGCGGCCCTGATTGATGTGAAGGAAAAGGTGATCCGCTGCTCTGTATGCCAGAATATCACCGATCGTGGCGCCGACCCTTGTCATATCTGCACCTCTTCCGGTCGTGACCGCACGGTCATCTGTGTCGTTGAATCACCCACCGAAGTGCTTGCTTTTGAAAAAACAGGTCATTACAAGGGATTATATCATGTGCTGCATGGCGTGATTTCACCCCTTGACGGCGTCGGTCCCGATGATATAAAGGTACGGGAGCTGATCATGCGAACCGCTTCCGGATCGGCGGGTGAGGTGCGTGAAGTGGTTCTTGCACTCAATCCAAGCGTTGAAGGTGAAACCACCTCCCTTTACATCAGTAAACTGCTTAAGCCGCTCGGCATCAGCGTCACCAGAATTGCCAGGGGCATTCCTGTTGGGGCCGAGCTAGAATTTATCGATGAGGCGACGCTCTCCCGGGCCATGGAGGGACGGACAGCGATTTGAAGGGCTTGCGAAAGAATGTGAATTTACAGCTATTTATTTTTTGAGTGATGAATGGAGAGAAGAAAAAGGTATTGATCATCGGTGGTGGGCTTGCCGGCCTGACTGCTGCAAAACGGCTCGTTGACCGGGGATTCCAGGTACGGGTTCTCGAAAAACGTCCCATTTTCGGCGGCAAGGTATCCGCCTGGAAGGATGAGGAGGGGGACTGGATCGAATCCGGAACGCACTGCTTCTTCGGTGCCTACAGCGTCCTGTACGATCTCATGAAGGAGATCAAGACCTACCACGCGGTTCTCTGGAAAGATCATCAGCTCACCTATACGCTTGAAGGCGGGAACAACTTTACGTTCAATACCTGGAATCTGCCCAGTCCGCTGCACCTTATGCCGGCGATCATCAAAAACGGTTATTTCAGCTTCGGCGAAATGGCCGCTTTTTCAAAAGCGCTCATACCGCTTGCCCTCCACAAGGATAAATATCCTCCAACCCAGGATCACCTGACCTTTGCACATTGGGCCGAGCAGAAGAAATTCGGACACCGGCTCATGGACAAGATGTTCCGCCCGATGGCTCTGGCGCTCAAGTTCATTCCACCCGAGGAGATTTCAGCCAAAATCATTCTCGATGTCACCGAGACCTTTTACCGTATTCCCGATTCGTCGTGCATGGGGTTTCTGAAAGGTTCGCCCCAGGAGTATCTCCATCAGCCGCTCGTCGAGCACTCCCGTCAGAAAGGGGCGGTTTTCCAGAACCACTCTGCGGTGGAGGAGCTGCTCTTCGACGGAGAGCGGATCAGGGGTGTACAATTGCGCAACGGCGAGATTCTGGATGCCGATTACTATATCACGGCTTTGCCGATTCATGATCTCTGCAAGGTGTTGCCATTGTCGCTCAAGCGCTACGATCAGTTTTTCGGTAATCTCGACAACCTTGAAGGGGTGCCGGTGATTTCGGTGCAGCTATGGTACGACAGGGAGATTACCTCGATCGACAACGTGCTCTTCAGTCCGGATGGTATCATTCCGGTTTTCGCGAATCTGGCTTCGACGACTCCTGATTACAGGAGCCTTCGGGGAGAGCCGTTTGCAGGAAAGAGCCGTTTCGAATTCTGCGTGGCTCCTGCCAGGGAACTGATGGGGCTTTCCAGGGATGAGATCATTGCACGGGTTGACCAGAGCGTTCGGGCCAATTTCCCGAAAGAGTCAAAGGGGGCAAGGATTCTGAAATCAACACTCGTTAAAATACCGCATTCTGTTTACGCACCGCTTCCCGGTATGGAGCGGTACCGACCGACCCAAAAGAGTCCGGTCAGTAATCTTTTCATTGCCGGCGGGTACTCCCGACAGCTCTACTACGATTCCATGGGTGGCGCCGTCATGAGTGCAAATCTGGCGGTGGATGCCCTGACCAGACGAGTATCGGAAGAGGGAGCGTGAAAGCTTGGAATGTGGTTTCAGAAACTTTGCACTCAAATGGAAAAGATGTTCTTTTTCTCGATTTAATTGTTATTTTGGCTGACTTGATTGAATGACCCACGGGTCGGCAGGCCCTTGTAGCTCAGTGGATAGAGCAGTAGTTTCCGGAACTAGAGGTCGGCAGTTCGAATCTGTCCAAGGGCACAGGATTCAAAAAAGTTCTCTCGGGGTGTGGCTCAGCTGGTAGAGTGCTGCGTTCGGGACGCAGAGGTCGTGGGTTCGAGTCCCGCCACCCCGACACAAAGACGGTTACACGGTAGCCGTCTTTTTCTTTTTCCCTAAAACAGTGAACGCACACAACAAACGCTTCTTGCTCCTCGTCACCACCGCTCGCCAGTCCCATAAGCACCCCTTCAGTGAATTATCCGGATCGAAATTCCGGACAATATCCACTCTTCTGATTGAACGGCCAGTCAGCTTCTGCCTGAATCAGCTCCTTGGGAATGCCGGTCGATATTCTGTTGCGAAGAAGTGAAAAAATCGATAACATTCTGTTGAGGTCATCTCTATTTTTTACCCTTCTTTATCGGTTTTCTGTAGTTCCCGGTCAAGCTTCAACTGACGTATTTAACAGAGCCATTGATTTCTCCAAATCGAAATCGAAATCGGTATCGAAATCGATTTTTTCTATGAAAACAGAAAATCGGTATCTTGATGTATTTGTTTAATTATTAAATAGTTATGACAATAAAGCACAATACCCGGTGAGTTTTTTTAGCCTCCTGAAAGTGGAATCCGATACCGATACCGATTTGGATACCGATTTCGATGATAAGAGAAATTCTGACTATTTATCGTTGACACGGTAGTAGTTCCCGATCGGCTATGTTTTCTCTTCAGGCGAGTTCCCGATCGTGGCTTGAATTGGCTTTGCAGTAACTCGGTACCTGATCTGTTTCCGGTTCCGGGAGCACCTTCTCATGACTATTGCAGTACAACCGTCGTTCGCCCATCAATCAGTTCGAGTTCGATTTTGCCTTTGTCATCCGTTTTGTGCGGTAACCGATACGGTCGCTTTCGTGGCGATATTCAGGCGAGTTATGGCTTTGCCTGAAGCTGCGTTGAAGCATCTTCAAGCTGGTATTGGTTACCCGGATACTTCTGTATAACGCTTAAAGACAGAAGCCATGCCAAACAATAGTGCGGTGTTGTTCAACCTCAATGAAGAGGTGGAGTATCAGTGTACAGCAGATGAGCTTACCTGCGATAGTGCCGAATGGTCGGCAGGTTCGGTTTTCAGCTTATCAGCCGTCAACGAAGCGCTGACCTTCCGGCGAGGAGACGGCTTGGTGATCATGTCGTGCGGTGGAGATGATTGTGCCTGTGGCATTGTGCTTCAGGCCGATGGCAGGATTGTCGTGGCAGGAAACAGCGTCACGGGAGACGCTGGC
>JAAXWL010000135.1 GCA_013334975.1 Chlorobiaceae bacterium
TCAGAAAAGTGAATCAGGGGATGGCTGCCCAACAACGGAATAAGCCTCTTATCTAGCTATAATATATTATTTTAACAGGCTTTTTCCTTAAGGCTTCTTTTATGGAAAGCCCGACAGGCTGCTAGCAGCCTGTAATTTACCACGTACCGCGCGGGAAACCTGAAGGGAAACGCCCGGAAGGGATCCGGGCTGGAGCATCGACGGCGTTAGGGACTGCCAGCGGCTTTCCGTAGGTTCAGGGTGTGGAGGTTCGCCATGAAGGCAGGACCGTGGGTGCTGAACTTTTTATTCAACAAATCCTTTTCAATAGTTATCGTAATCGCTAACTTTGCTGATAAACCACGAAATCGAATATTTCCACCCGAGCATTGAGGCGGACATCGAGAAGTGGCCCACGAGCATCAAGGCGGATTACCGGCATATCTCGCTACTGTTGATGGAAAAACCTAAGACGGGCCAGAAAACGAATGCAGGAGATGAAATAATGGAAGATTTACCATACCAGCCGGTGCGCTATGATGTTCAGGCGGCGATCCGCAAGGATCTTGAGAACGAGGAATTCCGCAAGGAATTCGAAGCTCTTGAACCGAAGTACGCATTAATCAGGGAGTTACTGGCAGCGCGCAAGATGTCCGGCATGACTCAGGAAGCGGTTGCCAGCAAGATCGGCACGACGAAGAGCGCAATTTGCAGGCTTGAAGCCGGTAGCAAACATTCTCCATCAATTACCACGCTCAGGAAATACGCTGAAGCAGTTGGCTGCGAGCTTGTCATTAAGCTCGAGCCGAAACGAACGAAAGCGGAAGCCTGAACTCCCGCTCTTCATCAAACCTCGACTCACCTGCGAGGGTTTGTTTTGCCCCCACGCCCGCTGCCTGATCGACCAATGCCGAAAGCGCTACGTTCGGGTTGTGAACAAATGTTCCGCTTCCGAACATTCATGTGCACTCAACCCCAATTTCCTTGCCAAGGGTTTCCAGCCGTCTATCACTGAACAAACCTCATTGACGATTATTTTGGCGCGACCGGCATCCAACTTGTAATAACCGGCTGTGGCAAGAACGGTATCCAGGCTGGGGGTTCGATCATAGAGATCGATTGACAAGACGTGTTCCTCTTTTCTGAACGAAGGGTTCATGTCGAACGCCGGGGCCAGGCGCCAGCCTGAAGGCGTACGGATAAATCCATGATTTCGTAGATGGTCATCGCGATTTGCCGTACAGACGTTGAAGACGATTCTGGTAAAAAGCTCTTCAAGATCACCGTTGATATGATCGACATCCCCATAGGTGGCGATGAATTCAGCCAGTTCCAGATAGCTTGCATCTTCAGTGTCTATGCGATGCAGCATGGTCATTGCCGATGCAAAGAATACCCGCCGGTGTTCTGTTCGGTCAAACCGTTGTACCAAATAGGTATGATATCCATTCCCTATTTGAACAAGGCGGCTTGGCGGTAGCGTGATGTTGCATTTTTGGGCCATATCCTGGAGTAGCTTTTCCCATAAGGCAACATCATGATCATCGTCGGCGGAAGGAAATTTGGCGATCCATAGAGAGGCGTCATCATCAAGCAGATTGGCCTTAGGTCTTGCGCCACCAAGGGATGAGCCGGGTGCCACCAGGACCTTGAGCCATTCCTTGAGCTTTTTCGGATCAGCTTGTTTTTTCCTGGTCAGCTCGATGGCGATTTCCTGTAACTCTGCGATTTTGGATATGGGCGGGGCGGATAACGCCGCATTGGCCAGAAAGATGGTTTCGTCAGGCCGGGTGAACCGCAAAGCCCCCATGCGTGTGGTGTCTTGTATACCTATCAGGAAATCCCACGGATCAAGCGTTCGGGGTGTGCGTCCCTCTTCTTTGGCTTCTATTGCCTCTCTGCGCCTCATTAAAACCTGGCCCCAGCGATCGGGACACGAGTCCATGAATACGCCGAAATTGGAATCTTTCGGGAAGAATTCCCCAGCCTGATGCTTCCTCCCCACACGCGGTCACCCTCATGCAGTTGCGCTTCGCTTCGTTCGCTGTGGTCAACTCACGGGAGGACTTTCACCTCCAAGATTGCGCCCATGCTGGGCGCACAAAGCAGAAAACCCTTGACTTCTCAAGGGTTTATAGAATTTTATGAAAGCTACCGGATCGCTTATTAGTGGAGATGCTATCCACTATGGGATCGAGACCGGCATTATATCTGTAAGCCCCGGAAATGGAAACGGGTTCGTAATACCGCAACAACTTCAGGTCTCAGGTCCGGCATCAAGCACGTAAAATGCTGATGCGTCATTGTGATCGTCGTTAATGAAGCGAAGGAGTACATCTACGGTCAGACCATTGAGGGCCATAAAAAGGCGGAGGCTGCCGCTGATTAGCCGGATACCTTGGGAAAAACGAAGGACTCGTGGGAGCAGATTCGTGGAATTTAAGTAACCGAGCATTGCCACCGACTCCCTACCCGGAGGCAACACTATTGGAGATGTTTAAAAAAACAAGCATTTTAGTAGTGTGACTACCAAAGAAACATCAAAATTAAACCTTTTCCTTACCCGACACATCCCGGGTACTGTTGAGCTGGCATCCTGGCTGGAAGGTTTAGGAATCTCTCATGATCTCCAGCAATATTACAGGAAATCCGGGTGGCTTGAGCCTGTAGGCATCGGTGCCAGTAAACGGCCTGGTGAAAACATAGGCTGGGAAGGAGCCCTTTATACGCTGCAACAGCAGGGTCATGTATCGGTCCATGCCGGTGCGCGAACCGCACTTTCCCTGCAAGGATTTGCGCATTACGTGCGTTCTGATAAGGAGCCGGTTTTCCTCTTTTCAGCACCGGGAACCACGTTACCCGCCTGGTTCACAAAGTATGACTGGCATCGTCCAGTCATCCATGAAAGGACATCTTTCCTTGGGCCACAGCAAGCCTTGAGCAAAGTTTCGTTACCGCTGTTTTCCATCCTCGTTTCTTCACCTGAACGGGCTATGCTGGAATGCCTCTACCTGGCATCAAAAGCCTTCGATCTTGTAGAGTGTTACCAGCTTATGGAAATGCTGACAACGCTTCGTCCTAAGGTTATTCAGGAACTCCTTGAACAATGCCATTCAATCAGGGTAAAGCGGCTTTTCCTCTATCTTTCAGACAAAGCCGGGCATCTCTGGTTCAGCCGGCTTGATCGCTCCCGCATCGATCTTGGCAAGGGCAAAAGGGTTATCGGAACTGGCGGTGTTCTGGTTCCGGACTACGAGCTTGTACTTCCCAATGAATTGGTATCCTTATGATCAATCCGTTGTATAAAAAGCAGGCGGAATTGTTGCTCAGGGTTCTTCCGCATGTGGCGCAGGCTCCGGTTTTCGCACTCAAGGGAGGTACGGCGATCAACCTGTTCGAACAAAACATGCCACGGCTGTCCGTGGATATCGACCTTGTCTATTTGCCGTTTGATGATCGAGCCGTTGCACTGGAATCGATTGCATCGTCATTGCAGGTAATCTGCAAGAGCATCGAGAAAGCTGGCATCAAGGCAATGCCGCAACGGCAAAGAAACCAGCAGGAATCTAAAGTCATTTGTACAGATGAAGCGACGCAAATAAAGATTGAAGTCAACACGATTATCCGTGGGCATCTTTTCCCTGTTCGAGTCATGGACGTGCAAGAAATCGTGGTGGAAACCTTTGAGAAGTTTGCGTCCATGCGAGTCTTATCGCGTGAAGAACTGTATGGTGGCAAAATTTGTGCAGCCCTCGATCGTCAGCATCCCAGAGACCTGTTTGATGTGCACCAGCTGTTCCAACTGGAAGGGCTTTCCGATGAGATCCGAACCGGATTCCTTTGCATGTTGCTGTGCCATTCCCGGCCAATGAACGAGCTGTTGCAGCCGCATTTCATTGACCAGGAAGAGCTTTTTGCACAACAGTTCTTCGGCATGACGGAGCAGGAATTCAGTTACAGGGACTACGACAGTACCCGGAACCGTTTGATAACGGTACTGCATGAGCAGCTTGCCGAACACGAGAAAAACTTCCTTTTGAGCTTCAAGTTTGGTGAACCTGAATGGTCACTTTTTCCGGTCGAAAAGCTCGAACAAATGCCTGCCATCCAATGGAAGTTGCGGAACATCCGGAAGCTGAAAAATGAGAATCCGGAAAAGCATGCTGAGCAGCTGGGAAAGCTGAAAAATGCCTTGCTAAGATGATAGGGGAAGGTTAGGCGGGGTGAGATGCTGGCAATACAGAAAACGATTACCGGAGCGGCAATCATCAAAGGCACGCGCAAGAAAAAATACGGCCTGTTCGACACCCCGTAATAGCCAATAGGCAGCCTAACTATCCGTCTTTACTTGCCCATCCATACCGACCTTCAACCCGGCCAGATAATCCCCCCAAGCCTGCATCATCGCACGACGCTCAGCAAGGAAGGTGGTGCGATTGTAAGCCCTTCCGTTAGGATCCTTCACCACATGGGCAAGTTGATGCTCGATCAGGTCAACCCGCCATCCAAGTTCCTCGTCAAGAATCGTCCGAGCTGTCGCCCTGAACCCGTGACCGGTGACGGTGTCGCCATCCCATCCCATTGAGCGAAGGGCGCTGTTGATCGTGTTATTGCTCATGGGCCGATTCTTTCGTCCAGCAAAAACATAGGTGTCTTTGCCGGTGAACAGTTTCAGGTCGCTCAGGATCTCAACCGCCTGCTTGGCCAGGGGAACCGTATGCACCTGTCCCTTACGGCGGGCCTTCTCAGCTTTTTTCAACTTCAACTCAGTAGCCGGAAGATTCCACATCGCATCCTCAAGATCAATATCGTCCCATTTCGCTTGGCGAAGCTCTCCCGGGCGAACAAAAAGCATCACAGAAAGCCTCAGCGCGCACTTGGTGACGTAGCTCCCCTTATACCCATCAATATCTCGAAGCAAATGAAACAGTTTCGCCCGATCGGTCACTGCGGGCATATGCCGGACCTTCGGCGTTTGCAGGGCTCGTGACAAGCGTGCAGCAGGATTGACTTCAGTCAATCCCGTAATGATGGCATAGTCAAAAACCTGACTGATATGCAGACGTACACGGTGCGCCGACTCAATGGCACCTCGATCTTCGATGATTCGCAACGCCTTCAGGACATGCTGGGGAGTAATCTCCCGAATCGACATTCTTCCGATTACAGGTAAGGCATCCTTCTCAAGGCGCCCCACCACGGTCCGATAGTAGTTCTCTTCCCATCCGGAACGGGATTTCTTGCACCAATTCCGGGCGACAACCTCGAACATGAGTTCTTCGCCAGTCTGATCGACCACGACCTCACGCTTGGCCTTCTGCCGCTCCTCCGAAGGGTTGATCCCCTTTGCAAGCATTCCCCTGGCTTTCGCCCGACGTTTTCTCGCCTCCTCAAGACTCACTTCGGGGTAAGTCCCAAAACTGATCATTTTATCCTTACCCTCATACCGATACTTCAATCGCCACCATCGGGACGGCCGCAACGCCTTCCCGTTCTGGTCATGCTGTGCCGGCCGTATGATAAGGACAAGCCCGTCGCCATCGTACAGGCGCTGCTCTGCGTCTGATGGGCGGGTCGTTTCGATTTTGCGTGAGGTGTAGATTTGTCGGGTAACGGCAGCGCATTGCTGCGCCACCGTCCCCTAAGAACCGTGCATGCGACTTTCACCGCACACGGCTCAAGCCTCGGCTAAGGCACCTTCTGGTACCCGGTAACGCCATG
>JAAXWL010000025.1 GCA_013334975.1 Chlorobiaceae bacterium
AAAATATCCGGTAACCAACCGGCTGTATCGAAGGTTCATCGGGTATCTGAAAACGGGCAAGCTCGATGGAACAGGCGTTTTATCAGTCAAGCAGTTCAGACATGCTTTGCAAGCCGAGTCAAATAATGGATTTATGAAAGGTTACAGTGAATTTGGAAAAAAATTCGAAAAACTCTCTGAACTGTTTCAATCAAAGTATGACGACGACAAGCGCGTCAATGGTGATGAGCAGCCGGTAGTCGGGATTACCTGGTATGCAGCCAGAGCCTATTGCCTCTGGCTGTCGCTGATGGAGAGCGAGGGGAGCAATGGAACCCTGTACTGTTTACCGACTGAAAAAGAGTGGGAGTATGCTGCTGCGGGGAGTGAGGGGCGTATCTACCCGTGGGGATCGGCGGAACCGACACCGAAGCTGGCCAATTATGGCAAAAATGAAGGCGCTACCACTCCGGTTGGCAGCTATCCGGAAGGCGCGACACCTGATGGGCTGTACGATATTGCGGGCAACGTCTGGGAGTGGATGGAAAACTGGCGTGACGAGCCCAAAAAGAGTGCCCGTGCGTTGCGCGGCGGCTCGTGGTTCAACCTTACTGAAGATCTGCGCTGCTCCTCCCGGAACTTCGACGACCCGGACTGCTGGAGCGGCAACGTCGGTTTTCGTGTCCTCCGCCCCAGTCAACTCCTGAAACCCTGACCATCTGATCTCTGATAATCTGAAAGCAGACTAATGGGACGGATCGGACGGATCAGTCGGATAAAAAGTCACTCAAAAAGCAGCAACAGCCTGCCTGACCGGCGTTATTTTCTTCAGGACGGGCTCTTCTGAACGGGTGGCTTCGTAGAGTTCGCAGCGTTGCTGGAGGTTCATCCAGAAATCGGCTGATGTGTTGAAATATCTGGCCAGGCGAAGTGCTGTCGAGGGTGTGACGCCTCGCTTGCCGTTGATGATTTCGTTGATCCGCTGATAAGGCACATGAATCGCTTCGGCGAGTTCACGCTGGGTTATCTGCATCGGATTGAGAAACTCTTCGAGCAGCATTTCGCCGGGATGCGTCGGCGGTCGGTCGGTGGGTATGCGTATCATGGTGATTTAGTGGTAATCGGTGATTTCTACCTGATCAGGGCCTGATGAGGTCCAGAGGAAGCAGATTCTGTATTGCCGGTAGATGAGAATGCTGTATTGCCCTTTGCGATCTCCTGCCAGTGCTTCAAGCTGGTTGCCTGGCGGTATTCTCAACTCATCGAGCATGACAACGGAATCGAGTTGATCAAGCTTTCTGAACGCAACATTCCAGAGTTGCAGCGGACAAATTTTCAATGCGGATTTTGTTCGCCTGCCGTAAAAAATGTCTTCGGTTTCCCTGTTTCTGAATGATTGTATCATGATAACACGGAATTCATGCTATTCTGTTTCAATATCGGAATTATTTCTGGCAATTTCATTGATTAGCGGGATAAAACCGATTGGACGGATCAGTCGGATCGGTCTGATCTGTCTGAGAAAAGACGCTCGTTGCTCAGCACTATCTTCACTTTCCCTCCCTCCCCGACTCCCAGCTCTGCGCTGGCGTTGCCGTTGCGGATGGCGATCTCGATAGTACCGCTGCTGCCGATGTAGGCTAATGGTTGGCCAGGTTCGGCTTCGCCGTAGGTCGTGAGGATGGAGAGGGGGGCGGTGCTTCCGACGGTGACGCGCCAGTTGCCACCGTCCGAAATCAGGGAGGCTTCGAGGGTGGTGATGAGGTTGCCGAAGTGGTCGGTGGTGATGACTTCGCCTTGCCAGCCTTTGCCGTCGGCGAGGGGGCGGTTGCGGAGCAGTTTGATTTGTGCGCACTCTGCGAGGGGGATTACCGGGCCGAAGGCTTCGAGGGGTACGGCGCTGGCGAGGTGTGCGGCGGCGGGGCTGAAGAGGTCGCGTCCGTGGAAGGTGGCGCTTTTGTCGGGGAGGTGGTAGTTCGTGTTGGTCAGCTCGTGGCAGCGGGCGATGGGCCAGCGCTCGAACACCGGGGTGAGGAGGCCGTTATCGGGGGCGATGAAGCGGCAGGGGCCGGCCTCGACGGCGATGGCTCTCCGGGTGGTGCCGACTCCGGGATCGACGACGCAGACGAAGATCGTTTCGTCGGGGAAGTAGCCGATGGAGCGTTCGAGGTGGAAGGCTGCCTGCCGCACGTTTTGCGGGCTGATGGCGTGGGTGAGGTCGATGACGCGGGCTTCACGGCAGATTGTGGCGATCACCCCTTTCATGACGCCGACAAAGGTGTCCTGGAGGCCGAAGTCGGTCATGAGCACGATGAGTGGCGGCTGGAGCATAAGCGTCAGTGGTTTGCCGAGCGGTACAATACTGCTCCGGCCATGAGAAAGGTGATGTTGGGCAGCCAGGCGGCGAGCACCGGGTCGATCAGGCCGTTGTGGCCGAGACCGCCAATGGTTTTGAGCATACCGAGGTAGAGCATCCCGACCAGGAGGCTGAGGGCCGCTTCGAGAGCCAGACCGCTGCGTTTTTTGCGCGTGGAGAGCGGTACGCCGATCATGACGATGATGGTGCTGGCAAGGGGGAGGGCGATCTTGGTGTGAAGCCGCACCTCTGCCCGTTCGAGACCTGGCAGACCCGACTGTTTTTTCTGCCGGATGAAGTCGTAGTGCTGCACGAGGTTCATCTCGTCAGGGTCGGTGTCGAGCATCCGGAAGGTGTTTCTGGCGAGCGAGAGCTTGAGGGTGTCCGTGCCCGGATTGAAGACAAACTGTTCGTTGCCCTCCGTGAAGGTGCGTGTTCTGCTTCTGAAGAAGAGCCACTGTTTCTGGCGGGGCAGAATTCTGACCGAATCGGCATCGATGCGCGAAACGAGGCGGCTCTTTTCGAAGGTTTCGAGTGAGGCCATCGAGGCGCTCATTCGGTCTGGAGCGATTTGGGCGATGGTCAGGATGCGGTTTTCGGACTCCCTGATATGCAGCGCTCCTTCGTCGTTCTCCTGTTTGCCTTTGAGGTATCGTTTCTCGAACCCTTTCGACCAGTCGTAGGTTTTGGGTGCGATGAAGCAGGAGTTGATCAGGTTGAAGGAGGTGATGAGCAGCGTGACGGCAAGGAAGGGTTTCATCAGTCTGCCGAGGCTGACGCCCGCCGATTTCAGGGCTGGCAGCTCGCTCTGCATCGAGAGCTTGCCGGTGACAAAGAGCGAGGCGAGCAGCACGCTGAGCGGTGAGGTGAGCAGAAAGGTGTCGGGCAGGCCGCTGAGGTAGTAGATGATGATTCTGCCGGTGTCGATCTTTCTGTCCATGAACCGGTCGAGGTTCTCGATCAGGTTGATCAGGATGAAGAGCGCGGCGAAGCTCAGGAGGGAGAAGAGAAAGGTGAAGAGGAACTCCCGGGCGATGTACCGGTCGATGATGGTCATGCCAAAGCGGGCGGGCAGCCTGGGATTGCGCTTCCCGAGGCCGCCCATTGCCTTCTGTTGTGGTTTTCCTTTGCTCATCAGGGATAGCTCCCGGTCAGTAGCCGAAAATCTCCCCGAGTGTCAGGAAGCTGATTTCGCCATACTTCTTGAGGGTTTCGAGGTCGAGTTGCTCTTTTTTGCCGAGCACCAGCATGATCTGCGCTCTGTTCCGGAAGTGGGTCTTGTGGAACTTTTCGATGTCGCTGAACTCCATGCCGGGGGTTTCGCGGAAGATCTCTTTGCGGATGTCGTGGTCGAGGCCGAGCCTTCTGGCCTCTTCGTGGGCGAAGAGTATCTCGGCTTTGGTGATGTGCTCGGTGCGGATTTTCTGGTCGATCCCAGCTTTGGCCGAGGCGAACAGCTCGGGCGATTCTGGCAGCTTCTGCATCAGCGACCGGAATCCTTCGAGAGCTTCGGGGAGCTTGTCTGACTGGGTGCCGATGTAGCTGAAGAGGTAGCTGTGCTTCTCTTTTTCCTTGGGGAGGCGGTAAACCGAGAAGACCGAGTAGGCCAGGGCTTTGGCTTCGCGCATCTCCTGAAAGACCACCGACGACATGCCGCCGCCGTAATATTCGTTGAAGAGCGTGACGAGCGGCACCTTTGAGGCGTCGTACCCTTCGCTTCTTGAAAGCATGATGATTTCGGCCTGGTTCATGTCGTAATCGACCACATAGACATGGTTCTCTGTGGTTTCAAGCTCTCTGAAGGGGTCGGTTTCGGGCACTGGCCTGAAGCTCTGGCCGTAATAGCGCATGGCGCGAAGCGCTGTCATGAGGCTCTCCGGGGTTTCCGGCCCGTAGTAGAGCACCCGGTGGCGCTGGCTCATGAAGGCCCTGATTTCGTCGAGCAACGCTTCGGGGGTGAGACGGTCGATCTCTTCGTCGCTCAGGACGTTGGTGAAGGGGGATTTCTCTCCATATTTGCCGTAACTGACCATCGCCTCGAAAAGAATTTTACGCTTCGAGAGCTTTTCGTCGGCGCGCTCCTTGCGGATACCCTCCTTGAGCTTTTCGAGTGCCGGGGAGTCGGGGCGAGCGTCGTCGAGCAGGTCGTCGAGCAGCGCCACGGCCTGTGTGAAGTTTTTTCTGAGGCCCGAGAGCTTCAGGTAGACGTGGTCGTCAGCGGTCAGTACCGTGAAATCGGCTCCGAGCCGGTAGAGCTCCTGGCTGAACTCCTCCGGGGTGAGCTTTGAGGTGCCGAGATAGGAGAGGTAGTCGAGCGCTGTGTCGATTGTGCGGTTCTGGTTGGAGCCGGAATCGAACATCAGGTAGAGCGTGTAAATGTCGTTCTCTTTGTTCGGAACGTAATTGAGGCTGATCTGTTCGGTGAGGTTGTGGTAGCCGATGTCTTTCCGGAAATCGACGAAGCGGGGTTTCACCTCGTCGCTTTTCAGGGCGAGCAGGTTTTCGGCGAAGGTTGACGAACGGTCACGGTTGACCTTGATGGGGGTGATCTCTGGCTTCTGTATTTTGGCTTCGCTCTTGCGCTTGCCATTCTTTTTGTAAACGGCGACGTAGTTGTCTGTATAGTGCTTTTGAGCGAAGGCGACGATCGCCTCCTTGGTGATCTTTTCGTATCGGTCGAAGCGGTTGAGGTACTGCTCCCACTCCATGCCCCAGACGAAGGCATCGACAAACGCCTCGGAGCGTCCCCGGTTCGATTCGTACGATTTCAGCTCTTCGAGCTTGAGATCGTTGAGTACGGCGGTGAGCAGCCAGTCGGGGAATTTACCCTCTTTGAGCAGGTCGAGCTGTTCGAGCAGCAGCGCCCTGACTTCGTCGAGGCTCTGCCCTTCACGCGGTTTGGCGCTGAGGATGTGCACCGAGTAATCCTTCATCATCACCAGCATCGAGCCCCCTTCGAGCACCGTCTGCTTCTGGTTGAGGTTCAGGTCGATCAGGCCGGCGGTCTGGTTGAAGAGAATCTTGTCGATGAGGTTGACCATGTCGGCCTCTTCCGAGTTGACGCCGCCGAACCTGAATCCCATGACCAGCTCTTCAGCTTCTGGGCCTGTGACGGTTCTGATGACCGGAGAGGTGATGGCCGGCTCGACTGGCGGATGGAACTCCGGTACCTCTTTTGGTTCGAGCGAGGAAAACCTGCTGTCGATCAGGCGGATCGTTTCGTCAGGATCGAAGTCACCGGCGATGCAGAGGGCCATGTTGTTCGGTACGTACCAGTCGCGGTAGTAGTTGATGACGTTCCGGATTGAGGGCTTCCTGAGGTGCTCCGCTTTGCCGATGGTGGTCTGGGTGCCGTAGGTGTGGCGGGTGAAGAGCCCTTCGAACAGCTCCTCCCACAGTTTGCGGCTGTCGCTGTCCATTGTCATGTTTTTCTCTTCGTAGACGGTTTCCAGTTCGGTATGGAACAGACGCATGACCGGGCTGCGGAAGCGTTCGGCCTCGATGGTCAGCCACCGGTCGAGCTCGTTTGCCGGAATGTCGTTGATGTAGACCGTCTGCTCCACCCAGGTGTAGGCGTTGGTGCCCTTGGCACCGATGGAGTTGAGCAGCTTGTCGTACTCGTTCGGCACGGTGTACTGTGCGGCGACGTTCGAGATGCTGTCAATGTCGCGGTAGATGGCTGCACGCCGTTCCGGATCGCTCGTGGCGCGGTACTTTTCGTACAGATCGATGATCTTTTCAAGCTCAGTGTGCTCTTTGGCATAATCGAGCGAGCCGATCGAGTCGGTGCCCTTGAAGAGCATGTGTTCGAGGTAGTGCGCCAGGCCGGTCGTTTCGGCGGGGTCGTTTTTGCTGCCTGCCCTGACGGCGATGGAGGTGTAGACTCTCGGTTCGTCGTGATAGGGACTCATGTAGACGGTCAGGCCGTTTTTGAGCCGGTAGATTCTCGTGTGCAGGGAATCACCGGGGACGGTGGTGTATGAATAACTGTTTTTCAGGTGCGTCTTGTTTTCATTCATGATGGATGTACAGGAAAGAAGATGGAGCAGTATGGCACCAAAGGCGATGAACCTGACTGCTGAATTCAGTATTGATGAGGAACGTCGGTCATCTTGTCTGATCATGTTCTGTGCAATAACCCTTGTGCTTCCGGCGCTCGTTCCGGTTCAAACAAAACCGTAGATTACGAAAAATCCGGAAAAGTGATGGAAAAAATCGGAACCACCGGAGAACGACAACTTTTCCATGCCGGTTGGGCTCAAGAACTAACTATAATCTTAATTAGTTCTTGTAGTGTCTTTTCCTGTTGTTTCTGCGAATTATCGGAGGTGTTTCGTTCATGTCATTACACGCAAATCGAGGTGGAACGTTCAGACTGGTCAGTCCATACAGCCCTACGGGTGATCAGCCCGATGCGATCAGGGCGCTGACCGAAGGGGTGTTGCGGGGAGACCGGTGGCAGACCCTTCTGGGTGTGACCGGGTCGGGGAAGACCTTTACGGTCTCGAATGTCATTGCTGCCGTCAATCGCCCAACGCTGGTGCTGAGCCATAACAAGACACTTGCTGCTCAGCTTTACGGTGAGCTGAGGCAATTCTTTCCTGACAACGCGGTCGAGTACTTCATCAGCTATTACGACTTCTACCAGCCCGAGGCCTACCTGCCCTCCCTCGACAAATATATCGCCAAGGATCTCAAGATTAACGACGAGATCGAGCGGCTTCGTTTGCGGGCGACCAGCGCTTTGCTCAGCGGGCGCAACGATGTCATAGTGGTCAGTTCGGTAAGCTGTATCTATGGTCTGGGCTCGCCGGAGGACTGGATGTCACAGATTGTCGAGATGCGCAAGGGGATGGAGATGGAGCGCGATGAGTTCCTGCAGAAGCTGGTGTCACTGCACTACTTCAGGGATGATGTCGATCTTTCTCCGGGGCGCTTCAGGGTGCGGGGCGACGTGATCGATCTGGTGCCGGGCCATGAGGAGCTGGCCCTGCGCGTCGAGTTTTTCGGCAGCGAGATCGACTCCATCCAGACCTTCAATCCGGGAACGGGGGAGATTATCGGCGCAGAAGAGTATGCGTTCATCTACCCTGCCCGGCAGTTTGTGGCTGATAAGGAGAAGCTGGAGCACGCGATGCTCGAGATCGAGAATGAGCTGGCAATGAGGCTGAATACGCTGCGGGCCGAGGAGAAGTTAGTCGAAGCGCAGCGGCTTGAAGAGCGTACCCGCTATGACCTCGAGATGATCAAAGAGCTGGGGTACTGCTCCGGCATCGAGAACTACGCTCGTCACATTGCCGGCAGGAAGCCGGGGGAGCGCCCCTGGTGCCTGCTCGATTACTTCCCCGAGAATTACCTTGTGGTGGCGGATGAATCCCACGTCACCCTGCCGCAGATTCGCGGCATGTATGGTGGCGATCGCTCGCGAAAGACCGTTCTGGTCGAACACGGCTTTCGCCTGCCATCGGCGCTCGATAACCGGCCACTGCGCTTCGAGGAGTTTGAAGAGATGGTGCCCCAGGTGATCTGTGTTTCGGCGACACCATCTGCTCACGAGCTGATGCGTTCAGAGGGGGTGGTTGTCGAACAGCTCGTTCGTCCGACCGGCTTGCTCGATCCGGTTATCGAGGTGCATCCCGTCACCGGGCAGATCGATCATCTGCTTGCCCGCTTGCGTGCCTGCATCGCCAAAGGTCAGAAGTCGCTGGTCATGACCCTGACCAAGCGCATGGCAGAGGATCTGCATGCCTGGTTCCGCAAACTCGGACTCAAGTCGCAGTACCTGCACTCCGAAATCAAGAGCCTTGAACGGATCCAGATTCTCAGGGAGCTGCGTGCCGGTGATATCGATGTGCTGGTAGGGGTCAACCTGCTGCGTGAAGGGCTTGACCTGCCTGAGGTGGCGCTGGTGGCGATTCTCGATGCCGACAAGGAGGGGTTCCTGCGTGATGCCAAGTCGCTCATGCAGATCGCTGGTCGTGCAGCACGGAATCTCGATGGCAAGGTGCTGTTTTACGCCGACAAAATCACCGACTCGATGCGTAATGTCCTCGAAGAGAGCGCCCGTCGTCGAGGTATCCAGCAGGAGTATAACGAAAAGCATGGCATCGAACCCCGCTCCATCATCAAATCGGTCGATCAGGTGCTCAATACCACCAGCGTGGCTGATGCTGAAGAGCGTTACCGGCGCAAGCGCCTCGGGTTGCAGAAGCGTCCCGAACTCGAACTGCAGGGGCTGCTCGATGGTCTGAGCCGGGCGGAAGTGGTGCTGATGGTGGCCGAGATGGATATCGAAATGCAGAAGGCTGCCGAAGACACCGATTACGAGAAGGCGGCCTATCTGCGTGACGAAATACTCATGCTTCGGGAGCGAATCATGCACATGCCGTAGTAATTACTCTTGCTGATTTCCTGCGATTTGGTATATATACTATAAAGACACAGGAATTCAGGCGACAGGAGTGTCATTTAATCAGAGAACTGTACCTCGATGCTGGCCCAGATAGAACAGGAACATTACGCCAAACTGCACGAAATTCTGCGGCTTTGCCGGACCAATCTCAAGAATTACGACGAATCGCTTATCCAGCGTGCCTTTTTCATGTGCTATCGTGCGCATGAGGGGGAGAAGCGAGCTTCCGGCGAGCCCTTTTTCTACCATCCGGTGGAGGTGGCCAAACTTCTGGTGACCGAACTGCCGCTCGACGGCGTTTCCGTTGCGGCGGCGCTGCTGCACGACGTGATTGAGGACAGCGGTTACACCTATGAGGATATTTCCGCTGAACTCGGAGCCGAAGTGGCAGACATCGTGGAGGGGCTGACCAAGATTTCAGAGATCATGGTCAACCGCGAGACCACCGAAGCCGAAGGGTTTCGCAAGATGCTGCTCTCGATGGTCAAGGATATTCGAGTGATCCTGATCAAGTTCTGCGACCGCCTGCACAACATGCGCACTCTCGACTCACTTCCGGAGCACCGACGTCTGCGCATGGCGCTTGAGACGCGTGACATCTATGCTCCGCTTGCCCACCGCTTCGGTCTCGGTAAAATGAAGGTCGATCTCGAGAACCTCGCCCTTCGGTATATCGACCCCGAGATGTATGATTTTCTGCTCAAGAAGGTGCGCCTCAGCAGGAACGAGCGCATCGCCTATCTGAACAAGATGATCACGCCGATCAAGACCGATCTCGAGAAGCAGGGGTTCAATGTCGAGTTGCAGGGTCGCGCCAAGCACCTTTTCTCGATCTACAACAAGATGCGGATGAAGAACAAGGAGTTCGACGACATCCACGACCTTTACGGCATTCGCGTCATCATCGATACGGAGAAGCTCTCGGACTGTTTTGCGGTTTACGGTTACATCACCCAGAAGTTTCCACCCATACCGCAGCACTTCAAGGACTACATCTCCATTCCGAAGCATAATGGTTACCAGTCTCTCCATTCGGCGATCATCGGGCCTAAGGGATATGTCATTGAGTTGCAGATCAGGACGCGCCGGATGCACGAGTTTGCCGAACTCGGCGTTGCGGCCCACTGGCGATACAAGGAGAAGATATCAAAGGATGACGCAGCGGTCGATTCTTTCCTCAAGTGGGCCAGGGAGCTGATCAAGGACGCCGATACAGCGGCAGCCTTCATGGAGGGGTTCAAGCTCAACCTTTACCACGACGAGATTTATGTTTTCACCCCCAAGGGTGACATGAAGATTCTGCCAGCCGGAGCTACTCCCATCGATTTCGCCTACGCCATCCATACCGAGATCGGCAACGGTTGCATCGGTGCGAAGGTCAACGGCAAGATCGTGCGACTTACCGCCGAACTCAAGTCGGGCGACCGGGTGGAAGTGATCACGTCAAAGAACCAGAAGCCCAAACACGACTGGCTCAAGATTGTGGTGACCCATCGCGCCAAGCTCAAGATCAGGGCAGCCATCAACGAAGAGCGTCGTCAGGAGATCGAAAAAGGGCGCAACATCTGGGAAAAGATGGTTTCCGGAACCAAAAAGCTTCTGACCGAAAACGACGCTATCCACTCCATTCGTCAGCACGGCATCAGGACGCCCGCCGACCTTTTCAGCGCGCTTGCCCGCCAGCAGATCAGCAGCGAAGAGGTGCTGGAGAGCATCAACCGGCCGCACAAGCCTGCCGAAACAGCCGAGAGCGTCGCCCAGGTCAAGGCGTCACACCTGAAGGAGTTCGCCGAGATCGCCCGTGAATTGCAGGAGCGACCCTCGACCTTCAAGGATGAGGTGATCATCTCCGGCCTGAACAACATCGCCTATGCCTACGCGAAGTGTTGCAACCCCGTTCCCGGCGACGACATCATCGGGTTCGTGACTACCGAAGGCTCTGTCAAGATCCATCGCAAGAACTGCGTCAACGTCACCAACGAGAATCTCGTCAAGAGCGAACGCATCGTCTCGGTTTCCTGGAACCGGAAACTTGATACCGACTTTCTTGCCGGTATCCGCATTGTCGGCGAAGACAAGATTGGCATGACCAACCAGATCACCGGCGTTATCTCCAAATTCGACACCAACATCAGAACCATAGCCCTGAACGCCAAAGATGGCATCTTTACCTGCAACCTCATGATCTTTGTCAAAAACACCGACAAACTCACCACCCTGATGGACAAGCTCAGAAGAGTCCAGGGAGTCTTCACCGTCGAACGCCTGTCGGCGTGAATAGGTAATAGGGAACAGGTAATAGGGACTGGGTAATAGGTAATAGGCGTAAGAGAAAACCCGGTACCCAGTACCCAGTACCTAATTCAAGCGTCAAAGGGGGCACTCAGCAGAGATGCCCCCATGATGCTTGTTTGCCTTTTTTCCTTACAGGCTGAAGGTTACGCCGAATGAACTGGTTGTGCCGAGGTCGGTGTCGTGGCTGAAGGCGATGGAGGCTTTGAGCATGCTGACCTCCAGTTCTGCGCCAGCCGAAAAGAGCGAGGGATTGGTGGCTCCGCCGACCAGCAGGTGAACCGAATTGAGCATCGGAATATCACCGGCGACAAGCAGGCGTCCAGAGCGGTCGGGATCGGTGAGGGAGTTGATCGTCAGAAGGGGGCCGGTCGGCAGTTTGAATGAGAGGCCGGTCAGGGTTGTTCTTGGTAATTTGGTTTTTGCGGCGCCGATAGTCGGAGAGTTCAGGTTCATCGCGCTGATGCCGAAGGTGACGACCGAGGAGAGCCCAGCCTGCAAACCTGCATTGAGACCTGTGGCTGAATCATCTTCTGATCCGTTGATTTTCTGGGTCATTCTGGAGACTGAAAAGCCGGTGTGAAATCCAGGCACAATGGTTCTTGCATAGCCGATAACAACGGTTTCTTCCTTGTAGCTGTCAGCATGGTAGCGGTTGATACCTGCTGAAAGGTGACCCAGAGGGTCCATGGGAAACAGGGAGAGGTTGACGGCTCCTGTAGTGTTATCGAGACTCGAATCGCCATAGGGTATGGTATAAGCAAGCCCTGCGGAGGTTTTTCTGGTTGATGCCGGATTGTAGAAGATACCGTATGGATTATCGGCAATTGCCGTCATGGCCCCTGACATGGCCGTCCCTCTGGGGTCAGTCGGTAAATAGTTGAATGCCGCCTGGAGCGGAGTGGTGCCGAGAATGCTGAAGAGGGCTGCCGTGATGAAGGTTTTGCGCATGGTGGTCGGGTGGGGTTTCGGGTGAATGTTAATGGTGCTGGTCATGTGTCGATTATGCCCGGTACGAAGGTGCACGCAACGAAAAATTGTTCGGCATTGACGGCACGATTTGAAAATATCTTCTCATGATGGGCATGCGTTGCGCGTTAACAATACATCCAATTTATCGTTATCCATCCAGATTAACAAAATACGTTCTTTCGGGACAGGGGAGTCTGGCGGGCGCAGCAGTTTGCATCAGGCAACGGTTTGTTCTATTTTGAAGCATGTTTACCGATTGAATTCTTAAACCGAAGGAGTATTTCCATGATCCGATATTTTTCAAGGGTGTTTCCACTCTTTATGGCGCTGCTCATGTTGAGCGGATGCGGCTATAACATCATGCAGCAGAACGAGGAGGCGGTCAATCGTGCGTGGGGCGATCTCGAATCGCAGCTTCAGCGTCGTTCCGACCTTGTTCCGAATCTTGTGGCTACCGTCAAGGGTGCGGCCAATTTCGAAAAGGAGACTCTTCAGGCGGTGATCGAGGCTCGGGCAAAGGCGACCTCAATCACCATCACGCCTGACAAACTGAGCGATCCGGCAGCGATGTCGAAGTTTCAGGCTGCCCAGGGCCAGCTCTCCTCCTCACTTTCGAGATTGTTGGTTGCTGTGGAGCGTTATCCCGAGCTGAAAGCTACCCAGAATTTCAGGGATTTGCAGGTGCAGCTCGAAGGTACGGAGAACCGGATCAGCGTCGCACGTCAGCGTTTTAACGAAGCTGTCGAAGTGTTCAATTTCTCGTTACGCAAGTTCCCGAATTCGTTGACCAACAGTGTGATGCTCAAGCTCAAGCCCAAGGCTTACTTCAAGGCTGATGAGGCTGCCAGAGTGGCGCCTGGGGTGAAATTCTGATCGGCCCGGCCATGATTCGCCCTCCTTTTTTTCGATGGGTGCTGCCACTCTTCGTGTTGCTGTCGCTCCTGCTTGCGACGGCTCCGCTCACGGCAGCCTTTCAGCAGGTGCCGCCGCTGACCCAGCGGGTGAATGATTATGCTTCCATGATCTCTCCCGCCGCACGCGAGGAGATCGAGCGGAAACTGGCCGCCGTCGAGGTCGCGGAGTCAACGCAGATCGCCATTCTCACCGTCCCCTCTCTTCAGGGTGAGCCGATCGAGGAGTTTTCGATGCGGGTTGTTGAAGCCTGGAAGCTCGGGCTGAAGCAGCGAGACAACGGGATTCTCTTGATTGTCTCGAAAGGTGACCGCAAGATGCGCATCGAGGTTGGTTACGGTCTGGAGGGGCGTTTGACCGATCTACAGTCGGGACGTATCATTCGGGATATCATAAAACCTGCGTTTGCCAGCGGTGATTTCGACGCGGGCTTTATCGGAGCCGCTGAGGCGATGATCTCTGCAGTCAAGGGGGAGTTCAAGGCTGAACCGAAAGCAAAATCGAAAAAGAAAGATGATGGGCCATCGATTCCGATTGTGTTGATCTGTCTGTTCATCTTTTTCTTCTATCTCCGGTTCTTCGGTGATCACCACAAGGGCGGGCCCTTTGTTTCGGGCGGCTTCTCCGGGCCTGGAGGCGGAATTTTCACTTCAGGTGGTGGCGGTTTTGGTGGCGGCGGCGGTTTTGGCGGTGGAGGTGGTGGCTTTGGCGGCGGCGGAGCCTCGGGAGACTGGTAAAGCACAATGCGTCAAAATCGGGAGAAAGAGGTAATGAAAGAGAGTATCGAGATGTTCCTGAGCGCGGAAGAGCGGCTGGCGATCAAAAAAAAGGTCAGGGAGGCGGAAGCTCTGACTTCGGGGGAGATTGTGGTCATGGCGGTTGGGGCCAGCAGTAACTATCCTGCGGCAATCATGGCGGCCAGTGGCTCCATTGCCCTGGTGCTTGCCGTAACTGGCGCACTGGTGCTCCGAAACGAGAACCTGTGGCTTTTTCTGATGCTGTTCGCTCTTTTTTTTATTGTCGCCAACGAAGTGGTCAAACGCATTTCCATGCTGAAGCGGTTGTTCATCAGCCGCAATGAGATCACCGAGGAGGTCGAAGAGGCGGCGATGAAGGCGTTCTACATTCGAAAGGTGAACGAGACCCGCGATCGTACCGGTATTCTTCTCTACATCTCTCTTTTCGAGCACAGCGTCAGGGTTCTTGGTGATTCGGGCATCAATTCAAAAGTAAGCCCTCAAGCCTGGCAGGAGGTTGTTGATACGATTACCAGAGGTATTGGCGATAAACGGCAGGGAGAGGCCATCTGCGCGGCTGTTACTCTTTGCGGTGAGCTGCTGCAGCGCCATTTTCCCCGAAAAGCTGATGACCGAAACGAACTGGGTGACGCAATGATCATTGGTTGACCGCTGGATCAGCCATCGTGTCCGGAAAACACTCCTCCCGTAAACCGGCAACGGGGCAGACGGAAGCGGTCGTTTGTCGGGGCGCTGATGAAAAAGTGCTTTGATCTTATTGGCCAAATGTTTTTTTACATCCATTCCCTTAAACCCTTTCAATCAAGTCAAGGAGATCAATGAAAAAGACGGCGCTTTGTTCCTGGCATGAACATGCCGGTGCGAAAATGATCGATTTTGGCGGCTTTCTGATGCCGGTACAGTATTCCGGTATTATCGCCGAACACAAGGCGGTTCGCGAAGCGGCCGGGCTTTTCGATGTTTCTCACATGGGCAATTTCTCCGTAGGGGGAGAGCGTGCGCTTGAGTTTCTCCAGTACGTGACGACCAATGATCTTGGCAGGATAAGGGACGGGCAGGCGCAGTACACCCTGATGCTCTATCCCGACGGAGGCATTGTCGATGACCTGATCATCTACCGGATCAGTGTCGATACCTTTTTTATCATCGTGAATGCAAGCAACTGCGAAAAAGATTTTGACTGGCTTTCCGGCCAGATTGGAGCGTTTAAAGGGGTAACACTTGAAAACCATACTGAAGAACTTTCTCTTATCGCGCTTCAGGGGCCAAAATCGTTCGATATTCTTGGTCGTCTCTTCCCCGAAGCTGGCCTGGAGCGGTTACGCTCGTTCCATTTCGTGAAGCTTCCTTATGAAGGCGTGGAGATCATGGTCGCCCGTACCGGCTATACCGGAGAAGAGGGCGTTGAAATATGTTTGCCGAACGGTAACGCGGTTTCCCTCTGGTCGGACCTGATGGAGGCTGGAAAAGATGATGGCATCAAACCGATTGGTCTTGGCGCCAGGGATACCCTTCGGCTTGAAATGGGCTACTCCCTTTACGGTCACGAAATTGATCAGTCGGTCAACCCGCTCGAAGCCCGGCTCAAATGGGTGGTCAAGATGGATAAACACAATTTCATCGGCAAGCAGGCATGTCAGCAGGTCGAGATTGACCCGCGCCGGAGCGTTGTTGGCTTCAGTCTCAAAGGCCGGGCTCTGCCACGCCAGCACTTCAAGGTCTACAACAGTGACCGGCAGGAGATCGGGGAGGTTTGCAGCGGCACCATTTCGCCCACCCTTCAGGAGCCTGTCGGGACGGCGAGCATTCTTCTCGACTATGCCAAGCATGGTACGCCGATTTATGTCGAAATCCGAGGAACCTTTCAACCCGGCACGGTCAGGCCACTTCCCTTCGTCCACGCCGACCGTCCCTGATCTGATGATGTGCTGATGCTTCTGTCGAAAAAAAAGTTGAACATCAAGGCGTTCCGCAGGGAGAGCCTCGTATCGGAAGGCGGAGGCATCCTTCTGATACTGTTCGCGCTTTTCTGTATTGCCGCACTCTTCGGCTTCAACGCCGAAGATGAACCCTATATCGTCACCCTGCCCTGGTATGATCTGTTTTCCCGCGCAGCCAGGGCGGTGGCTGAAACAATCCATAATCCCTTCGGGTTGTTCGGGGCGCGGGTGTCGCTCTTTTTCATCCGCGTCATGCTGGGCTATCCCTCGGTGATTCCGCTTTTCGGGTTTCTTGTGTTCGGATGGCATCTTTTCCGCCTGAAGTCGCTCAGGCCGTCACTTTTTTTTCTTGTCTACACGCTTCTGACCGCACTCGATCTGGCGACGATGATCGGCCTTTCCACAGCCTCTTTTGCCGATGTTATGTCGGGTGCCACAGGACGTATGCTTGCCGCTTTTCTTTCGACCATTATCGGGGTTGCCGGGGCATGGGTGCTGACCATCCTTTTCGCGTTGGTGCTGACCTTCTACATGGGGCGGAACTTCATTGCGCATACCATTGGTCAGGTGCGAGCCTTTGCCGGAAAGGTTTCGGCGACAGTGCGCTTTATCAGGGATGAACGGGCAAGAAAGCGCCACGAAAAAGAGGAGGCGCAGGCCAGGAGTAAAGCCGCCAAAGCAGCAGCAGCACTTGAAAAGGAGCAGAAAAAGAGGAAGAAACGTGCTGCGACGAACACCAAAACCTCCAGAGAGGCTGAAAAACCTGTGCAGCCTCCGGAGTTCCTTGTGGTGACTGAACCTGAAGCTGAACAGGAGTCGGAGCAGCTGTCTGCAAAGCTTCCAGACCCCGAACCGATCATTATACCAGCCGAGGTAGTGGAGATCAGGTTTCCTGATCCTCCGCTGCCTCGTAACTCGGGAGCCGAGCCCGAGATGATTATCCAGCCAGGGGTGCAGGAAGAGGAGGCTGATCTGGACGAACGGCGGCTCAAGGTCAGGACGCACGATCATGTTCAGTATCGTTTTCCATCGATCGACCTGTTGCAGAAGCCTCTCGATAGCGATGAAAGTTTCGATGAGCGCCATCTGGCAGAAACCAAGGACCGGTTGCTTGAAAAGCTGAAGATCTACAAGATCGATGTCGTTCGCATTTCCACGACGGTTGGACCGAGGGTGGCTCTGTTTGAACTCGAACTGGCCCCGGAGGTCAAGATCAGCAGGATCAAATCGCTTGAAAATGATCTTGCCATGGCTATGGCGGCACGCGGTATCAGGATTATTGCGCCCATTCCCGGCAAAAACGCAGTTGGTGTGGAGATTCCGGTCAACAAGCCCAGAACGGTGATGATGCGCTCGGTTTTGCAGGTCGAAAAGTTCAAGAACAGCACCATGAAGCTGCCGATCGTACTCGGCAAGAGTATCTCGAACGAAGTGGTTGTTGAAGATCTTACGACCATGCCTCACCTTCTGATCGCCGGTGCGACGGGTGCGGGCAAGTCGGTGGCAATCAACGTGATTCTTACCAGCCTGCTCTATTCGAAAAGGCCGGATGAGGTGAAGTTTGTGCTGATTGATCCAAAACGGGTTGAACTTTTTCAGTACCAGCATCTGAAGAACCATTTCCTCGCGAAGTTTCCCGGATTCGATGAACAGATCGTGACCGATCCACAGAAAGCGGTGTTCGCGCTCAAGTCGGTTGTGCGTGAAATGGAGCACCGTTACAGCATTCTCGAAAAGTGTGAGGTGCGTAATATCGGCGATTACAACAAAAAGATGAGCGGTGATCCACTCTGTTACATCGTGGTGGTGATCGACGAGCTTGCTGATCTGATGATCACTGCTGGTCGCGAGGTCGAAGAGCCGATCATCCGTCTGGCACAGCTTTCACGAGCGGTCGGTATCCACCTGATCGTGGCCACACAGCGCCCCTCGGTCGATATCATCACCGGTATCATCAAAGCCAACTTTCCCTCGCGTATCGCTTTTCAGGTGGCCAGCAAGGTCGATTCCCGAACCATTCTCGATATTTCGGGAGCCGAGCAGCTTCTTGGTAACGGTGATATGCTGTTCCAGCCAGCATACCTTCCCAAGCCGGTGCGTATCCAGTGCCCGTTCGTTTCGACGCAGGAGGTCGAGGCGATCACTTCGTTCATCGGAAACCAGCCATCATTGCGAGAGGCCTGTATGCTGCCCGAACCACCTGTTTCGAATGGTTCCGGCTCAGGAGGTGGGCAGGACAGGGAGAAGCGCGACAGCATGTTTGAAGAGGCCGCCAGGCTCGTCGTCATACACCAGCAGGCGAGTGTCTCTCTCTTGCAGCGCCGTCTGAGACTCGGGTTCAGTCGTGCCGGGCGCGTGATGGACCAGCTCGAACAGAACGGCATCGTCAGCGCCGGAGACGGCAGCAAACCACGCGAAGTGCTCGTCAAAAACGACGACTCACTCGAACTGCTGCTACGCAATCTGGATCAGGAATGTGGGAAGTAGACGAGGTGGACGAAGTGGACAATGGCAGAGAATGCGTATTCTGTTTTGTCAATGAACTCTGTTCATTCTCGGGTTTCTGGCTGTTCGCAGGGTTTCATGGAATGACTTCACCGTCACAGATCGTCAGGATGGTGTTGATAAACGACTTGAGGGTTGGGCATTGGTTAGCGGAAACAAGTAAATCCTGACCTTCCAATATCTTTTTGGTGTCACGGGTTTTGACGTTACAGCGTCCAGATTTCCCGATCCGGAAAATTTCCATGATTCTGTAAGCTGGTGGGTTGTTGTGGTTGACGGTTTCAGTTTGTCCGGCGGGAGCACGTTTATTATGACCGGCTATTTTTTGTATTGTTGGCCAGTACGGCAACAGCCATGCCTCAAAATCGTGTTGAGCAGCGTGGGGATGAAACCTGGGATTATCACCAACCCATTGCCTCATGTTGTCGATGGCATCCTGAGCATTCTCAAAATCTGGCGGCTGAGTCCCGGTGTAAACATCGGTCAGGGCTATGAATGTACCAGATCGATAAAGAGAGGTTCGGTTCAGCATTTGACCAACAGACACGAACGGCTGCTCCAGTGATGATTTTCCGGGCAGCCGTTTTCGTTTTCGGTGTCGTTGGGATCAGACCTGCTCGACGCGGGCGATTTCGGGTATGGCTTTTTTGATGGCCTGCTCGACACCGGCGCGGAGGGTCAGGGTGCTCATGGGGCAGGAGCCGCAGGCGCCGAGGAGCTTGACATCGACGACCATGTCCTTGGAGATGCCCACAAGCTGGCAGTCTCCACCATCAACCTGAAGGTAGGGACGGACGGTTTCAAGAGCGCTGATGACTTTGTCGTAAAGTGGGTCGCTGTTTGGCAGATAATCCTTCATGGGTACGGATGATTGGTGTGTGATGATGAACGAACGGGGACGAGCTTCAGTCCCTGAACTGACAATCAATATAACAACAGAAGGAGAACCCGAAAAAATCCGGAAAAATTTACAGGCTCTCCTCTGTGGGGGACGATCTCAGTCAACCGTGCAGGTTGAGTTCAGGATCGATATCTGTCTTGCAATCTCACCAGCGACACGGCTGGCTGCAATAGAAGCTGGAGCCTCCGGGTTGCTGAGGATGAAAGGGGTACCGGCATCGCCGCCCTCGCGAACAGAACCGCTGATCGGAATCGATCCCAGGAAGGGAAGGGCATTGGCTCTGGCAAATTTTTCGCCGCCCTGCCGTCCGAAGATGTAGTCGCGCGTGCCATCCGGCAGCTCGTACCAGCTCATGTTTTCCACGACACCGAGAATAGGAACATCGACCTTTCTGAGCATGGTGACCGCTTTGGCCACGTCGGCCAGAGCGACATCCTGCGGGGTGGTCACGATGACCGCGCCGGAGATGGCCAGGTTCTGCACAAGGGTGAGCTGGATGTCGCCGGTGCCGGGAGGAAGGTCGAAAATCAGGTAATCGAGCTCCTGCCAATCCACGTCAGTGATGAGCTGGCGGATGGCGCTCGATGCCATGGGGCCTCGCCAGATCAGCGCTGTCTCGGGATCGACCAGAAAGCCGATAGACATCAGCTTGACGCCGAATTTTTCGATTGGCATGATTTTCTGGTTCAGAATCTCTGGTCTGGTGTTCTGGAGTCCGAACAGGGTCGGGATGCTCGGCCCGTAGAGGTCGGCGTCGATCAGGCCAACCTTTGCGCCTGAAGCAGCAAGGCTGACGGCAAGGTTGACCGAAACGGTTGATTTGCCGACGCCCCCTTTTCCCGAGGCGACCGCCACGATGTTTTTGACGTTGACCAGTTCGATCTTCTGCGGTGCACCGTGTCCGCCATGCCCTCCATTGCTGCCATGATGGCCGTGCTCTCCATGACCACCGTGGTGGCTGCACGATGATGTTACCTTTGAGGTCATAATGACCCCGATCGACGAGGCTTCAGGTATAGCGGCCCTGATTGCGGCGATGCAGGACTGCTTGATCGACTCCTTCATCGGGCAGGCGGGTGTGGTGAGTTCAACCGTGACCGAGATGTTGCCAGCTTCATCAGCGGCAGCCTCACTGATCATACCCAGAGAGACGAGGTCCCTGCCGAGATCTGGATCCATAACGGTGCTGAGCGCTTCAATGATCTGCGATTGCTGTATTGCCATATTTTTTCTTTTGTGTTTGGTTGAATGTGAGATCAGTCGGATCCGTCCGATCTTAATGTTAAGGCCGTTATCAGAACCGTGGCGGTGCCTTTACTGTTCCCCTGCTCATTTTCTTAAAAACCGCATGGTGATGGGCATTCCTGCAAAATCGAAGCTCTCTCTCAGCCGTTTTTCGAGGAAACGTCTGAAATTGCTTTCGAGCAATTCAGGGTCGTTGCAGAAAAAGGCGAAGACCGGATGGCTTGATTCGATCTGGGTCATGTACTTGATTTTCAGCTCTTTGCCCGATTTGGTGGATGGGTGCCTCATCGAGAGGGCCTCCTGCAGGAAGCGGTTCAGGTTGCTGGTGCTGATTTTCTGACGCCGGTTCAGTGCAATTTCTGCGGCGGCGTCTATGGCCCGGTAGCAGTTCTTTTTGGTCAGGGCAGAGGTGAAGATAACCGGAATGTAACTGATGTTGCCGAGCTGTTGCTGAAGGTTGTCTGTGAAGGCTTTGCTGGTTTTTGAATCTTTTTCGACCAGATCCCACTTGTTGACCAGGAGCAGCACCCCTTTTTTGCGCTCGATGGCCATGTGGATGATCTTCATGTCCTGGCTTTCGAGCCCTACTCGGGCGTCGAGCATCACCAAAGCCACATCGCAGCGCTCGATAGCCCGTTCGGTCCTGACCGAGCTGTAGAATTCGATACCGGGATCGATTTTGGTCCGTTTCCTGAGCCCTGCCGTGTCGATCAGGGTGTACTCTGTGCCGTTGCGTTTCAGGACAGAATCGATGGCGTCGCGTGTTGTGCCGGGGATATCCGAGACGATCTGACGCTCGACGCCAAGCAGGACATTGACGAGGCTCGATTTGCCGACATTGGGCCTGCCGAGCACAGCAAGCTTGATGCTATGATCTGTTTCAACCTCTTCACCTTCGGGGCAGGGAAGGGAATTGAGCACCTCATCGAGCATGTCGGCTACCCCGGCGCCATCACGCGCCGAAATAAACCAGGGGTCGGTGAAGCTGCTTCTGACCAGTGCTGCGGCTTCGAGTGCTACCTGCGGGTTGTCTACCTTGTTGACGGCAAAGAAAGTTTTCTTGTTACTATAATTTTTCTGGAGGATTTTTGTGATGTCGAGATCGAGATAGGTAAGGCCGGATCGGGCATCGACGATAAAGATGATGGCATCGGCATCCTCGATGGCACGCATGGTCTGTTCGAGCATGGCGACGCTGAGCGAATCATTTTCCGGAGCGTAACCACCGGTATCCATGAGCAGGAACTGTTTGCCCTGCCACTCACCGGGGCAGATATGCCGGTCTCTGGTGACTCCCGGCGCGGGGTCGACGATGGCGCTTTTCTGCCTGAGGATTCGGTTAAAAAGGGTCGATTTGCCGACGTTGGGTCGGCCTACCAGAGCGATCAATGGTTTCATGGATGAATGGCGTGCAGGCGTCTTCGAAACGTCTGCGTTTGGATTGAGCAATATGCAAAGAGAACAAGGTAATAGTTTGTAGAATTAATCGAAATAAATTACATTGCTCAACTTTATTTTTCGGAATAGACCAGATAATCATTAGAGAAGCATGAGCAAGACGTTAAGTTGTAAAACATACTCAGCCAAAACAGGCGAGGTTGAGCGGACATGGTATGTCATCGATGCGGAGAATCAGGTTCTCGGCAGGATGGCCGCCCAGATCGCTATCGTCCTGAGAGGAAAGCACAAACCGCAGTTTACTCCCCATATCGATACCGGTGATTTCGTGGTCGTGACCAATGCCCGCAAGGTAGCGCTCAGTGGCAAGAAACACGACGATAAGACCTACTTCTCTCACTCGCTCTATCCCGGCGGCGTCAGAATCGAGAAGGCAAAGGATCTGCTTCAGAAAAGACCGGAAAAAGTGATCGAGCGTGCCGTGTGGGGTATGCTTCCGCATAACAACCTTGGACGACAGCTTTTCAGGAAGCTGAAAGTTTACGCAGGTCCGGAGCATCCGCATGCTGCGCAGACACCGGTGGAAATGAAAGTCAATCAATAAATACAACGTATACTGATGAAAGAGGTTATCGATACCGTAGGCCGCCGCAAGACTTCGGTTGCACGAGTGTTCATGTCGCCTGGCAAGGGTAAAATCGTGGTCAACAAACTGCCGGTCGAAGAGTATTTCAAGGATGAGTTCAAGAGGAGCCAGGCGCTGAAACCGCTGGTTGCTGCCGACAAACAGAACGAATTCGATATCAGGGTCAATGTTCGGGGCGGCGGTGTTACCGGTCAGTCGGGCGCCGTGTGCCTGGCTATCGCCAGGGCGTTGGTCGAGTACGACGAGACGATCCGTGCCATGCTCAGGCCCGATCGCCTTCTTACCAGGGACCCGCGTATGGTCGAGAGGAAGAAGTATGGCCGCAAGAAGGCTCGTAAATCCTTCCAGTTCTCGAAGCGCTGATTTTTTTTCATAGCTGCAATCAAATCACATACCCTGTCATTCCGGCTTGCCGGATGAATTTCCGGGGAAGTGTTCCGGGTGGTAACCCGGGATCCCCCGATGGTGCTCCGGTCAGTTCATTCAAGAGCTGTCCGGCGTCCCTTAAGGAAGGACGGGTAGAGGAATAACCAAACAGGAACAAAACAATCATGTCACACTTCCAGCTCGAAGAGATGCTCAGGGCAGGCGTACACTTCGGTCACCTCGCCCGCCGATGGAGCCCTAAAATGAAACCGTATATCTTCATGGAGAAGAACGGCGTTCACATTATCGATCTCAAGAAAACTCTCGTACTTGCCGATGAGGCTCTGAAAGCAATCGAAGCCATTGCTTCGACTGGCAGGGAGATCATGCTGGTTGGCACCAAGAAGCAGGCCAAGGTCATTATTGCCGAACAGGCTGAGCGTGCCGGTATGCCTTATGTCTGCGAGCGCTGGCTCGGAGGCATGCTGACCAACTTCTCCACCATTCGCCAGAGCATACGTCGCATGAACTCCATCGACAGGATGGAGACTGACGGCACCTTCGATATGATCACCAAGAAGGAGCGACTCATGCTGCTTCGCGAGAAAGATAAACTCGTGCGTATTCTCGGAGGTATTGCCACCATGAACAGGCTTCCTGCCGCGCTTTTCGTGGTTGACATCAAGAAAGAGCACATCGCCATCAAGGAGGCACGCACCCTCGGTATCCCGATTTTCGCCATGGTCGATACCAACTGCGATCCTGACGAGGTCGATTACGTGATTCCGGCCAACGACGATGCTATCCGCTCGATCAATCTCATGGTGAAGGCCGTTGCCGATACCATCATACAGGCGCGCGCCCTGCAGGTCGAACAGGAAGTCCTCGTTGAAATGGATGAAGAAGAGGTCGATGAGGAGCCGATTAAAGGCGAATAAGAGCACTGTTAACCCTACCCGATCCGGCAGGACGATCAACGTTCCTGCCGGGTCTGCCGTATCAATCACGATAATTACCGATAGTATATTATGAGCCAGATTTCTGCCAAAGACGTCAAACATCTCAGGGACACCACCGGCGTCGGCATGATGGAGTGCAAGAAAGCCCTTGAAGAGACAGGGGGAGATATGCAGAAAGCCATCGAATATCTCCGCAAGAAAGGCGCGGCCTTGGCGGCCAAGCGAGCTGATCGCGAGGCTTCAGAAGGAGCAATCTGCATCCTTCTGAGCGATGATCAGAAGAAGGGAATCATTCTCGAGTTGAATTGCGAAACCGATTTCGTCGCCCGCGGCGAAGTGTTTACCGGATTTGCAAGTGAGCTGGCCGGTTTGGCCCTTGCCAACCAATGCCAGACGAAGGAGCAGCTTCTTGCAATCAGACTCGGAGAGGCCTATGGCGGTGAAAGTGTTGAAGAGACACTCAAATCGATGACTGGCAAGCTTGGTGAAAAACTCGAACTCAGACGTCTGGCCATGCTTTCAGCCGAAGATGGTGTTCTTGAAAGCTATATTCATCCCGGATCGCAACTCGCCTCGCTTGTCGCGATCACTACTGACAAACCCGAAGAAGCCCGGAGTCTGGCCAAAGATCTGGCCATGCAGATTGCTGCCTCAGCACCTATCGTAGCCGATCGTTCTCTGGTTCCGGATGATTATGTTGAAAAGGAGAAGGAGATTTACCGTCAGCAGGCTCTTTCACAGGGCAAGGCTGAGCAGTTTGTCGACAAGATAGTCATGGGTCGTCTTGACAAGTATTATCAGGAGGTCGTGCTGACCGAGCAGACCTTCATCAAGGATCAGAATGTGCGTGTATCACAGGTGCTCGACGAGTTCCGTAAAAAGAACAAGGCGCAGGTCGCTGTCAAAGGATTTGTTCGCTACCAGATGGGAGCCTGAAACTTGAAAAAGCCTCGTTGTTACGAGGCTTTTTTTTTGCTTATTACGAGTAAGTTCCGGAAATCCGTCGAACTGCCAATCAGCTAACCACTATAAGGAGAAGCAGTTATGCTACAATACAAGAGAATTCTTCTCAAGATCAGCGGCGAGTCTCTTGCCGGAGAGGGAGGATATGGAATTGATGCCGGAGTTCTCGAAGGATTTGCTGACCAGATCAGGGAGGCCTGCGATCTCGGTGCTGAAATAGCTCTGGTGATCGGCGGAGGCAATATATTCCGTGGTTTGTCGAAGGCCGCAGCATCGATGGATCGTGTCCAGGCCGATTATATGGGGATGCTTGCCACGGTGATCAACTCACTTGCCCTCCAGGACGCTCTGGAGCGCAAAGGCATTCATACCCGTCTCCTGACGGCGATCAAAATGGAGCAGATATCAGAGCCGTTCATCAGGCGCAGAGCTGTGCGCCATCTTGAAAAAGGGCGCGTTGTCATCTTCGGTGCCGGTACGGGTAACCCCTACTTCACCACGGATACGGCCGCTTCGCTCAGGGCGATTGAAATTGAGGCCAATGTCATCGTCAAGGGAACCAGAGTGGAAGGGGTTTACGATTCAGATCCTGAAAAGAATCCCGATGCGGTGTTTTATCCACGGATATCCTATTTCGATGTGATCCGCAAAAACCTCAGGGTGATGGATATGACAGCCATTACGCTCTGCCGCGAAAACAATCTTCCGATTGTTGTGATCAATATGAATACAAACGGTAACTTCAGCCGCCTGCTCAAAGGCGACCCCATCGGCACCCTCGTCCATGCAGGGGAAGAGTAGTTGATAGTTGAAAAATCGGAGTCGGTATCGAAATCGGTATCGAAATCGAAAAAAGAAAGATCATAGTACGTCAACAGTACATGAGTTTCTCAGGAATGGGTAATGAACAAAGGTGGCTTTTGAGGCCGCCTTTGTTCATTACAGGGAGGCTCATTGCTCATTGCTCAGCACTTTTCTTATCGTCTCCCAGTCGAAGCCACGGTTGATGAGGAAGGTGATCAGTTTTTTCTTTATGGTTTCTGGAGGGCCGGAGAGGGTGCGTAACTTTTTTTCGGCGGCAGCCTGGCAAAGAGCCAGCTGGTCGGTTGAAGCGAGTACTTCGTCGATCACTTCGGTGCTCAAACCCTTCTGCTTCATTCGAAATCGTGTCTTGAGCTTGCCTTCGGGGCAGCGTCGGGCAATGCTGGACATGCAACTGCTGGCAAAGGCCCGATCATCAAGCAGCTTGAGCTGATCGAGCCGTTCCATGGTTTTCACTATTGCGTCTTCGTCGAACCCCTTTTTTTTTAGTTTGATTTCGAGTTCATACCGGCTGTGTGCTCTTCCGGAAAGGAGCCTCACGGCCAGTTCAAGGGCGGCTTTACTCCTCTTTTCATCCATTCATCACCGGTTTGACGCCGATCAGCATCTCGGGGCGAACCTTGTTGTCGCGTTCGAAAGCTTTCAACTGTGCCGTCAGGTGGGTCCTGAAGGCGATGCTGGTGATGAGATTGATCATTTTGTTCGGATTGTACCAGGTTCTGGCGAGGATATGCTTCCAGGAGTAAACCTTGACATAGCTTGAAAGTACCTTGTACTGGAAAAGCAGAGGGTCGTAGCGATCCGACTTGATGACCAGATGGAGGGCATTGTATTTTTCCCAGTCTTCGATGGTGATCAGCCCGCTGTTTTTGTAGTCGTGGTACATCTGGGTACCCGGATACGGGGTGATGATCTGGAAGATGGGCATGAAGATGTGGTTCTTCTCGACGAATTGCACCAGTTCATCGATATCTTCGAAGGTGTCGATAGCCGGGTTGAAGAGAAAGTTCCCCTGGATGTTGAGTCCGGCCTGACGACAATCCTCAATGATCTTCGAATACTTGTCCGCCGAGTTGACATGGCCCTTGTTATAGGCCTCCAGGGTGCTCTGTTTGATCGATTCGAGACCTGCAAGTACGAAGAGGCAGCCGGCCTCGACCAGTTTTCTGACCGTCACCGGGTCTTCAAGAAAGTTGATGCTGAGGAAGACGCTGAAGGTGATATCGCACTCCTTGAGCAGGTCGAGCGACTCCCAGAGCTTGTTCTTGTTGATGCCGAGGTTTTCGTCGGTGAGCATGAACCAGGGCTTTGAATTCTTTCCACTCGACTTGAAGAAGTACTTCTTGGCCTCTTCAACCTGAAACTTCAGTGAGTCGGGATTCTGTACCCGGTATTGCTTTCCGGTGAAGTTGGGAGTGACACAGAACGAACAGTTGAATGGGCATCCCCTGGTGACGTAGAGTGGAATCGATTTGGTGCCATCGACCCTGGTGCGTTTTGAGGCTTTGGCGATACGGGCGTAGTTTAACGGGACGACCGTTTTGACAGGAGGGAACTCCTTGGCGTCATAGAGGGGCTTGAGTCGCTTGTTGGCCACATCGTCAAGCAGTGTCGTCCAGAGATTGTCCGCTTCTCCTACAACGATCGAATCTCCATGCCGGGCCGCCTCATCCGGATTGAACGAGATGTGCAAGCCTCCGAGGACGACGGTTTTGCCGTGTTTTCTGAACTCGTCGGCTACTTCATAGGCTCGGGTGGCTTCGAGCGTTCGTGATGTTACGCCTATCAAATCATAATCACCATCGTAATTGATGGCGTCATGGAAGTGTTCGTCCACAATTTCGATATGGTGCTGGGGCGGCGTAAGGCTGGTGAG
>JAAXWL010000026.1 GCA_013334975.1 Chlorobiaceae bacterium
CCAGAAAAACCGTCTGCGTTGTGGTAGTTCATCCTGAAGTCCGCCGTTCCGGATGCGTCTATCAGTATCAGGCCGTCGGCGCCTATGCCGGTTCTGCGGGTGCAGAGTGTTTTAATCTGATCATGAGGGAGCCTGAAAAGGCCCTGCCGGTTGTCGATGACGATAAAATCGTTTCCCGCGCCCGACATTTTGGTGAAATCGATCTGCATGATTATTTTTTCCAGTGTTGAAGGTTTTCTGTGAATATAGCCCGGATATCCGGTTTTTTCTGATCTCAGAGATCTCCGGAAATGCCTGTCAGACAGGCTGGGGCATGGGGAACTCGGGCAAAAAACTTTATTATTAAATAATTTTTCTTATTTTATTTGCTACTGTTGCAGGTTGGTTTTTTCTCTGAACCAGACTGCAAGAATGTTTTTTCCGGGGATCTCTGCATGTTTTGTCTGTTACCGGGTTTCTTACCGGTGCAGTCAGCGGGCCGCCTGTCATGGAGGCGATAACCGGTTTTTTCGGTTTCTTCAACCTGAAAATACGTCCAAACAAAGGAGAAAATACAATGGCTGAACAAGTGAAACCCGCAGGGGTCAAGCCGAAGGGGACAGTGCCTCCTCCCAAGGGGAATGCGCCGACTCCAAAGGCGAGTGGCGCACCAGGCGGAGCATCGGTCATTAAAGAACAGGATGCCGCCAAGATGAGACGTTTTCTGTTTCAGCGAACAGAAACCCGCTCAACGAAGTGGTACCAGATCTTCGATACCGAAAAAGTCGATGACGAGCAGGTGGTAGGCGGCCATCTCGCCCTGCTTGGTGTGCTTGGCTTCATTATGGCAATCTACTACATCTCGGGTATCCAGGTATTTCCCTGGGGAGCTCCGGGCTTTCATGACAACTGGTTCTATCTGACTATCAAACCAAGGATGGTCTCACTTGGTATCGATACCTACAGTACCAAGACTGCTGATCTTCAGTGGGCTGCCACCAAACTTCTGGGTTGGGCAGGCTATCACTTCCTGGCCGGTTCCGTGCTTCTGTTCGGGGGATGGCGCCACTGGACGCACAATCTGACCAATCCCTTCACCGGTCGTTGCGGCAACTTCCGTGATTTCCGTTTTCTCGGACAGTTTGGTGATATGGTTTTCAACGGAACCAGCGCCAAATCTTACAAGGAAGCGCTCGGACCACATGCCGTCTACATGTCCCTTCTGTTTCTCGGTTGGGGTCTGGTGATGTGGCTTCTTCTGGGTTTCGCTCCGATTCCCGACTTTCAGACGATCAACTCCGAGACCTTCATGTCGTTCGTCTTTTTCGTTGTCTTCTTCGCTCTCGGAATCTACTGGTGGAACAATCCCCCGAATGCCGCCATTCACCTTAACGATGACATGAAAGCCGCTTTCTCGGTCCACCTGACCGCTATTGGCTATATCAACATCGCCCTTGGTGTCATTGCATTCGTTGCATTCCAGCAGCCTTCGTTCCATGCCTATTACAAAGACCTCGACAAGCTGGTCTTCTACATCTATGGTGAACCGTTCAACCGTGTCAGCTTCAACTTTGTTGAGCAGGGTGGCAAGGTTATTTCGGGCGCCAAGGAGTTCGCCGAGTTCGCTCCTTACGCCATTCTTCCGAGAAACGGCGAGTCGTTCGGTATGTCACGGGTGGTGATCAACCTCATTACCTTCAACCACATCATCTGTGGTGTGCTCTATGTGTTTGCCGGTGTGTATCATGGTGGCCAGTACCTGCTTAAAATCCAGCTCAACGGCATCTACAACCAGATCAAGTCGATCTGGATCACCAAAGGCCGTGATCAGGAAGTGCAGGTCAAGATTCTCGGTACCGTTATGGCCCTCTGTTTCTCGACGATGCTCTCCGTGTATGCCGTCATCGTCTGGAACACCATCTGCGAGCTGAACCTCTTCGGCACCAACATCATGATGTCGTTCTACTGGCTGAAGCCTCTGCCGGTTTTCCAGTGGATGTTTGCCGATCCGAGCATCAACGACTGGGTCATGGCACACGTCATTACGGCTGGTTCACTCTTTTCGCTTATCGCTCTGGTGCGTATCGCGTTCTTTTCTCACACCTCTCCGTTGTGGGATGATCTTGGCCTCAAGAAGAACTCTTACTCCTTCCCGTGCCTGGGCCCTGTCTATGGTGGTACCTGCGGTGTCTCCATTCAGGATCAGCTCTGGTTTGCCATGCTCTGGGGTGTCAAGGGTCTTTCAGCAGTCTGCTGGTATATCGACGGTGCCTGGATCGCTTCCATGATGTATGGTGTGCCTGCTGCCGATGCGAAGGCCTGGGACTCGATTGCCCATTTGCAGCATCACTACACTTCAGGCATTTTCTACTATTTCTGGACAGAGACCGTGACGATTTTCTCGAGTTCACACCTTTCGACCATTCTTATGATCGGTCACCTGGTGTGGTTCATCAGCTTTGCCGTATGGTTTGAAGATCGTGGCTCACGTCTTGAAGGCGCCGATATCCAGACCCGTACCATTCGCTGGTTAGGCAAGAAGTTCCTCAACAGGGATGTTCAGTTCAGGTTCCCGGTTCTGACTATTTCGGATTCCAAACTTGCCGGTACCTTCCTGTACTTCGGTGGTACTTTCATGCTGGTGTTCCTGTTCATTGCCAATGGTTTCTATCAGACCAATTCACCGCTTCCTCCGCCAGTCAGCCACGCAGCTGTCTCTGGTCAGGAGATGCTGGCTCAGCTGGTCGATACACTGATGAAACTGATTGCGTAATAGTTAAAAGGTCGAAGGGGCGCCTGCCCCTTCGACCATCTTGAGCACTAACGTTTACAACGAAATAAAATTTCAGATAGGGGGTTTTTATGGCCGAACCTGTTGAAAATAAAAACCAGGTACCTGCTCCGGGCGCGAAAGCAGCCCCGAAAGGTACTCCGGCTGCACCGAAAGCCGGAGCACCCTCTGCGCCTAAAGGTCCGGCTTCACCGAAGGCAGGAGCACCCGCACCCAAAAGTGGCGCACCTGCTCCCAAGCAATCAGGCAAAGCAAGACTTGCGTCGCTGAATGTTACCCTGGGGCGTTCGGGTGTTCGTCAGGAATCTGCTCTTCCCTATGTCAAGCCGGCAGCGGCAAAGCCAGCTCCGGCGGCAAAGGGGGCTCCGGCAGCGAAAGCAGCACCAGCCGCACCAGCGGCAAAAGCTGCTCCTTCAGCTCCGGCAGCGAAAGCAGCTCCGCGTGCAAAAAGTCATTACTTCATTATCGAGAACCTCTGTGTCGGGTGCGGTCTGTGCCTTGACAAGTGCCCGCCGAAGGTCAATGCCATTGGTTACAAGTTCTATGGAGATGTTCAGGAGGGGGGCTTCAGGTGTTATGTCGATCAGGTCGCCTGTATCTCCTGCTCGGCATGTTTTACTGGCGATGAGTGTCCGTCAGGCGCTCTTATTGAGGTGATGCCTGAAGGCGATGTGCTCGATTTCTCCTACACTCCTCCCGAAAGGCTCGATTTTGATTTAAGGTTCCTTCATCGTTTCCATCGTGAAGTAAGGTAGAGCAGCATTTATACCGCAATTGCCGGTAAAGAAAAAAAGCATTGCTTTTCAGGAAGCAATGCTTTTTTTGTTGGTGCATACCGCATGAGCCAGATAAAATCACAGAAACGTGCACGACAAATCGAAAAAGGAAGTGATTGACGAAAAGAAACTTTCGGCAAGAACGCTGATCATCATTCCAACCTACAATGAGGCGCTCAATATCTGTCGTCTGATTGGTGCCATCCTTGAGAATTACCCTGATCATGTCGATATTCTGGTCATCGATGACAGTTCGCCTGATGGTACAGCTGCGATGGTAAGACGTATTGAAGCTGACGATTCAAGAGTCAGGCTTCTGGTCAGACCTTCCAAACTTGGTCTCGGAACAGCTTATCTTATGGGTTTCCGTTATGCGCTTGAGAAGGGATATGCACAGATCATCGAAATGGATGCCGATTTTTCCCATGATCCGGCGGCAATCAGATCTTTGAGAGAGGCCATGCAGGATGCTGATCTTGTCATCGGTTCAAGATATTTAAACAATACGGTCAATGTGGTCAACTGGCCACTCTCACGGCTGATTCTTTCGAAGGGAGCCAGTATTTATACCAGGTGGATAACCGGTATGCCGATCTCCGATCCAACCAGCGGATTCAAGTGTTTCAGTGCAAAGGTACTGCGATCCATTGCGCTTGGCAGGATTCATTCACAAGGCTATTCATTTCAGATCGAGATCAATTACCGAGCATGGAAAAAAGGATTTGTCATTCACGAAGTACCAATAGTGTTTGTTGATCGAACCATTGGGAAGTCAAAGATGACGAAAAAAAACATCGCTGAAGCGATCTGGATGGTCTGGTGGCTCAAACTGCTTTCAATAACCGGAAGGCTGTAATACAGGCTGGCGGCGGCGGTGGATGAACAGCGTTATGGAGAGTGTGGACAGCAGGTACTGTCCACACTCTCCATTGTTCACTTTTCACTATTTTTTTCGGCGATGAGCTGGTTTACGATTTCAACGGGCGCCTCTTCATAGTGGCTGAACTCATAATGGTAGCGGGCCCGACTTTGAGTCAGTCTCGTGAGCGAATGGTGAAAGGTAGAAAGTGACGCCTGTGGAATAAGGGCTTTGATGATCTGGAACCGGGTATCGGTATCCATTCCGAGAATTTTTCCCCGTTTACTGGAAATGTCACCAACGATTTCACCGGTGAACTGATCCGGAGTCTGTACGGTCAGCGAGCATATTGGTTCAAGAATCAGAGGTTTTGCTTTTTCAAAGGCGCTCTTGAAGGCCATGCTGGCGGCAATCTTGAATGCGTATTCAGAACTGTCGACGGGGTGGAAGGAGCCGTCGAAGACAACAGCTTTTAGATCGACTACAGGATAGCCGGTCAAAATTCCTTCGGTAATCGATTCACGAAGTCCCTTTTCAACGGCAGGGATGTAGCGGGTTGGCACGACGCCACCAACGACTTCACTGGAAAATTCAAAGCCGGAATCGCGCTCGGAAGGATCGATACGAACCCAGACATCTCCATACTGGCCTCGACCACCCGATTGCTTCTTGAATTTTCCTTGTGCTGATGCACTCACCCTGATGGTTTCCCGGTACGGGATTCTCACGGGAGTTACTTCGACTCGCACATTGAATTTGTTGAAAAGCCGACTGATAATGATGTCAAGATGCGTTTCGCCAAGTGTTTTCAGAATGGTCTGGTTGAATTCAACATCATGCTCAATGGCAAAACTTGGATCCTCTTCGTGCAGGTGGTGCAGCCCGGCAGATATTTTTTCTTCATCTCCCTGGGTCACTGGTATGATGGCCGATGAGAGTACCGGTTCAGGAAAGTTTATCGGGCTTATCCTGCATTCAACACCCTTGTCGGCAAGGGTATCGTTGGTGTGCGAATTCTTGAGTTTAACCACCATGCCAATATCTCCGGCAAGCAGTTTGTCAACAGGTACTTTTTTCTGTCCTAGCATGGTGTAGACCTGACCCAGCTTTTCAAGCTGTCCTGTCTGGACATCGATCAGTTCATGCCCGCTTTCGATATGTCCTGAATAGACGCGCACATAGGAAATTTCCCCTACTCTGGGCTCAGACATGGTTTTAAAGATGAAGGCAATGGTCGGGCCGTCAGGATCTGGCTGAAGCAGCTTTTCATCATTCATCAGTGAACAGTATCCATGTTCCGGACCTCGCTCGATCGGTGAAGGGCAGAGGTTAACAATGGCGTTCAGGAGGCGTTCGGAACCGATAAGATGCAGGGGGGAGGTGCAGAAAACCGGAAAAAAGGTTCTGGTGAGCAGTGCTGATTTGATTCCTGATCGAAGCTCTTCTTCGGTCAGGGTGCCTATTTCGAAAAAGCGATTCATCAACTCTTCGTCGGTTTCTGCGACTGTCTCGACCAGTTGCTGGTGAAGTTCCTCAGCTTTTCTGCGGTACAGATCATGAATCTCGGAAATCACCATACTTCCCGGTTTATCAGGGCTGAACTCGAGCTGTTTCATCAGCAGGACATCGATGAGAATGTGATGGCCCTGACCCTCTTCTGCCGGATACTGGATCGGCGTCACCATAGTGCCAAAATGGTCGCGAAGAGATTCAAGGGTGGTGTTGAAGTCGGCCCGGTCAGCATCGAGTTTCGTCAGGATGAACATGGTTGGCTTGTAATACTCTCTGGTATACTCCCAGATGGTATCGGTGCCTACCTCCACACCTGTTGCTGCGTTGACCGTCAGAAGAACTGTGTCGGCGACGCGCATGGCCGATTTGACATCTCCGTGAAAATCGAGTAGACCGGGTGTGTCAATGATATTGATTTTTTTCTCTTTCCAGTATCCGTGGATAAGGCTTGTGTTCAGGCTGTGTTTGCGTTCTGTTTCGTCGGCGGCATAATCGGAAAGGGTCGTGCCTTCTTCGATGCTGCCGAGACGATTAATTGCTCCCATATTCAGCGCGAATGATTCGCACAGCATGGTTTTCCCGGTTCCGGAATGACCGGTGACGACGATGTTCCTTAATTGATCCGTTGGAACAGCTTGCATCTCTGTACTCCTTTCTTTGGTTGGTTGGACGGAGCTTCCTGCTTTCGCCGGCTCCCTGTATCATGGCGCAGTCGGCTGGGATTCAGCCTCCGGCAGATTCAGGAAAACTTACAGAAAAAAAGTTGCATTCAGAGCTTTCGGGACCATGAAAGGTATTTTACCGGTGATAAAATGAATTCATGGTGAACGAACAATCAGTGCCATTGCGTATCTTTTCTCTTCTGTTCTTCATTCAATTTAAAATCACCGTATCATGTCAGTCATCACCAGGATCCACGCTCGCCAGATCATGGACTCGAGAGGAAATCCCACTGTCGAAGTGGATGTATATACCGAAAGTTCTTTTGGCCGTGCGGCTGTGCCCAGCGGTGCGTCGACAGGTGTTCACGAAGCTGTCGAGCTCAGGGACAAGGATCGCAACGTTTATCTCGGCAAGGGAGTACTCAAGGCTGTTGAAAATGTCAACACCCTGATCAACAATGCGTTGCTGGGAATGGACGTGACCGAGCAGGAAGAGATCGATGCCAGGCTCATCGAACTTGATGGCACTCCGAACAAATCAAACCTTGGCGCCAATGCCATTCTTGGCGTTTCTCTTGCCTGTGCCAAGGCCGGTGCGGCATACACAGCCTTGCCGCTCTACCGATATATCGGCGGTACGACGGCCAGAACCCTTCCCGTTCCCATGATGAATGTGCTCAATGGCGGGGCTCATGCAGACAATACGGTCGATTTTCAGGAGTTCATGATTATGCCGATCGGCTTCGAGCGCTATTCCGATGCGCTCAGGTGTGGAGCAGAAGTGTTTCATTCACTCAAAGCTTTGCTGCATGACCGGGGACTGAGTACAGCCGTTGGTGATGAAGGCGGTTTTGCTCCGAATGTAAAGTCGAACGAAGAGGCAATAGAGCTGGTGATCGAGGCAATAGGCCTGGCTGGCTACCGTGCCGGGGCACCTACCGATAAGGGCGGGCTTGGCAGTGCTCATGTCATGATTGCACTTGATCCTGCAAGCTCAGAATTTTATGACACTGAGAAGAAGCGCTACGTTTTCAAGAAATCTTCGAAGCGTGAGCTTGATTCCAACGAGATGTCTGACTACTGGGCTTCGTGGGCAAGCAGTTACCCGATAATCTCGATCGAGGATGGTATGGCTGAAGATGACTGGGAAGGTTGGAAAATGCTCTCCGACAAGATCGGTGACAGGGTTCAGCTTGTGGGTGATGATCTGTTCGTGACCAACAGCCGGCGTCTGGCCGAAGGGATAGAACGAGGGGTCGCCAACTCTATTCTCATCAAGGTTAATCAGATCGGGACGCTGACGGAGACTTTGCAGGCTATCGATCTTGCCAAACGCAATGGTTACACCGCAGTGATCAGTCATCGCAGCGGAGAGACCGAGGATACGACCATCGCCCAGATCGCCGTGGCAACCAATGCAGGGCAGATCAAGACTGGCAGCATGTCGCGTTCCGACCGCATGGCAAAATACAACGAACTGCTCAGGATCGAGGAGATGCTTGGCAGTATGGCTCTCTATCCAGGTATCAAAGCGTTCCGTATCTGATTCAGGGCGATTTATTTTTGGTAGTCATCAGAGTGGCGGGTTCGCCGATTTCCGGTGTGTTCGCCACTCAAACCTGTTTTTTCCCGAGACCCATGACGAGATTCCTGGCCAATATTTGGGATTTTATCTGTACACACCCGGTCAGATTCATGATCCGGGTGCTTTTCTTTACGTCGGTTCTTTTTTTCATTTTCGGAGATTTTGGTCTGGTTACCCGTATCGTAATGGAAGTGGAAAACCGGAGCCTCGAACATCGTCAGGCGGCGGAGCAGAAGAAAATCGTCGCGTTACGCAACACAATCAGAAACGCCTATCTGCCCGACAGTGTCGAAAGAGTTGCCCGCGAGCGCTACAATTTCCGCAGAAAAGGCGAGAGCGTTTTCATGATAAGGGAACAGTGACTTTGGAGAATGTACTGTGGGATGTGGATGAAGTGGACGTCGTGGACTTTGTGGACAAAGTGGCGTGAATAATTGATATTGCTTCCTGAAACTGTATTTTTCCCAGCCCTCAGCCCCGATTACCCATTACCCATTCCTAAGAAAATAATGTACTGTTGGCGTACTATCGGCACTTCTTTTTATCGGTATCCAAATCGGTATCCAAATCGGATTTCAGTTGGAATCTCGATTCAATGCTATACCGACCTGAATTACTGTCACCGCTGACTACCTCACTCATCATTGAGTTTCTGGTTCACTGGGAAGAACGGCGTTCTTTGCTTGTTACCCAGTACCCATTCCCCAGCTCTTCTTTTTATTTCTGCCGGTCATTGGCTACCTTCAGTATCACTCGTTCCCTTAAATCTCAACGCACGCCCTTATGACCGAAGATATTCCTGCCCGGGGTCATTCTGTCGATTATCCGGCTCCGGTTTATTGTTATCGCCGTCGTTTCACCACCGAAGTGCCTTTTGGCCAGATTGCTCTTGGCGGTTACCAGCCGATAAGGGTCGAGTCCATGACCAATACCCATACCATGGATACGGTAGCAACGGTCGAACAATGCAGACGCTTGTATGAAGCTGGCTGTGAAATTATCCGACTGACGGTGCCGACCGAAAAGGATGCCGACAATCTCAGGCATATCCGCGATCAGCTTCGCCGGGACGGTATCGAGACTCCTCTGGTGGCAGACATTCATTTCTCCGCCCGAGCGGCCATGAAAGCGGTTGAATTTGTCGATAACATCCGCATCAATCCCGGTAATTATGCAACCGGAAGCAAGTTCACGACCGAAGCCTATACGGAGGCGCAATATTGTGCCGAGCTGGAAAAGGTTCGATTGGAGTTTACACCCTTAGTCATCAAAGCCAGGGAGCTGGGTGTCTCCATGCGTATCGGAACCAATCATGGATCACTGTCCGACCGTATTGTGAGTCGTTATGGCAACTCTCCCGAAGGTATGGTGGAAGCGGCGCTCGAATTTGCCAGACTGTGCGAGGATGAAGGCTATTACGATCTGCTCTTTTCGATGAAATCATCGAACGTCCGGGTCATGATTCATGCTTATCGCCTATTGGTGGCCAAGGCAGATGCGGAACTGCGTCATGCCTATCCGCTGCACCTCGGAGTGACCGAAGCTGGCGATGGCGACGAGGGTCGTATCAAGTCGGCCATGGGCATTGGCGCTCTGCTTGAAGATGGTCTTGGCGATACCATCAGGGTTTCTCTGACCGAGGACCCGGTTAACGAGGTGCCGGTCGGGTTTGCCATCGTCAGGAAATACAATGACCGTCTTCTGGTCAGGGGGGATGCGCCGCATCTTCCGGTCAAGCAGGTGATTGAGCATGGCTTGAAAGAGCCGGCTCATACCATGCTTCCTTTTGAGCCGTTCAGCTATTCGAGAAGAGCTTCAGTCAGGATCGTCGGCGCCGGTCTTCAGGTTGGAGGTGATGCCCTGCCGAGGGTAGAAACGGCAGCTCATACTCCTGCCACCGATCCGGATTCGCTCAGGGAGGAGATTATCATTCGTCTCGATCCTGACAAACCTGAAGAGGTTATTCGCTCGGAAATGGTCAGCGTCTGCGCGGGGAGTGCCGAAGATATTGCTCTGCTTGCCGGGTTGCTCGATTCGCTTGCCGGGCTTCGTGAAAAAATTGTTGTTTCAACTGCCGATACGTCGATCGTCTCCGATCTGCTGGCACTTTGCGGCCGTGTGCGTCTCGATATTGTCGAAGGAGAAAGCCTGGGTACCGGTTTCATTGAATCGCTGGAAGAGCGGTATGGCGCCCTCGAACTTTGTTTTATCCATGAAAATTCTTCGGAAAATGTTCCGGCCGAGGTGCTGGTTCGTCTTGCTTCAAGGCTGAAGACCAATGGCTTCGATCGGGTCATGCTCTCCATTATCTCCGCTCAGCCGCTCTATCCGGTCAGGAGACTTGTGCTTGAAATGAAAAAAGCCGGTCTCGATTATCCAGTGGTCGTGCGATACCGCCAGAGGAGAGTTGAAAGAGCCTCTCTTCTGATCGATTGCGCTGTTCAGACAGGTACTCTTTTCTGCGACGGTATCGGTGATATTCTTGCCCTCGAGACGGGTATGCCGGTCTCCGACGAGATCGCCCTGGCCTACAACATCCTTCAGGCGGCAAGAATCAGGATGTCCAAAACCGAGTTTATCTCGTGTCCGGGATGCGGCAGAACCTATTTCGAACTTGAAAAGACAACTGCGGCAATCAAGGCCCGCGTCTCTCATCTCAAAGGCTTGAAGATCGGTATCATGGGATGCATCGTCAATGGGCCGGGTGAAATGGCGGATGCGGATTTCGGGTATGTCGGTTCGGGGAAAGGGCGCATCAGTCTCTATGTCGGCAAGGAGTGCGTTGAGGAGAATATGCCGGAAGAGTCTGCACTGGAGCGACTGATCAACCTGATCAGGCAGAACGGAAAATGGGTTGATCCTTTATGAGTTTCTATACGCTGCTCACCGGGGCTTCGACCGGTATTGGCAAGGCGCTGGCAACCGATTTTGCCCGGAGAGGCAGTAATCTCATTCTGGTGGCACGTTCACGGGAGAAGCTCGAAGCACTTGCCGGTGAACTGACGCGCTCTCATGGTGTCGATGTGCGCCTCTTTTGTCAGGATCTCGAACAGAAAGAGGCTGCCTCAAAGGTTTTCGGTTACTGCCAGGAGCAAGGGCTTGCTATTGATTGCCTCGTCAATTGTGCGGGTTTTTCTGTGGCGGGCTGTTTTGAGCGTATGGCTGAGGAGGATATCGTTCGTATGGTGATGGTGAATATGGTTGCCGTGGCATCGCTGACCCACCTTTTTCTTCCCCCCATGCTGGTCAGGCGGCGTGGCACTGTCATCAATATTGCTTCTCTTGCCGGCTTCCAGGGGGTGCCGGGCATGGCACACTATTCAGGGACAAAAGCTTATGTGGTTGGTTTGACTGAGGCGCTTTCCGGTGAATTACGGGACACAGGAATCCGCATCTTTGCTGTTTGTCCAGGATTCATCGACAATGACCTTTTCTATAGTCGGGCTGGTCACCAGAAAAGCAGGATTGTTGTACCGGTTTCAAGTGTGGATGTTGTCGTCAGAGCAGTTCGCCGTGGACTTCGCGGGCGAGGCATCCTGGTTCTGCCGACCCTTTTCGACCGTCTGATGGTTTTTTCCCAGCGTTTCGTGCCAAGAAAAATGGTGATCGGGATGGCCGGTTTTTTCGCTGGAGCAATGGAGAAGAGGGAATAGGGAATAGGGAAAACCCAGTCCCCAGTACCGAGTACCCAGTCACCAATCCAAGGGGATTGTTCAGGAAAATCGTCGAGTTTTACTTTACGGATACCGCATAGGTCTTCGATGAGAATTCAATAATTATATTTTATTTTTCTTTGTTTTTTTTAAACGGACAGCTATATTACCAGCCCTGTATTTTTATGAGCTGCTGGTGTAGCTCAATTGGTAGAGCAGCTGATTTGTAATCAGCAGGTTGCGGGTTCGAGTCCCATCGCCAGCTCGTAGTACATGCATGGGTAGGTAGCGAAGCGGTCAAACGCAGCAGACTGTAAATCTGTCGACATATGTCTTCGGAGGTTCGAATCCCCCCCTACCCACGTGGTTCTGTTGGTGAAAGGCTGATGTAGCTCAGTCGGTAGAGCACTTCCTTGGTAAGGAAGAGGTCATCGGTTCAAATCCGATCATCAGCTCCGGTTCCCTGGGGAGCGGTTTACGTCAGTAGCTCAATTGGTAGAGCAGCGGTCTCCAAAACCGCAGGTTGGGGGTTCGAGTCCCTCCTGACGTGCTGGCAGGCTGAATTCTAATGCTGTTCACGATTTTTACCGCATTGCTTGATCATGAAAAAATATATTGATATAGCTGACAAGTACTATCGTGATGTCGTGGGTGAGATGCGTAAGGTGTCCTGGCCGACGAAGGATGAGGTGAAAGATATGACAGTTGTTGTGCTGACGGTTTCAGGTATTCTTGCCTTGTTTACCTTTACAGTGGATTGGGTCATTAACACGGTGATGGGGAAATTATTGTAAGACTAAGGAGATACGAGGTAACAAGATGGGCGCCAGAAAAAAGGTGATGGAAGAGCAGTATCCTCCGCAACTTCATTGGTACGCTCTCAGGATCTATTCCGGCCATGAACGAAAGGTCAAGGAAGGAATAGAGATTGAGGTCGAGCGGTGTGGTCTCTCTGACAAGATCAAGCAGGTTTACATTCCCTATGAACGTTTTGTAGAAGTCAAGAATGGCAAGAAAAGAAGCCTGACCAAAAATGCTTTTCCTGGTTATGTGCTGATTGAGGCTGTTCTCGACAAGCAGACCAGGAACCTGATCATGGATATTCCATCGGTTATGGGTTTTCTTGGTGTCGACGATAATCCCACCCCGCTGCGTCCCGATGAAGTGGAGAAAATTCTCGTCCCTGAGGGCACCGTTGAACATCGTTCGGTGGTCGAGGCACCATTCAAGGTCGGTGATTCGGTCAAGGTTATTGATGGCCCCTTCAGTTCGCTTACCGGTATTGTTCACGAAGTCTGCTCCGAGAGAATGAAGGTCAAGGTTATGATCAATTTCTTCGGCAGGAGCACTCCTACCGAACTGGATTTCTCCCAGGTAAAATCGGTTTCGCAATAACAAGAGATCAACTATTCATTCAAGCTGTTGAAAGAGAGATAAACATATGGCAAAAAAGGTTGTTGGGTTCATCAAGCTGCAAATTCCCGCTGGAGCTGCCAATCCGGCTCCTCCCGTCGGCCCGGCTCTCGGTCAGAAGGGCGTCAATATCATGGAGTTCTGCAAGCAGTTCAATGCCAGGACCCAAGCGGAAGCGGGGATGATCATTCCTGTGGTCATTACGGTTTTTTCCGACAAGTCATTCACGTTTGTCACCAAGACTCCGCCGGCGGCTGTACTTCTTCTCAAAGAGGCGAAGCTTCAGAAGGGTTCCGGTGAGCCGAATCGAAACAAGGTTGGTAAAGTGACCATGGAGCAGGTACGCAAAATTGCCGAGCTGAAGAGACCCGACCTTAATGCTGTCGATATCGAAGGTGCTGCCCTGATGGTCATGGGCACCGCCCGCAGTATGGGAATCGTTGTCGAAGGCTGAGCGACAGGAGATATTTTTTCGTGGGAGGCCTGACAAGCCGCTTTTATAACCACTAACACAATAAGGTCAATGGCAGGAAAGAATTACAGAAGTGCAAGTGCAAAGGTAAACCGTGCCCAGGAGTACGAGCTTGCCGAAGCCATCGAGAAGGTCAAAGAGATTACCACCACCAGATTCGACGCAACGGTCGATGTCGCCATGAAGCTTGGGGTCGATCCCCGTCATGCCGATCAGGTTGTTCGCGGTACGGTCATGCTTCCTTTCGGTACCGGTAAAACGGTCTCCGTTCTGGTTGTCTGTAAAGAGGCAAAAGCAGAGGAGGCACTCCAGGCCGGTGCGGACTTTGTCGGTTTCGAAGATTATATCGAAAAAATCCAGTCTGGCTGGACAGGTGTCGATGTTATTGTTGCAACACCGGATGTTATGGGTCAGCTTGGCAAGGTTGCAAGGATTCTCGGCCCGCGTGGCCTGATGCCGAACCCGAAATCTGGTACGGTAACCATGGATGTGGCCAAAGCCGTTCGTGAAGTCAAGGCAGGTAAAATCGAGTTCAGGGTTGACAAGGCAGGCAATATTCACGCGCCGGTGGGGAAAGTCTCTTTCGAGAGCGATAAAATCCTGGGCAATATCACCAGCTTTATCAAAGAGGTTGTGCGTCTGAAACCTTCTGCTGCAAAGGGTCAGTATGTCCAGGGTATAACGGTTTCAAGTACAATGTCTCCCGGGGTGAAGGTGAAAAAGGATAAATTTGTTGCCTAACATTAAAGATTTTGCACTGATATGATGAAGCGAGATAAAAAAGAGCAGATTGCTCAGGAAATAGCCGACAAGTTCAGGAAATCGCAGGGTTTTTATTTTACCGAGTTCCAGGGGCTTAATGTCACCAGGATGGGGCAACTGCGTCTTGAGTTCAGAAAAGCCGGCATTGAATACAAGGTTGTCAAGAATACCCTGATCAAAAAGGCGCTCAGGGATGTTGCTGATTCCGATAAACTCTTCAGCGGCCTTAAAAATACTACCGCTGTGGCATTCGGATATGATGATCCGATTGCACCAGCCAGAATCATCAAGAAGTTCAGCAAGGACAACGAAGCGCTAAGGTTTAAGATGGCTTCGATTGATGGTGTTGTCTTCGGCCCTGATGCGTTGCCGCAGCTTTCCGAGATGCTCAGCAAGACCGAGAATCTTGGTCGTGCCGCCGGTTTGATCAACAGCGTGATCAGTTCGGTGCCGATGGTCATGAACGCGGTGATGAGGAATCTCGTCTCGGTGATCGACCAGGTCGGAAAACTCGAGAAATAAAGAAATTACGCACTCAAAGCTTCAATATTTTCAATTCAAACTGAGAGAGGAAATAATGTCATCTATTGAAACCCTTGTAGAAGAGATTGGTAAACTTACCCTGACCGAAGCTTCCGAGCTGGTGAAAGCACTGGAGGAGAAGTTCGGTGTAAGTGCAGCGCCTGCCGTTTTTGCCGGTGCTATGGCTGCAGCTCCTGCTGGGGAAGCCGTTGTTGTCGAAGAGAAGACCGAGTTCGACGTCATCCTGAAGGCGGCCGGCGCCAACAAGATCAACGTGATCAAGGTTGTTCGTGCACTCACCGGACTTGGCCTGAAAGAGGCAAAGGATCTGGTCGACGGTGCTCCGAAACCGGTAAAAGAGGCTGTTTCGAAGGATGAGGCCGAAAAAATCGCCAAGGAACTCAAAGATGCCGGCGCAGAAGTCGAGCTGAAGTGATTGTTCACAAGGCAAAAAAGCTGACAAGCTCCGTGCCGTTCCGGGACGGAGCTTTGTCCGTTTGTGAAAATAAATTCTTTTTTTCGTTATGCGGTTTCAGGTGCTGCTGAACGAATATCCACTCCGGTAAGGGTATTTACGAATCTTGTAATGAATGGGTAACGCTGATTAATGTTGTCTGCTCTACGGGCTGGCGGTTGTCGGAGAGCGAACCGGAATGTGTCGAACGGTCGGTACATGAGGAGCGCAGCACCACTCAACAGTACCAGTCGGAGCTCGGAGCATAGATGGCGCATGTTTGATATCGTAAGTGCAGTGAAGCGCCGTATCGAACGGGATTCCCGAAAGTGATAATTGCCCAAAAACTGTTTAATACTCCCTGCAATTGACTAAAAGCGAGGTGCCTGTGAAAGTGGCTGATGCAACACCAACACCCTGTATTGACTTTTCAAAGATCCAGAGTATTATAAACCCCCCCGATCTTCTCAAGGTACAGCTCGATTCGTTCCATAATTTTATTCAGGACAGCGTTCCTCTTGAAAAACGCAAGGACCAGGGGCTCGAAAAGGTGCTCAGGAGTGCATTTCCCATCACTGATACCAGGGGGCTTTATCTCCTGGAATATATTTCTTACAGTTTTGACAAACCAAAGTACACGGTAGAAGAGTGTATCGAGCGCGGCCTTACCTATGATGTGTCGCTCAAGATCAAGCTCAAACTCTCCTACAAGGATGAGGCTGACGAGGTTGACTGGAAGGAGACCATCCAGCAGGAGGTCTATCTCGGCAGAATTCCCTATATGACCGAGCGTGGGACCTTCATTGTTAACGGCGCTGAACGGGTTGTTGTGGCACAGCTGCACCGATCACCGGGTGTTGTTTTCAGTGAGGCGATTCATCCTAATGGAAAAAAGATGTATTCGGCCAAGATTGTGCCGACCAGAGGTTCGTGGATTGAGTTCCAGACCGACATCAATAACCAGATTTACGTCTATATCGACCAGAAGAAGAATTTTCTGGTTACTGCGTTGCTCCGGGCTATCGGTTTTGCCAAGGATGAAGATATACTCGGCCTGTTCGATCTTGTCGAGGAGATTGAGATATCGTCGAAGAGTTCGAAGCGCGAGCAGCTTCTTGGTCAGTATCTCGCTTCTGATATCATTGACATGAATACCGGTGAGGTCGTCAGCGCCCGCTCGGCCATCACCGATGATATCATGGATCAGATCATAGCTGCCGGGTACAAGAAGGTGAAGGTGATGAAGACCTCCTCTCCCGATAAAGGTGTTGACAAGTCGATCATTATCAACACCATTCTCAATGACAGCTCGGCAACCGAAGAAGAGGCGCTTGAGATTGTTTACGAGGAGCTTCGTTCCAACGAGGCACCGGATATCGATGCCGCCAGAAGCTTTCTTGAGAGAACCTTTTTTAATCAGAAAAAGTATGATCTGGGGGATGTAGGTCGCTATCGCATCCAGAAGAAGCTGCGCAATGAACTTGCCGAGCTCTCCAGCTACCTTGAAGAGACGACTGAACTCAAGGCGCTTTCTGACACCATTTACGAGCGTATCCTCCAGACGATCCGCACCTATTCCGAGGAGCCGATCGGTGATGATATTCTCGTACTGACCCATTACGACATTATCGCGGTCATCAATTACCTGATCAAGCTGGTGAACGGTATGGCCGAGGTCGATGATGTCGATCACCTGGCAAACCGCCGCGTTCGTTCAGTTGGTGAGCAGCTTGCAGCCCAGTTCGTGATCGGTCTTGCAAGGATGGGCAAAAATGTCCGCGAAAAGCTCAATTCACGGGACTCCGACAAGATTGCTCCGGCGGACCTGATTAATGCTCGTACCGTTTCAAGCGTCGTTTCGAGCTTTTTCGCCACCAGTCAGCTTTCGCAGTTCATGGACCAGACCAATCCTCTGGCTGAAATGACCAACAAACGCAGGGTTTCGGCTCTTGGTCCTGGCGGTTTGACCCGTGAGCGTGCCGGTTTCGAGGTTCGTGACGTTCACTATACCCATTATGGACGTCTCTGCCCGATTGAAACGCCTGAAGGTCCGAACATCGGTCTGATCTCCTCATTGTCGGTGTATGCCGAAATCAACGATAAGGGTTTTATACAGACCCCTTACCGTGTGGTCAAGGATGGTCTGGTTACCGACGAGGTGCTGATGCTCTCGGCTGAGGACGAGGAGAACAAGATCACCGTCCCGGTCAGCATCCAGCTGGACGAAAACAACCGTATCGCCGCTGAATCGGTACAGGCAAGGACCAAGGGTGACTATCCACTCGTTCTTGCCGAAGAGGTCAATTACATGGACGTCTCACCGGTGCAGATTGTCAGTGCGGCTGCGGCCCTGATCCCGTTCCTCGAGCATGATGATGGCAACCGGGCTCTTATGGGCGCCAACATGCAGCGCCAGGCGGTTCCGTTGCTGATCTCGGAGGCTCCGGTGGTCGGCACGGGTATGGAGGCCAAGGTCGCCCGCGATTCACGTGCGGTCATTCTTGCTGAAGGGCCTGGAGTGGTTCAGAATGTCACCTCCGAGCGTATCGAGGTGCGTTACGATATCGATCCTGAAAACTCGACCGTTTCGCTGCTTGATCCCAATGAAGGCGTCAAGGTATACAAGCTTATCAAGTTCAAGCGTTCAAACCAGGATACCTGTATCTCGCAGCGTCCTTTGGTCTACAACGGGCAACGGGTTGAAAAGGGCCATGTGCTTGCCGACAGCTCTTCGACTGACAATGGTGAGCTGGCACTTGGCAAGAACGTGCTGGTGGCATTCATGCCCTGGCGGGGATACAACTTCGAGGATGCCATTGTGCTCAGCGAAAGGCTGGTGTACGATGACGTTTTCACCTCGATTCATGTCCATGAGTTCGAGTCTAATGTGCGAGATACCAAGCGTGGTGAAGAGCAGTTCACTCGCGACATCTACAATGTCAGTGAGGATGCCCTTCGCAATCTCGACGAGAATGGGATTGTGCGTATCGGCGCAGAGGTCAAGGAGCGCGATATTCTGGTAGGCAAGATCACTCCCAAGGGTGAAAGTGATCCGACCCCGGAAGAAAAGTTGCTTCGTGCCATTTTCGGTGACAAGTCAAGTGACGTCAAGGATGCTTCGATGCACGTCCCGGCTGGCATGAAGGGGATTGTCATCAAGACGAAGCTTTTCAGCCGCAAGAAAAAGATCGGCATGGACGTCAAAGAGAAGATTGAGGCCATCGACAAACAGTTCGACAACAAGGAGGCCGATCTTCGCAAGCGATTTGCCCGCTGGATGAAGCAGCACCTCGACGGCAAGAAGAGTGTGGCAATTACCAGTGACAAAGGCAAGGTGCTTGTTCCTGAGGGGACGGTCATTGACGATGCGCTGCTCGGCAAGCTCAACGGGCTGCCGTTCCTTGAATCGATCGATGTTTCCAAAGGGCTGGTGACCGGCAACAAAACGAATGATAATGTCGTTCGTCTGATCCGCGATTATCGCCTGAAACTCAAGGATCTGTCTGATGAACGTGAAAACGAGAAATACAAGATCAATGTCGGTGATGAGCTGCCTCCGGGTATTGAGGAGCTTGCCAAGGTTTATATCGCCCAGAAGCGAAAAATTCAGGTAGGCGATAAAATGGCCGGTCGACATGGTAACAAGGGCGTGGTCGGCAAGATACTGCCGATTGAGGATCTGCCCTTTATGGAAGACGGTACTCCGGTCGATATCGTGCTCAATCCGCTGGGTGTGCCAAGCCGTATGAACATCGGTCAGCTTTATGAAACGTCGCTTGGATGGGCGGGCAAAAAGCTTGGTGTCAAGTTCAAGACACCGATTTTCAACGGAGCCACTTACAGCGAAGTTCAGGAGAACCTTGAAAAAGCAGGGCTTCCGGGACACGGCAAAGTGAAGCTGTTCGACGGCCGTACCGGTGAGCAGTTCCATGACGAGGTGACCGTCGGTTATATTTATATGCTGAAGCTGAGCCACCTGGTTGATGACAAGATTCACGCCAGGTCAATAGGGCCATACTCACTGATCACCCAGCAGCCGCTTGGTGGTAAAGCTCAGTTTGGCGGCCAGAGGTTTGGTGAAATGGAGGTGTGGGCGCTGGAAGCTTACGGAGCAGCCAACATCCTGCGTGAGATGCTCACGGTAAAATCCGATGACGTCATCGGCAGGAACAAAACCTACGAAGCGATCGTCAAGGGTCAGAATCTTCCGGAACCCGGAACGCCTGAGTCGTTTAACGTTCTTATCAGGGAGCTGCAGGGTCTTGGCCTCGAAATCAGGATCGACGACAGAGTGCCCTGAAGAGACGAAAAGGTCCGTCAGGGAGCCGTACCTGTGAGGTATGGTTCCCTGACCAGAGAAAATCAGTATCAAGGGTAATTTCAAGGTTGTTTTAACAGGGATATCGACCATGATATTTTCACAGGGATCATCACCACTGAAAGGTGATTTTTCGAAGATCAAGTTCAGCATCGCTTCTCCGGAGAGTATTCTTGCCCATTCACGGGGCGAGGTGCTCAAGCCGGAAACAATCAACTACCGTACCTTCAAGCCGGAAAGAGATGGCCTGATGTGCGAAAAGATTTTTGGTCCTACCAAGGACTGGGAGTGCTACTGCGGCAAATACAAAAGGGTGCGTTACAAAGGTATCATCTGTGATCGCTGTGGCGTCGAAGTCACCACCAAGAGCGTGCGTCGCGAACGCATGGGGCACATCTCCCTGGCTGTACCTGTTGTGCACACCTGGTTTTTCCGTTCGGTGCCCAGCAAGATCGGTGCGTTACTTGACCTCTCCACAAAGGAGCTCGAGCGCATAATCTACTACGAGGTCTATGTGGTCATCAATCCTGGTGAGCCAGGTGAAAAGCAGGGTATCAAGAAGTTCGACCGACTGACCGAAGAGCAGTACTTCCAGATCATTACCGAGTATGAGGACAATCAGGATCTCGATGACCACGATCAGACAAAGTTTGTGGCCAAAATGGGAGGCGAGGCGATTCACATGCTGCTCAAAGGGTTGAACCTCGATGAGATTGCTGTTAATCTGCGCAAGGTGCTCAAAGAGAGCGGTTCAGAGCAGAAAAAGGCCGATGCCCTCAAGCGCCTGAAGGTGGTCGAGGCATTCAGGAAGAGCTATGAGCCCCAGAAACGTACCCGCAAAAAGTCTACAGGGTTGTTCCCCGAGGACGATATGCCGGAGTTGTACATCTATGAGGGGAACAAACCTGAATACATGGTGATGGAGGTTGTTCCAGTCATTCCTCCTGAATTACGCCCTTTGGTGCCGCTTGAAGGGGGGCGTTTTGCGACTTCGGATCTGAACGATCTCTATCGCAGAGTGATCATCAGGAACAATCGTCTGAAAAAACTGATCGATATCCGTGCCCCCGAGGTCATTCTGCGCAACGAGAAGCGTATGCTCCAGGAGGCTGTGGATGCGCTGTTCGACAACTCGAGAAAGGCCAATGCGGTCAAAACGGGTGAGTCCAACAGACCGCTCAAGTCGCTCTCCGACGCGCTCAAGGGCAAGCAGGGACGTTTCCGCCAGAACCTTCTCGGTAAGCGTGTTGACTACTCTGGTCGTTCAGTGATTGTGGTGGGACCCGAGCTGAAACTGCATGAGTGCGGTCTGCCCAAGAGTATGGCTATTGAGTTGTTCCAGCCGTTCGTTATCCGTCGGCTGGTTGAACGCGGTATTGCCAAATCGGTTAAATCGGCCAAAAAGCTTATTGACAAGAAAGACCCGGTGGTCTGGGATGTGCTTGAAAAGGTTATCGATGGTCGGCCGGTGTTGCTGAACCGTGCACCAACCCTGCACCGCCTCGGTATCCAGGCATTCCAGCCTACGTTGATCGAGGGCAAGGCGATTCAGATTCATCCGCTTGTCTGTACGGCATTCAATGCTGACTTCGACGGTGACCAGATGGCCGTGCACGTGCCGCTTTCGCAGGAAGCCCAGCTTGAAGCGGCGCTGCTGATGCTCTCATCGCACAACCTCATTCTGCCGCAGTCCGGCAAGCCGGTGACGGTTCCGTCGCAGGACATGGTGCTCGGCATGTACTACCTGACGAAATCCCGTCCGGGTGACAAGGGTGAGGCTCGACTCTTCTACTCCATGGATGAGGTCATTATCGCCTATAATGAGCAGCGTGTCGGTTTGCATGCACAGATTTTTGTCAAACACGATGGAAAAGTCGATCAGAAATTTGATTCGGTTCGTCTTCTTGACACGTTGCTGCCCCAAAACCAGCCAGAAAGGAAGGCATGGCTTAAAACGCAGATTGAACAGAAGAAAGTGCTGGTTACCACGGTTGGCAGGATCATCTTTAACAAGCACGTGCCGGAGCAGATCGGTTTTATCAACAAGCTGATCAATAAAAAGGTCGCCAAAGAGCTGATTGCCCAGCTTTCCAGCGAGGTTGGTAACGTTGAGACTGCGCGATTCCTTGACAACATCAAGGAGGTTGGTTTCAATTACGCCATGAAGGGAGGCCTCTCCATCGGCCTTTCTGATGCTATCGTGCCGGAAACCAAGGCTCGTCATATCAGGAATGCCCAGCGCGACAGCGCCAAAGTTATCAAGGAGTACAACAGGGGAACCCTGACCGACAACGAACGGTATAACCAGATTGTCGATGTCTGGCAGAAGACCTCGAACCTGGTGGCTGACGAATCGTATGAAAAGCTCAAAAAAGATCGTGACGGTTTCAATCCGCTCTACATGATGCTTGACTCGGGCGCCCGCGGCTCTCGCGAGCAGGTGAGGCAGCTCACGGGTATGAGAGGTCTGATCGCCCGTCCCCAGAAATCGATGTCCGGCCAGCCAGGTGAGATTATCGAGAACCCGATCATCTCGAACCTCAAGGAGGGGCTGACGGTGCTCGAGTACTTCATTTCGACCCACGGTGCACGTAAAGGTCTTTCCGATACCTCGCTCAAGACGGCTGACGCGGGTTACCTCACCAGACGTCTGCACGACGTGGCACAGGATGTCATTGTTACCATCGATGACTGTGGAACCACTCGTGGCTTGCATGTGGAACGCAATATCGAGGAGGAGACCAGCGGTCAGATCAAGTTCCGTGAGAAGATCAAAGGCCGTGTCGCAGCTCGCGATATTGTCGATGTTATTACCGACAAGGTGGTCGTCAAGGCCGGTGAAATCATTACCGACGAGCTTGCAGACCTTATTCAGGATACAGCCGGCGTCGAAGAGGCTGAAATCCGCTCGGTGCTTACCTGTGAATCAAAGCAGGGAATATGTTCGAAGTGCTATGGCACCAACCTTTCGGTGCACAAGCTGGTTGAGATCGGCGAGGCAGTCGGCGTTATTGCCGCCCAGTCCATTGGTGAACCAGGAACCCAGTTGACACTTCGTACCTTCCACCAGGGTGGTGCTGCCCAGGGCGGTATTTCTGAAACCGAGACCAAAGCCTTCCATGAGGGGCAGGTAGAACTTGAGGATGTCAAGAGTGTTCAGCACTCCATCATTACCGAGGATGGCGTCGAGGAGATCCGCCAGATCGTCATCCAGAAGAACGGAAAACTCAATATCATTGACTCCGATTCCGGCAAGGTGCTCAAACGATATGTCGTGCCGCATGGTGCGCACCTGAACGTCGAACAGGGACAGATTGTCCGGAAAGACCAGGTACTGTTCAGCAGCGAGCCGAACAGCACGCAGATCATTGCTGAAATGCCGGGTATTGCCAGGTTTGTCGATATAGAAAAGGGTATCACCTACAAGGAAGAGGTCGATCCGCAGACCGGATTTGCCCAGCATACCATCATCAACTGGCGTTCTAAGCTCAGAGCATCGGAAACCCGTGAGCCGCGCATCGTGATCATGACTGAAGTCGGCGAGATACGTAAAACCTATCCCGTGCCGATCAAGTCCAATCTTTATGTGGAAGATGGCCAGAAGCTCAATCCTGGCGATATTATTGCCAAGGTGCCCAGGAACCTCGATCGTGTCGGCGGCGACATCACCGCTGGTCTGCCCAAGGTTACTGAGTTGTTCGAAGCCCGAATCCCGACTGATCCGGCCATTGTGTCCGAAATCGATGGTTTTGTGAGCTTCGGCTCGCAGCGCAGGAGCAGCAAGGAGATCAAGGTCAAGAACGATTTTGGTGAAGAGAAGGTGTACTATGTCCAGGTAGGAAAGCATGTGCTTGCTACCGAAGGCGATGAGGTTAAGGCCGGTGATCCGATGACCGATGGAGCAGTATCCCCGCAGGACATTCTTCGTATCCAGGGGCCGAATGCAGTACAGCAGTACCTGGTCAACGAGATACAGAAGGTCTATCAGATCAACGCCGGCGTCGAGATCAACGACAAGCATCTTGAAGTTATCGTCCGTCAGATGCTTCAGAAAGTGCGCGTCGAAGAGCCCGGTGATACCGAACTGCTTCCGGGTGACCTGATCGACAGGGCGGCCTTCATCGAAGCAAACGATGCCGTTGCCGAAAAGGTACGGGTTATCGATCGTGGTGATGCACCAGCGAGGATTCAGGAAGCACAGCTCTACAAGCAACGCGACATTACCAAACTGAACCGCGAATTGCGCCGCAACAGTAAACTTCTGGTCTCTATAGAGCCCGCTCTCCAGGCTACATCGCACCCTGTATTGCTTGGCATCACCAGTGCTGCGCTCCAGACTGAAAGCGTTATCTCGGCAGCATCTTTCCAGGAAACGACCAAGGTGTTGACCGATGCGGCTGTGGCTGGCAAGATCGATTATCTGGCCGGATTGAAAGAGAATGTGATCGTTGGCAAGCTTATTCCTGCGGGAACAGGTTTGCGTAAATACCGGGCTATCAGAGTACGTTCCCACAGTTCAGCCTCAAGTCTCGCCGATGAAGCAGCAGAAAACGCCATAGCTGAGACAAGTGCTGAGCATTAAGAAAAAATAATGGCTGGTGTCGTGAATGAATAAGGCTTTAATAGAGTAGTGAAACGTCATGCTTAAACTGACGTATGATACAGAGCCGTTGATTTTATCCAAATCGAAATCGGTATCAGTATCGAAATCGATTTTTTATGTGAAAAAGAACGTCCTATTGGTTGTATCTGTATAATTATCAAATATTTATCACAATAAACATAAAACCAGGTGAGTTATAATCAGCCTCTTCAAGTGGAACTCGATACCGATTTGGATACCGATTTCGATGATATAGGAAATTCCGATAATTTTCCGTTGACAGAACAGTAGTTATAGGGTGGCCTTTTTTTGACATCAGCGCTGAAAACGATCAAGCCCCTCTGAAGACGGTAACCTCAGAGGGGCTTCTGTTTATGAAGATGGATGAGTTCATTGTTTGCTGAGTCTTTTTTCCGGGAAATTAACGTACAAATCCGGAGGCGTGATCCTGATCAAGAGCATTACCGCCCAGTGACACATCACGCTTATACTGATGTATGATGCAGATCAGTTGATTTTATCGAAATCGATTTTTTCTGTGAAAACAGAAAATTCGCTGCTATCTGTATCTATCTAATTATCAAATGGTTATCACAATAAACCACAATACCCGCTGAATTATATCAGCCTCGTTCATGTAAAACTCGATACCGATACCGATTTGGATCCGATTTCGTTGATAAAAAAAATTTTGACTTTTTTCCGTTGACGCAACACAGGGAATGCGTATAATCATTATAGCTGGCTTATGTGTATCCTGGATTCAGTTTGATCATACTGACGCTCGTTTTATTTATAAAGAACATCTTGCCAGTCAAACACCCAATACCATGAAATTCCTGTTGCTATCGATAGTTATTGTATCGATGTTTCTATTCCCGCCGGATGGCCGGGGCACCATGATTGTGCGTGATTATACACCGTCAGAGCACTATCGGTTTTACACGGGGAGTGACAAAAATTTCATTGGTACCCCCTATGATTTCTCGGGTGTAGGTAGCAGTAATGGCGGTCATTGGGCGACACTGGTTACCGATAACTGTTTTTTTTCCGCAACCCATTTTCACCCTGGTCCTGGCGAAAAGGTGACATTCTGGGATAGCAACCAGAGTGCTGGTTCAAGTTACACCTATACGGTGACGGGAGGAACCAGTGTCGGATCATCAGACCTATGGCTCGGTTGGTTCGATACTGCGGTCACCGTTAATTCCTCGATTGCGCGCTATCCGGTTCTGATGTTGCCGTTGGTGGACGACTATTTCGCTCTCGAACTCTATAATTATGGTGCAAACCATCTGGTTGGGCGGAATGTGATTGACGAGGTAGGCCTGTACACGTATGGTGTTTCTTCATTGGCTGTTGCCTGGTATGACTATGACAATAATGACTCTCCATCGGTTGGCGGAGATGAAACGTACCTTCAGGGAGGTGATTCAGGTGCCCCCAGTTTCACGGTTTTCGTTGACAGGCTCGCCTTGACAGGCGTCCACTGGGGGATATCAATCGATACCCCTGGTTCATTCGATACATTCATTCCGGCATATTACGTTGCAACCAACGTGCTCCTTGTAACCAGAGGGCAAATATTGTCTTCAGTTCCGGAGCCAGGATCATTTTTCTATATGCTGGTGATTTTGTGCCTGCTCTGGTTCAGGCAACGACGTTGTACCCTGCGGTGATATCATCGGGAGCAGTTGCGGAACGCGACTTCTTTGCTGAACTTCCTTTTTGCATGCAACAAACAAGTAATAAATTACAACGATCTTCTTGGCCCTTTTTAATATTGATTATTGGCGACACTGAACAACGTTCCGATAGTATACGATGAAAGGTTTTCTGTTTTCACTGTTGATTGCGTCGATGGTATTTATTCCGTCGCTCAGTCGTGGTGCAATGATTGTGCGCGAGTTCACGCCGACGCGGCACGACAGGTTTTTTGACGGAAGTACCAAAGATTTTGTTGGCGCCACTTACGATTTCTCAGGGGTTGGTACCAGTACTACGGGTCGCTGGGCAACACTGCTCTCCGATAACTGCTTTCTTTCTGCACTTCACCTCCACCCGGAGGTGGGCGAGAAGGTGACGTTTTGGGCGACCAACACGCTTGCCGGGCCAAGCCACACCTACACTGTAACCGGTGGCATGCGAATCGGGATGACAGACCTCTGGGTTGGCTGGTTCGACAAGTCTGTTACAGTCGATCCTTCTATTGCTCGTTATCCGGTACCGCGTCTGACCGCCGGGAAGGAGTATCTCGGGTGGCAACTTTTCAATTATGGATTGCTTCATCGGGTAGGGAGGAACGTACTGGACAAATTAGCCAAATTTGTTGTTGGAAGTTCGACGGCAGTGGCTGCCTGGTACGATTACGATAATAAAGATGTCCCTTCAACCGGAGGCGATGAAACGTATCTGGAGGGCGGTGATTCAGGTGCCCCGAGTTTTGCTGTATTGGATTCTGAACTTTTCCTGATCGGCATTCATTGGGGAATCACAAGTTATAAGGTGGGTTCAATCGACACTTTTGTTCCCGCATACTTCTATGACATCAACAAAGTACTTGCAGAAAGGGGTCAGTCGTTGTGTCGCCGGGGGAAAAGATAGAAGGGACGTAGTTTGCTGTCCGGAATAGCTTACTATTTCATACATTGGAAGACGAACAACATTCCTCCAACCTGGATAATAGTTGTCATATGCCGAGAGGCCCGAGACTGGATACACCGGGAACGTTGCATCATGTGATGATCCGGGGGATCGAAAAAGG
>JAAXWL010000136.1 GCA_013334975.1 Chlorobiaceae bacterium
GTTACAAATCCGTGCGGCGGGGGTGGCACACTTTACTCCAGAATTCCTGGCACACTTTGCTCCAGAACCGGTGGCCTACTTTACTCCAGAACAAGTGGCACAGTTTAGTCCAGTGTACTCAGTAATGAATCTTGACCGGCTACTCGCCGCTCCTTTTTTGCGCCTGTTTGCAGGGCTCTTTTTGGAGCCTGCCGAAGGCGAAATCAGTTCATGGTGGTCATCACCCAGACCGGCGACTGAATGCTGCTGGACGATGGCTTGAATTCTTCAGTAGACCCTAAGTATGTGCAGAAAATCAAGACCTTAACTAAATAACCCCAGCACACACACTGGGGTTATAACGAGACTGCACACACAAACAACGCTAACGAATTTTCTGTCGGTATATTTAGAAGTTGTATCTCACTCCAGCCAGGATGTTACTGCTTGCGGTTGACATTTTTACTTCGGGGATGTCGCCCACTGGAACTTTATATGATCCTGGGCTGATATAGCGGAAGCCAAGATCGATCACGATATTATTAGAAGCTTGAACTCCTACGCCGGCTCCAAGTTGCCATGCGAATACTGTCTTAGAGTGTAAATCCGCGCCATCTATGTCAGGCTTGACCGTCGCAGCACCAATGCCGCCCATGACATAAGGTGCTATTTTCGAGTCCTTGATAGCATAGTCATAATATGCATTTGCCATATATGTGCTTATGCTTATCTTATCTGTTCCTGTCCCAGTGAATTCGACCCCTGTTAAAGGGTCTTTAACCTTGTCGATGCTGTTCGTCTGAAAACTAGCGGCCGCCTCCAAACGGATTGCATCCTCTTTCAGGCCGATGCCGAAACCGAATGGCACGCCGGTTTTATAGGTAATCAAATCGTTTATTGATATGCCCCCTCCAGATAAGCTCGAATTCGAAGCAAACCCCAATCCTACGCTGCCGCTTACATAAGGAGTTGCGGCCTGGGTTACTGATGGGATTGCACAAATACCGGCAACCATTATAGTAAGTAATTTTCGTTTCATGATACTCTCCATTGCTAGGATTTATAAAACTTTACCAATAGCATTTAGCTTTCAATACGAACTTGTGTCGCGTGTTCAGCTATTTAACATTGATAAATATATTGTGCATGGAAAGCTGGTACAACTCACGAATTATTATATATTATCACGTAATATGATATACGATAAAGGCAATACGCTTATCAGGGAAGGGTTATATTTTTATATATGCCAAGTCGTCAGTCAAAAAAAATCTATTTATTCATGTCTGATAAGTGTAATTTATATAATATAGGTGATAACTGCAGCTGTTGTCAGCAGAGAATTGGCGAGGACAGAGAATACCCGACACCACGATAGGTTTTTATAGGCATGTCCTCTCCTGTTGCTTCTATTTTGTGACGCAATCGATATACCATCGATTCAAATGCCCGATTGCCATATTCATCTCGTTGATACGCAAGCCGGCCGAGGATGTCATGGCGATTGATGACAGAACCGAAAGGTTCCTGCGCAAGGATAAATACGAAATCAAACTCTTTTGCGGTTAGATTGATCCCATGGCTATTGGGAGACTGCAGAAGCCAATCTCTCCGGATAAGCTTCCACGCTTCGGGTTCATGATGAACAGCCTGCAAAGGCTCAGGGCGGTTAAATATGTTCCCGATCATCAATAACAGTTCTCGACTATCGAAAGGTTTAACTACGTAGATATCCGCGCCTGCTTCATATCCGGCAATTCTTTCTTCAGTATTTATTTTCGCCGAAAGCATGAGAATCTTCATTCGGGTGTTTTTCCTGATATATTCAGACAACACTAGTCCTGACTGGTCAGGAAGACCAATGTCGAGTATCGCTAAATCATAGTGGACCTCAACTAATTTAATATAGAATTCTGAGGCAGTCCCCACTCCAGCAACATCATAACCATGAAGAGTCAGGAATTCACGAAGGTCTTCACGAAGATCGAGATCGTCCTCGACGACAATTATCCGCTTTCTGTGATCTGATGTGTCGTGCATGTCGAAAAATTTGATTCCTGATTTTTTCGATTTATTCACAAGGATTCGCTGGATCCGTTGATCGGCAAGCAAACCGTTACAACTATTCGTTCTTCGATACTTTCCAGCTTTATGCTTCCGGAGTGCGCATCGATAATTCCGCGAACCATCCAGAGTCCAATACCAGCGCCAGCAACACTGTTCAGATATTTTCCCCGGTAGTATTTCTCAAAGAGCTTCTCAACGTCTGCGGAATCGATAGGTTCTCCCTGATTTGCAATTTTGACGGTTACACAATCATCCCCTTTCATGCAGGACAACTCTATAGATGATCCAGGTTTCGAGTACTTGCTCGCATTCTCCAGAAGGTTTAGCATCGCGGTAGTAAGCAATTGGAAATCCCCAAGGATCTCCGTTGTGCCGACATCGATCGTCGAAGTGATAGTGCGCTCCGAAAAAAGAGCACGAAAATCGGAAAGTACCGTTCCAATAAAAGATCCGAACTTAAATCTGCTGATCGCAGAACTGTCGTGCCTGTCGGCAAGACGACTTCGCTCAAGAGCAACATCCATGACATTGACGAGACGCCTGATTGCTGTTCTCATTTTCTGGATTCTGACCATGGCGTTGTCCGAAATTATGGAATCCATGGTCAGGATGTCAAGGTTGGTGCTTATGCTTGTAAGCGGCGTTCGGTATTCATGCGATAACATTGAAAGGAAAGTGGATTTCTTTTGGATGACTAGCCGCTCGGATGCCAGGGCAAGATTCAGTGCAGCCTCCTTTTCCCTCAATTCGCAGGTCATATCCTTCGCTAACGCAACAGCTTTTTCCTGTAAAACACGCACTCCTTCAAGGGCTTTGTTCTCAGCTGCCCTAAGACGCCTCATCATGATAAGTGGAATTAATACCACATTTACAACTGCTCCAATCTCGAAGGTGCTATTGTTTTCCCATAACAGCGGAATCCAGCCTGTATCACTCAAGAAGGAGACCAAATATGCGACGTTCAATGTATTAACTATCCCTAGATACAACACGCCGTCAGGCGTGCCAGTAGTGTCGTAATAGAAGCTTAGCCAAAGAATAACCAAGAACAATATCAATGACGCAACAGTTAAGATAACCGCAAACTCATGCAACATGCCCAGCGGTTTCGAAAGCACATTCACGCCAGCAAGTACTGACATGAATGCAAGATATCTGTGAGCTGGAATTGTATCCGGCTTATTATCTGGGTTACCTGTATTGAATATGCATTTCACGATTTGCAAAAACATAAGGATTTCCCCACTGAAGCAGATGCTTACCAGATATTCGGACAAAATGCGAAACCCTGAAAAAACCAATACATCCAGGATTCCGCTTATAGCTATATAACTTCCTGCTACCGCAACCCCGTAAAGGAAAAAATACAGGAAAATTGCATCTCCGGTGCGCTTGTAATAGATAAAATTGAACACGGCGATTGCCATTATCAAACCCTCAAAAATGCCTTGAGCGAGAATATTTCCGTAGGTTTGTGTCTCAAGACCACTTAAAGAATATATGGTTCCCCCTAGACTTATCGGCCCGCTTGACTGAATACGGAGGTATACCGTAGCGGGTTTATCGAGAGGCAACGAGATTGGTATAACGATATGTGGGTTAAATATGGGGTGATTGATAAACGGAACTTGCCAGCCGGTATTAATCTTCTGATATGAAGACGCTTGCCCAACGTCCGGCGAACTAGAACTAGGTATGTAGGCTGTCACATGTTCGAGCTGGGGCGGATAAATCCTCAGATAAGCAATTTCAGGAAAATGCGAGGTGCGCAGAAGAGTGAATCGGACCCAGACGACTTTATGGGAATATCCGTCGTTTAGGTTTCCATGGAGCAGGGAGAAGTTCAGCCCACCAGTAGAAAGTATATCTGCAAAGGTCTGTTTACCTGTAGAGTCAACGGCATATTCCATATGCCCATACAGTTCATGAACATAAGTATTGTCAAGCTGAATGGGACGTGTTGCAGCGAAAGACTCGAGATGGTGTTGACATAAAAAGAGAAGGGAGATCAGACATAAAATAATTACATGTCGTCCTTTTGTGGTTAGAATCTGTAAATATTGTCTTGCCTGAGTTGATCGATTTGGGGTATATCGTGGGTCCTGGGTCAATACCACATAATCGTGACCATCAGATTCCTGCACCGGTAGCGTAGGGTTACTGATGGTTTTTTGGTATCCGATGACGGAGTCAGGATTTGGTAAAGCTGTGATGGTGGATGGATTGCCGCGTTCAAGATCCGTGAAGTAATGGAGGTTTCCATTGGACAGGATGACAAATCGGCAATTCAGGGATTTAGCATATCGACGTGCCTGCTCCTTGTCTGCCAGCGGCTCCTTGTTTTCAGATTTGGCTTCAACTACGATGATTGGGGAGCCTTTATCGTTCAGGAGCAGGAAGTCGATAAAGCCTCGTTGTGCGTTTGCGAAGTCCTCTCCAAGAGCATCCAGCTCCTTGCTCTTGATGGTGACCTTGGGCACAAGCTGGATATTGGCAGGGAGACCATTCTCAGGGAAAAAACGCCATCCTGCATTCTCAAGGAGCTTGTTGATCTTGATTCTGGCTGACGCTTCCTTTGCCATGAGGGGAAAGAGTTGGCTGTTCTGCTTTCGCAACTATGATGGGATTGCCCGTAACAATAATGTATGAGTTTTTGGCGAGAAATTGCCGTACTGGTGTTTGTAAGGAAACCGTTTAACCTTCAATGATAAGCAGGGAGATAGGACAACGGCTGTCCTGGTACACAAAAAATAGCGGGCACCGATTGCAAATCGGGGTACCAGATCCCCTGTAGCCCGCCATACGGTTGCTTGCATAACTCCAATTATGTAAACCTTTAGGTTCCCGAAGGGCGGAGTACATAATTTAAGTTATGCAACGACCAAGAGTTAATACCAAATGTCCTGACAGTGCACGATAGAGAAATCACCGGAGTGAAGCCTTCTGGCGCTGCTTTTGCACCACAAAACGGAACAAAGTGGAGTGTAAGCTGTGACAGAAGGCGGGAAAGCAGGTGGTATGATCTCCGACAAGTGAAGCGCGTAGACGATCCCCATGCAGATGGTTGGTACTCAAACCTTCTGCCATGAAATCATGAGAAGCAACAGGTCACCTCAAGCCTTGAGCGGAGTGGAGTGGAACGGAGGCCGATGGCGTGCCTTTTGCCCTGATTTTGCAAAAGGCATGACAGAGGCTGTAGGGGAACGCAACGGAGCTGATGGTGTACTCACCTGGGGGGCACGGAAGTGGGAGAGCTGATTAGATGATGTCATTGGAAGGTGTTCAATAGTAAAAAAAGCCTGGTATCGAATCCAGGCTTTTTTGTTATTCCTGCTCTCTGGACGCTGTTCGGAAGCTGTAGCAGTCCTTGTTGCTGGCAATGATCACATGTTCGAGCACCCTGATTTTCAGGAGGTCACCCGCCTCCATGAGTATTTTCGTTTTTTCCCTTTCCGCAATACTGGGTTTCGGGTTATCAGAGTTGTGAACGGTTGCAAGGATAATGCTTTGTGCTCCAGCAAGGAGTGCGCCCCTGAAGACTTCACCTGCGTCAATTACTG
>JAAXWL010000027.1:0-11806 GCA_013334975.1 Chlorobiaceae bacterium
GTCGCATAGAGGCGGGCATCATGGCCCGATGATGGAAGAGGATAGTCCTCCCTGTCAAGCTCGGAGAACCTGAAAATATCATACGAGCCAGCAAGGGTCAGATTGGTGAGCGCTTTTGCCTTGAGACCGATATAGTATCCCTGTTCGTTCGATCCGCCATCCCCTTTTTCGGCAAATGCACCAGCAAAGGGGGAGTAGTAATCGACGGCATAGTTTCGTATCGAGATGACTCCGCTGATCCCTTTTGCCAGATCAGCCTGCACGCCCCCAATCCAGGAGAGGGCATCGGGATAACGGGAAAAGGCGGCTTCACTGAAAAGCTGTACCTGCCGGTACACGACACCCGCCTCAACCGAACCGTTCGAGCTGCCGCGTCTGCCCCCGTCAAGCCCTTCGAGAGGCAGGCCATATTGCCAGCTGATCAAGGTTGCTCCGATGCCTGCGTTCAACTCACCGGAGCGATACCGGTAGCGCAGATTGAGACCGTTGACCGACTGGCTGAGGTTGTCCTTTTTGGCAATCTCAGAAGTGCTCCGATGGTATCCGGTATCGGAAAAACCGGTAACCACGCCATCGGTAATGGTTGCATCGAGCTTTTCGGATGAGCTGAAAGCCGTGAACTCAAACGCGCCGGGCGACAGAGTCACCGCTGACCCCTGAAGAAATCCCGTCTCGGCGGCAGCGGTGTAAGGGCGAAGCGCTGGTGCAAAGAGCTGCACTCCGTCGATGGCATCGCTCCCCTTGGAAAAATAGCGCCCCTGACCAAACAGGAGTCCCTGACCGAAACTGAGCCGGTAGTTGCCGACAACCGCCTGTGTCAGCACACCGATTTTCTGCGCATGGATGCTGAATGAAAGAAAATCATCAATATCGCGTTCGCCAATATCGCTCTCCTGAAGCAAGCTGACACCGTAACCGGGGGTAGAGGCCTGAACACGGCTGTAGAGATGTCGATTGTCGCCAGCATACTTGCCGTTCAGGATTCCGGTACGAGGCGGACTATCCCACGATACCCTTTCAATAACACTCCCCTCGAAGCCACCCTGCGTCTCTTTCTTCACGCTGGCACGAGGTACCCTGAAAGAGAGAAAAGGCGACAGACGACCGGCACTCTCTTCACCAATAATCGCAGCAAGCTCGCTTCCGGAACTGATCGGGCCGTGCAAACGTCGCCAGTCGATGATTCTGGCCGCTTCGATGGGGGTCAGCAGCGGAAGTTCAAGCAGTTGCTCTTCGGTGGCCGAATTGACCGGTACCGGTCTGGAGCGCAGTTCCTCTAAAACACTGAACAGCTCTTCGGTATTTCCCTGGGACTCGGCACGATCGAGAAGCTCTTCAATGGAGTCATAGGCATGAAGCGGGGCCGGCGTCGATGCTGTAAAAAAAAGGACGATTGCTGCCACCAGCCTGCGCTGCGGGGTAAACATGGGCTCTCTCATCGCAAGGGGTCGATGATGGTTTAGGAGAACAAAACAGGTCACGGTACTGACCGTCTCCTTCATCCGTTCTGCAAACCGCCCGGAACGTGAACGAGGCTTTTAAAAGATAATCAATGGTTTTGGTTGCCGCAAAGCCGATACAATTGTTCAACCTCTTTACGGCTCAGAAAGCGCCACTCACCTCTGCGGAGCTCGCCTGGCGTCAGGCCTGCATAGGCTACGCGATCGAGGCGCTTGACTTCGAAACCCAGAGTACTGAACATGCGACGCACCTGGTGGTTCTTGCCTTCATGAATGCCGACAAGCACACTCATACCATCACCGAGAATCTTGGCCTTGCAGGGGCTCACCTTCTCTCCGGTATCCTTGAGCCTCATGCCACAGGTCAGTTTCTGGAGCATCGCCGGAGGAAATTTCGCATCGAGCTGGGCCAGGTACTCTTTCTGCACCAGTGATGAAGGGTGCATCAGCAGATGAGCCAGTGTTCCGTCATTGGTCAGAAGAAGCAGACCGGCGCTTTTCCGGTCAAGCCGTCCCACAGGAAAAACCCGTTCGGGAACATCGATATAGTCGAGAATCTGCTGGCGGTCGAGTTCGTCATGACTGGTGGTAATGACATTCCTTGGCTTGTTGAAAAGAATGTAGACCTTCTTGTGCTCAGGCTCGGCCATTCGCCTCCCGTCAACAATCACCTCGTCATGGCGGGGGTCAATCCTGAATCCTGGTTCAACCGATATCTGGCCGTTCACGCTCACCCGGCCTTCGAGTACCATCTGGTCAGCCGCACGTCTCGACGCGATACCGCACATGGCCAGATATTTGTTGATCCTTACTTTCTCTTCCAGACGCTGCTGTTTCATTCTATGGTTTCCATTCGTGCGGTTTCGTCTTCATTTTCAGCGGTCGGCGCCTCACCTTCGGCCAGATACTGCTGCTCTTCGTGTTCTCTGAGTATCTCCTTGATTTCACGCAATTTCGGAAGATCCTTCAGGCTTGAAAGGTGAAACAGGTCGAGAAATCCGGATGTCGTTCCATACTGCAATGGCCGACCCGGAGTGTCCGCCCTGCCGCGAACCTCTATCAGGCCACGGGCAAGCAGTCTGTCAATGGAGTAGTCCGGACTTACCCCCCTGATCTGCTGAATCTCTCCTTTGGTCACAGGCTGATTCCAGGCGACCACAGAAAGTACTTCGAGCATCGATTGTGAAAGGCGGCGCTGGATGACCGGAGCGAGAAGCTGCCGGACAATATCTCCATACTCCGGTTCGCTCAGAAAACGGTATCCACCGGCGATAAAGTGGATGCGAAACGTCCTTCCGGTATCCTCGTAATCGCGATTGAGCGTTTCGACAAGCGTCTGGAGATCGCGCTGCGTCAGGCTCCGTCGGGTAATCTGGCAGATAGCCTGAAGGGTGACGGGCTCTTCTGAAGCGAAGATCAGGGCCTCGACGCACTGAAGCAGTTGATGTTCCTGTTCCTGCACGATGGCTGGTGATGGTTGCATAAAAAAGGAGCGCTGCTTTCAGGAACAGCACTCTTTCCTGCGAGCCGTGGAGAACTCTCCGTCGATACCCAACCCCTGCTCATAAGCATACCACATCTCCTGGCAGGGAAAGTTGCACTCATAGAGCGCCTTGCCGATGATGACCGAATCGACACCAAGAGATTCGAGTGACCTGAGCTTGTGAAGATCTTCGGAGCTGCTCACTCCACCCGACGCGGTCACTTTCATGCCGGCTTTTTCAGCAAAGCGTTTGGTGGTTTCGTAACCGACACCCTCCAAGGTGCCGTCACGAGTGATGTCGGTGTAGATAACCCGTTCGACACCAATTTTCTTCATTTCAAGACCCAGCTCATAGTCCATCATGTTGCTGCTCTCGGTCCACCCCTTGATTTTGGGAATGCCGTTTTCGGCATCAATGCCAACAACAATCTGCGAACGACGATACTTTTTGAGGAGATCGGCCACAAGACCAGGATTGGTGACGGCTGCCGAACCAATGACAACCCGGCTGACGCCAATTTCAAGATACTTCTCGACTGCCGCAACGGAACGAATGCCTCCGCCAACCTGTATCGGAATATCGAGCACGTTGACAATGTCACGAATCCTGTCGAAGTTGACCATCTCACCGGTCAGCGCAGCATCGAGATCAACGACATGAAGCATTTTGGCATTCTGCTTCCTCCAGATAATCGCCATGTCACATGGATTGTCGAGGTAGATTTTCTTCTGGGTGAAATCACCCCTGGTCAACCTGACGCATTTGCCCTCTTTTATATCTATTGCCGGAATAATCAACATAACCTGTACAATCTGAACAACATTTACTTAAAACTCTGCAAAATTCCTGAGCACCTGCAAGCCCGCTTCGGAGCTCTTTTCAGGGTGGAACTGTACAGCGAAAATACCATTTTTTTCAATGGCAGAACAAAAATTTTTCCCGGCGAAAAAGGTGGTCGCTGCAACGCTTTCCGGTTCGTCAGGAGAGCAATAGAACGAGTGAACAAAGTAGAACCAGGAATGATCCGGGATGTTGCGAAACAGAAGCGACTCTTTCCGGATCAAATCCACGCTGTTCCAGCCGATCTGGGGTATCTTGTCTGTACTGCTCCTGAAATGAAGCACCTTTCCCGGCACGATGTCCAGCCCCTCATGCGCACCCATCTCTTCACTCTCCGTCAAAAAAAGCTGCATACCAAGGCAAATGCCCAGCACGCTCCGCCCCTTGTCGATATGCTCCCTGATAGCCTCGCCGAACCCCTGACGCTTCAGCGCCTCCATCGCCGGCCCGTAAGCCCCGACGCCGGGAATAAGCACCTTTTCGTAACGGCTCATCTCTGATGCCTTGTCGCTGACAGCAGCCTTGATGCCGAGGTAATCGAAGGCCTTGTGCACCGACCTGAGATTACCCGCGCCGTAATCGGCAATAAATACCATGGAAAAAAAGATTAAAACTTTGTTGTTTACCCCGGAAGAAAAAAACGGATAAAATCTCAAAAAAGCGTCCAAACGGCTTTTATTTAAGAAGTTCATACCGTATTATGTACAATTCTGTGGCTTTCGCTTTTTGCTTTGCTTCCCTGCTGAAGGTCATTCCAATCCACATACCACGAGTAATCGAAAAGAACAATGTACAGTATTGTTTCCGCTATTTTTTTAGCTGAAAATATTAAAAAATTCGAAATCGATGCCCCAAGGATCGCCAGAAAGCGAAAAGCAGGCCAGTTCGTGATCATCAGAATCGACCAGAATGGCGAGCGCATTCCTCTGACCATCGCCGATTCGGATCCCGAAAAGGGCACCATCACCATCATCGCTCAAGGCGCTGGTAAATCGACGCGAGAGCTGAACCGCAAGGAGGCTGGAGACACGATTGCCGATGTGGTCGGGCCACTGGGCACCCCCTCGCATATCGAAAATTTCGGTACAGCGATCAGTATCGGCGGAGGTGTCGGAACAGCGATCGCCTACCCGACAGCCGCAGCCCTCAAGGAGGCCGGCAACTATGTCATCACCATCAACGGCGCGCGATCCAGAGAGCTGGTCATCCTTGAAGAGGAGATGAAAGCCGTCAGCGATGAATCATACATCACCACCGATGATGGCTCTTACGGTTTCCATGGCTTCGTCACCCAGAAGTTGCAGGAACTGATCGACTCGGGTAAAAAGATTGATTTCGTGCTCGCCATCGGCCCGATCCCGATGATGAAGGCCGTTGCCGACGTGACCCGGCCATACGGCATCAAAACCGTCGTCAGCCTCAACCCCATCATGATCGACGGCACCGGCATGTGCGGAGGCTGCCGTGTTACGGTCAACAATGAAATCAAATTCGGCTGTATTGACGGCCCGGAATTCGATGCCCACCAGGTCGATTTCAAAAACCTTGCCGACAGAAACAGAATTTACCAGCATGAAGAGAAACAGGCAGACGACGCTTATGCCCACAAGTGCAATCTGACCGGGCAGGCTTGATTCCTGAAACATCGAACATTACAATCAAATTTCCAGTGCCGACATCCATCCGGAACCGTTAACGCGGTTTCGGCAGGCAGTTTCGTCACTGAAACCAGTTTCACAGCAAAAACAGCAATCATCATGGATGCTCGAAAGATCACCGCTAAAGAACGCATGGCCATTCCCCGCCAGGAGATGTCGGCACAGGATCCGAAGCTACGCATCGGTAATTTCAGAGAGGTTCATCTCGGTCTTACACCCGAGCAAGCTCAAATGGAAGCTCTGCGATGCATACAGTGCAAGGACCCGGTCTGCATAGAAGGCTGCCCGGTGAACATCAAAATCGACCAGTTCATCAAACTTATCGCTGAAGGAAACTTCCTTGGTGCTGTCAGAAAAATCAAGGAAGATAATGTCCTGCCCTCAATTTGCGGCAGAGTCTGTCCCCAGGAAGACCAGTGCGAAAAAGTTTGCATCATCGGTAAAAAACACGAACCGGTTGCCATCGGCAACCTCGAACGCTTCGTTGGCGACTACGAACGCACCAGCGGTCAGAGAGTCGATCCGGTGATTGCTCCGCCAACCGGCAAAAAAGTCGCGGTCGTCGGCAGCGGTCCCGCCGGATTGAGCTGTGCCAACGACCTTGCACAGTACGGCCACAAGGTCGTTGTCTTTGAAGCCCTGCATGAGCTTGGCGGCGTACTCGTGTACGGCATCCCTGAATTCAGGCTTCCCAAGGAGATTGTCAGGGAGGAACTCGATGGCCTGCGCAGAATGGGTATCGAATTCCGGACCGATGTCGTCGTCGGACGCACCATCACCGTTGATGAACTGATGGAAGAAGAGGGGTTCGATGCCGTCTTTATCGGCGTCGGCGCCGGTCTGCCCTGGTTTATGGGCATTCCCGGAGAGAATCTGGTCGGTGTGCTGGCAGCCAACGAGTTCCTGACCAGGGTCAACCTCATGAAAGCTTACGAATTCCCGAACAGCAGCGACACCCCCGTGTTTGACTGCAAAGGCAAAAACGTAGCGGTCTTCGGTGGCGGCAACACCGCGATGGATGCCGTACGCACGGCCAAAAGGCTCGGAGCGGAACATGCCTGGATCGTCTATCGTCGCTCGGAAGCTGAAATGCCTGCCCGTGAGGAGGAGATTCATCATGCACAGAAAGAGGGTATCGAATTCATGCTCCAGACCATTCCACTTGAGTTCGTCGGCACCGAAAAGGCCTTGCTGAACGGGGTGACGTGCCAGAAAATGGAGCTTGGCGAACCTGATGATTCGGGACGTCGGCGTCCGGTACCCGTACCCGGTTCCGAATTCCTGCTGCCCATCGACATGGCAATCATCTCCATCGGCAACGGTTCGAACCCCCTCATCCGGCAGACGACGCCTGACATCGAGATCAGCAAGAAAGAGACCATCGTCGTTGATATCAACACGATGCAGACCTCCAAGGCTAACGTCTATGCCGGTGGTGACATCGTTACCGGCGGTGCGACCGTAATTCTTGCCATGGGCGCCGGACGCACGGCGGCTGCGGCCATCAATGAAAAGCTCGCCGGAGCGGTAACCACGTGAGCGATCTGTACCGCTTCGGCATCTCCCTCGACAAAGATCTGATCGAGGCTTTCGACCGGCACATCAAAACCCAGGGCTACCAGAGCCGGTCGGAAGCCCTTCGTGACCTCATCCGTGAAGAGCTGCTGCGCAAGACCAGAGAGGAAGGCGGCACGGTAGCCGGTGCCATTGTGATGACCTACGACCACCACAAACGCGAACTGGTCAACCGCCTGCTCGACATACAGCACGATTTCCATGATCTCATCATATCAACCCAGCACGTTCACCTCGACCACGGCAACTGCCTCGAAGTCATCGCGGTCAAAGGCAGCGCCCCGAAAATCGAGAAACTGGCAACAAATCTCAAAGTGCTGGTCGGCGTCAAGCACCTGAACCTGAGCGTCACGGCAACCGACTGAAACATCAGCAAAAACAAACCGACGGCATTTTCCCTCTCAATGCCTTTATCTGTTGTATACCGATAACACAACCATTATTATCATGCTATCGTCAATCAGCAACATTCCAACGCCATGCAGAAAAAAACCGTACTTCTTGCCGTAGCGTTTCTGCTCTGCTCGATACAAGCCTTTGCCTTCATGCCGTTTATCACTGATAATGCAGGAACACAGGGCAAAGGAAGGGCTCAGATAGAGGTCGGAATCAAAACAACCAGAGATCGACAATTCCTAAACAACACCTCAAGCAAATGGACGACAAGCATCGCATCTGCCACCATCAGCTACGGTTTGTCAAATAATATCGACCTGATTGCTGACCTGCCCTTTAAAACACACAAACTGAAAAAAATCCCAAACAACGAATTCATTCTCATTTTAGAAGAAACCAGCGCCATCAGCGATATAACCTTACAGATTAAATGGCGTTTCTTCAATAACAACTGTCTGGGTCTTGCCCTGAAACCCTCCATCACGCTGCCGAGCGGCGATGAAAACAAGGATCATGGAACCGGCAGGGTCTGTGAAGGAATAACCCTGATTGCGACACGCGAAACCAGAAACACCGCCCTCAATATCAATCTTGGCTACACCCACAATGATTATCGTCTCGACAGGGTAAGCTCCGTTTCAAACAGCTCTCTCTGGAAAGCATCAGTCGCTTCAGAGCTGAACCTGATCGGCAATCTCTGGGCAGCCGGAGATATCGGCACCCAAACCAGTCAGGAGAAGCTGGCCATGAGCAACACAAGCTATATCCTCGGAGGGCTCATCTTTGGGCTCGATGATGAAACCGACATCAACATCGGGATCAAAAAGCCGCTGAATAAAACAGATCTCGACTCCAGCACCACCTTTATCGGCGGCGTCACGATGTTTTTCTGAACGGTCCGCAGGAAACCGGAACAAACCTTCAAAAAATGAAGTGCTGACCATCTGAATCAATACCTTTCATTACCAAAAAAGCGTTTCGCACTGGTTATCTATTGCCTGTCGATAGCACAAATATTATTTTCATGCTATCAACAACCTTTCATACTCATGGTCATGCAGAAAAAAACCGCTCTTCTCGCCGCAGCACTCCTGCTCTATTCCTCGCCTGTTTTTGCTGCGATGCCGCTTCAGACCGACGACACTGGCACCCAGGGAAAAGGTCAGGGGCAGATCGAGTTAGGTATGGAATTCTTCGGTGATCGAGAAGTCATCAATACTATCGCCTGTAGATCAACCGGCGGTGCCGCATCAGGAACCTTGACGTATGGTCTATCGGAAAAGATCGACCTGGTCACTGAGCTTCCCTGGGAGTGGTACAAAGACCAAGAGGAGGGTACACCCGTTGCCAGCGAAAGCGGGCTCGGCGATATTGCAGTTCAGCTCAAGTGGCGTTTTTACGAAAACAGCGACGCCGGATTCAGTCTCGCCCTGAAACCAGGCATCACCATCCCCACCGGTAACGAAAACAAAGGCCTTGGGACGGGCAAGGTTACCGGAGAGGTGACTCTGATCGCCACCCATGAGGCCGAATTGGCCGCTATGCACTTCAACCTCGGTTACTCCCATAATGAATCCCGTCCTGAAACAGCAAACAAAAATATCTGGAGGGCATCGATCGGCGCTGAGATCAATGTTACGGATAAACTCAAAGGGGTAAGCGACATCGGCATAGAAACCAACGAAGAGAAAAATGCCGGTACACATCCGGCTTACCTTCTCTGCGGAATCATTTACGGGCTGAACGATGCTGTCGACCTCGACCTGGGCATAAGGGGCGGATTGAACAAGGCTGAAACCGATACGACCTTTCTTGCTGGCGTGACCACGCGATTCTGATAACGAAACCACAGGAGTCCGAACCATGCATATGTCTGACGCACTGCTCTCACCGTTAACCGGCGGAGCTTTCTGCGCACTCAGCGCCAGCACGATCGCCCGGTCGGCCAAGAAAATAGCAGCCGAATCCGACGGTTCAAAAACCGTGCTCATGGGGGTACTGGGCGCTTTCGTTTTTGCTGCCCAGATGATCAATTTTACCATTCCCGGCACCGGATCGAGCGGTCATATCGGTGGCGGCATGTTGCTGAGCATCCTGCTCGGCCCCTCGAGGGCGTTCATCACCCTGGCGTCGGTACTGGTCATTCAGGCACTCTTCTTCGCTGACGGCGGCCTGCTCGCCCTGGGATGCAACATCTTCAACATGGCTTTCATACCGGCCTTTATCGCCTGGCCATTCATCTACCGTCCTCTTGCGGGCGACGGGCGCTCATCATCGAGGATCGCCGTGGCAAGTGTCGTTGCCGTCACACTAGGTCTTGTGGCCGGAGCTTTTTCGGTCGTGATCCAAACCACCCTTTCCGGTATCTCCGACCTGCCTTTCGCAACCTTTGTGCTCTTCATGCTGCCAATCCATATCGCCATCGGCCTTGTTGAAGGGGTGCTGACCTGGGGCGTCCTGTCGTTTATCTCAAAAACCGAACCGGCACTGCTCGGCACTCTGAATGAATCGAAAAAGGTCAAGACCGGCCTCCTGGTGACCCCCGTTCTTTTTGTAGCTGCTCTGGCCATCGGCGGTACACTCTCCTGGTTCGCATCATCCAGTCCGGACGGCCTGGAGTGGTCAATCGCAAAGGTGACCGGCAAAGAGGAGCTGCGTTCCCCGGCTGAAGCAACCCACGACTACCTTGCGGCACTACAGGAAAAGCTGGCCATCCTGCCTGACTACGATTTCAGGGCATCTCTTGAACCCTCAGGCAGAACTGCAGAAAGCTCCTCAGTGGTTAACCCAGGAACCTCGCTCTCCGGCATTGCCGGAAGCCTCATGGTACTCCTGTTTGTGGGCGGAATCGGCTTTCTGATACGCCACTTTTCACCAGAAACCGACAAATCGTGAAAAAATTCCGGCGCATCAACACCATGGAGCATGAGACAAGGCAGTTCCGACTCCCGGTCGGAGACGGTGCGGCCATCATCCTGCTCACACTTTACACTCTTTTTGTGATATCCGTACCAAAGTACGATCTTGCCGGAGCCATCGTCTTCGCTGCCTTTCCCCTTCTCATGGCAACTGCCGGCAAGTTCCCCCTTCTGAAGCTCATCAAACGGATCACCATCGTTTCCCCCTTCATTCTCTTCATGGCGGCTGGTAATCTTTTTCTCGACCGATCGCCAGCACTGTTCGTCGCCGGTTACACCGCCACCGGCGGAATGGTTTCAGCATCAGTGATCGCCGTGAAATCGCTCATCACCATCTCCTCCCTGCTGCTGCTCATAGAGTATCTGCCATTTCACCGTTTCGGATCGGCAATCAGAAGTCTCGGGGTTCCGGAGGTATTCGTCACCCAGCTTCTGCTGGTCTACCGCTTCAGTTTTCTGCTCACCGAAGAGGCAGCAATGATTCAGAAAGCGCGTGACCTCAGGAGTTTCGCAAACCGTGGCAGGGGACTGATAGTCACAGCGAAACTCATCGGCTCGCTGCTCATCAGGACAACCTCGAAAGCCGAAAACATCTACATGGCCATGAGCGCCCGCGGATTCCATACTGGCCTTGCTGCAAGCCGTGACATTGCGTTCAAAAGCAGGGATATCGTCACGATCACCGTTTCTGGAGTGCTGTTCCTGCTGGTTCGCTCTCTTTTCTGAATCCGTCTATCGAGGAATATTCCGTTGATCAGTATTGAACAGCTCTCCTTTACCTGGCCCGATGGCGCCAGAGCCCTTGAAAACATCAGCCTGCACATCGAAAAGGGGGCCTCTGTCGGCATCGTCGGAGCAAACGGTGCCGGTAAATCGACACTGGTCAACCACCTGAACGCCTGGTTTCTGCCGCAGAAAGGCGCTATACGCATCGACGGACTCAATGCAAGCAGGAAAAACAGTGAAGCTATCAGAAAAAAGGTGGGATTGCTCTTCCAGAAACCTGACGAGCAGCTCTTCATGACCAGAATTTATGACGATGTCATGTTTGGCCCATCCAATCTCGGCATGGACAAAACAGTAAGCCATGCAAGAGCCGAACAACTGCTCACCAGATTCGGCCTCTGGGAACAGAGAGATAAACCGCCCGCACGCCTTTCACAGGGTCAGAAACGTTTTGCCGCCCTGGCTGCGGTGCTGGTCATGGAGCCTGAGCTTCTGGTGATGGATGAACCAACCGCCGATCTCGATCCCCGAAACCGGCGGATGCTCATTGGACTGATCAATGATTTACCGGTGACCAGACTCACGGTCTCCCATGACCTCGACTTCATCTGGGAAACCTGCAACCGGGTCTGCATCATGAACCAGGGGAAAATCATCGCCGACGGCCCGACAAGAGAAATTCTCTCGAATCGAACACTTCTCGAACAAAACGCCCTCGAACTCCCCCTGCGATTGCAGGGGAGTGCTGA
>JAAXWL010000027.1:11906-26828 GCA_013334975.1 Chlorobiaceae bacterium
GAGTGCTGAGTGCTGAGTGAAAGTTAGCGGGTTGGTTGCCGCAGTCAAGAATTCTGTGGATTTTTCATCCCCGCTTCCACTTTTTTCACTCATTGCTCAGCACTCATTGCTTGGCACTATTATTCACCACTAATTTCGGTCTTCTTTTTTGCAGGTCTGCGGGGTCTGCGTTTGGGACGACTCTCCGCCTCAGGTGCAGGCGAAACCGGCTCGTAAGGGGCACTGAGAGGCGCTGCAACATCATCCTTGCGGGAAGTCACCTCTGTTGTCGGCTCCTGTGGAGCCGGCTTTGACGGCGCCGGTCTGGAGTTCCTTGACCTGGATCTGGATCTTGAGGTTCGGGAAGCTGATGGTTTCGCCGGCTTGTCTTCGACTGATTCGACCCGCTCCGCCAGAGTCGGCTCCGATTCAGCGGAGGCCTGCGTAACCGATTCAGCCACTGCAGGCTCTGGTTGCTCAGGAGCTGGCGACGGAGCTGGAGGAACCGGCTCAAGCACTTCCAGCATTGAGGGTTTCGTGGAGAGGAATTCAGTTACAACCGGCTTCTGGACGATGGTCGAAGGCGGTGCTGACGGCCTCGGCTGCTCCTGTCTTGAAACCGGGGGTACTGGTGCAACCGTTTCGGGTAGTGAAGATTTCGGAGTGACAGGCTCCTGCACAAGCGGTCGCTGCACGGCAACAGCAAGATCGGTCAATGTTGGAATCGCTGAGCTGTCGGTAGTCACTCCCCCCGGCTGTCGCACCTTGCGCCTGTCGCGAATATAGAGTTCGGAGTTGTTGTTCCGGAACTCGATCTCGAAGAGGTCGATCGAGCGGATCAGATCCGAAAGTCTCTTGTAACCATAGTTTCGCGGATCGAACGACGCCTGGTTCGAGATATTCTTGCCGATTTTGGCCAGATTAGACCACCCGTCCTCCTCCTGGGCACTATCGACGGCAATCTTGATCAGGGTCATCAGTTTGCTGTCGTTCTTCAGTTCAAACCCGCTCTTGCGCCGTCCGCCATCGTTCTTCGCTTTTTCCTGAACGCCCAGCGAATCCACGTAAAGAAAGGTGGAACAAGCGTTCACGAATGGAGAGGGGGTCGATTTCTGACCGAATCCGTAGACATTGAGCCCCTCGGAGAGGATACGCATAACCAGTGGCGTAAAGTCGCTGTCGCTCGAAACGATGCAGAAGGCATCAAGCTTCTTGCTGTACAGCAGGTCCATAGCATCGATGGTCATGGCCATGTCTGTGGCGTTCTTACCTTTTGTGTAATCGAACTGCTGGATCGGGCGAATGGCATAATCATGCAATTTATCCTCCCATCCCTTGAGCGAACGGCTTTTCCAGTTCCCGTAAGCCCGTCGAATGTTGACCACTCCATATTTGGCCATCTCGGCCAGAATGAAGTCGATCTTGTCACTCGGGGAGTTATCGGCATCGATAAGCATCGCTATCGTTTCCTTGCTGTGCTCCATAAATGAAATCCTTGTCGTTGTTCTCTCCGCCGTCATCTCCCGGAAAAGCGGCAGGTAAAAAAATTCAGGAAAACAGTACCCCGGCACGGGACACTGTTTTTAAAAACCGGGATGGGGTGATCGTATTCATGATCCCGTGAAAGAGTATAAACTGGCGGTCGGCTGAATGGTTACTCTTTGTGCAATATAAACCTTGAATGCGTGATTCATACGGCCAGAATCGTCGATTCACCGGAAAAAGAGAGAATCTGCCGCGCTGCCACAACCACCCTGTCTGCAAGACAAGAGGCAAATGCAGGGGTATCGTTCAAGCAGGGGAGCGTTTCTGCCTGCATCTCCGGATAGGCAGAAGCAAGGTGTTGCACTCGGTGAACCGTTTCGTTACCGTCCGAAAAATACCCCGCTGCAAACAGTGACACCTGACGGTATCCTTTGCCTGCAAGCGAGCGGCAGACATCGTCAAACGAAGGGTTGCTCCAGCGCCCGCCGACATCATGGTTCAGAAATGCGGTCACAATCGTGCCCCAGGGATTCCTGCCATCGGACTCGATAAGGGCGGTAAGCTGGCGGGAAAAAGCAAGGGTCTCCTCATGTCCGGTGCGAAACGAGGGAACAACGCCATTTCGATCTTCGAGAAGCGTCCCGTGGAACAGAAGCATCAGCACACGCTGCTCTTTTGACGCAGATGGACTCTTTCTGCCTCTTGCGAACAGATGATCGAGGAAAACCTGGTACAGCGCAACGTCGCTCCACAGCCTCCCCACCACCCTGATCCTCGACAACTCCTCCTGCGTATACTCCGCGGCAAGATGGTCACACAACAAACCGCAGCTCATGGCATTATCAACCGGAGCCATGGGAATCACAATCCGTCCATCGTACCCACGGGTTTTATTGAGAACCTCTTCGATATATGGCTCTGATGCCGAAAAAGAGGGCATCACCTCAAAGGTGACACCCTGGATCGAAGTGAGTACCTGCTGGTCGAGCTGCTTTTGCAGGATGGAGGCCTGACGCCTGGTCAGCGCATTCTGCGGCGAACCCGTCGTTCTGCCGGAAAACCTTTTTTTCATAGACGAACTGAACGAAATGAAATGCTGGAGCGGTACCGGAACCGGAATGATCCCGGAGGCGCGCCGGAGGGTATGCAGACTCACCCGGTAATTTTCAACAAATCCTGAGGTCTCAGCCTCACCATGGGCGGCCATAACAACAGCCATCCGCTTTTTTGCCATCTCAAGCCTCCGGAATGATCAGGATTTCTTGTGTCGCTCTTTGAGAATTCTGGTCTCCATACCATCCCGGAAGTTCTCTAATGGAGCAGTAACCACCACATCCCCCTCGGCAAGACCCTCAAGAATCTCGATAAAGGTCAGGTCACTGTCTCCAGTGCGAACCTGTCGCTTTTTGAGTTTCCCTTTGTCAATCATCCAGACATAGTTCCGTCGCTCCTCTTCGAAAACCGCGCTTTTACTGACCAGAAGCGCCCCCTGACGGGTGTTGTACACAATGTTTGCCGTGGCCGTCATCCCTCCCTGGATGGCCTCAGCCGGAGCCTCAAGCCTCAGATAGACTCGTGAAGTCTTGGTGACCCTGTCGGTCTGGGGAACAATCCGCAAAACAGCGGCATCGAATCGCTTCTCGGGCATTGAATCAAAGGCAATCACCGCCGGCAGACCAACGCGCAGACGCGGCACATCGAGTTCGTCCACCTCGACCACCACAACATAGCGGGAGGGATCGGTCACCGTGGCAATCACCGTATTGGGCTTCACAAAGTCCCCATCCTTGACGCTCAGCATGGTCAGAATGCCATTAAACGGTGCGATGACTTTCAGCTTCCCGAGATCATCCTCCCGGCTTGCAAGCTGAGCCTGCCGCTGCCTGAGGGACTCGAAAGACTGGGTACAGTTACGCTCCGCCTCATCGAGCTGCTGGCGGGAGACCGCTCCGGATCTGAACAGCATCTGGTTCCGTTCCAGCCTGAGACGGTTATCTTTCAGTTCGGCCTGCACTTCAGCCACGGCTGCGCGTAACTCCTCGACAGCGAGTCGAGGCTGATCGTTGTCAAAAACGATGATCGTCTGCCCTTTCCGCACCCGCTCCCCTTCAAGAGCACTGAGCGAACGCACCGTGCCAGAGAGTTCAGCACTGAGACTGGCAATATTTTCCGCTTCCACATAGCCTGTGGCATACACCGCCTCGACCAGTTCCGACTTCGTTATCTTCTTTGCTTCGACATCGACAGTATTGCCTCTGGTAAGCAGATACCCAACCGTTAAGACCAACACAACGGCAAGCGCTATCGAAAACTTCGGAAGCATTTTCTGGAGATTCTGCATAGAGTCTCAATGGGTTAACGGTTACCGTACTGCCCGATACATACCGGGATTGTGTTTCCACGAAAATGGAAGAAAGTGAAGTCAGCCATTTTTTCCGGGTAGCACTCTTGGTTTTTTAATTTTTTTATCAATCTTACAACACTCTCTGCCGGTTGGCTAGACGATAGCCCCTCTCGGGTCAATCTAACACCGACACTACGAAAATAATTCAAATCCAAAGTATTCAATGAGCGAGCATCAAGATACGCAGAAGAGCTTTCTTGAAACAGTAAAATTCGATGACCGTGGTCTGGTGCCAGCCATCGTCCAGGATCACGAGACTGGCAAAGTACTGATGATGGCCTGGATGAACCGCGAAAGCCTCCGGATGACCATCGACAAAAAAAAGGCCTGCTTCTGGAGTCGCAGCCGGAACAAGCTCTGGCTCAAAGGGGAATCGTCAGGAAACATGCAGGAGGTGCACGACATCCTCATCGACTGCGACGGCGACACACTCCTGCTCAAGGTGTCCCAGAAAGGGGGCGCATGCCACGTCGGCTACCACTCCTGCTTCTACAGAAAAACTTCTGACGGAGAGACGATGGAGATATGCGACACGCTGATGTTCGACCCCAAAGAGGTTTACGGCAAACAAAGTTGATCCCCCGATGAGCAGTTCCAAAGAGACCGCAAAGTCCCTCATACAAAGTAAATCACGCTCCTCCATCAGGAGCATGTTTGATGAGGTCGCTCCGACCTACGACTTCCTCAACCACCTGTTGAGCCTCGGCATCGATAACTACTGGCGCGGAGTCGCTTCAGGCAAGGCCCGCAAGCAGCTAGCCGGAGTCAGCGAACCGAAAATCCTCGACGTAGCCACCGGCACGGGCGACCTGGCCGCATCGATGTCGAAAATCCCCGGCGCCAAGATCACCGGCTTCGACCTCTCACCCGAGATGCTCGCCATCGCAAGAAAAAAATACCCATCGATCGAGTTCATCGAAGGATACGCAGAAAAACTGCCCTTCGCCGACAGGAGCTTCAGCGTGGTCAGCGCCGGATTCGGCGTCAGAAACTTCGAGAACCTCGCCCAGGGCATGAAGGAGTTCCACCGGGTACTCAAACCAGGAGGGTGCGCCTACATCATCGAACCGATGATCCCGCGCAACCCGGTCATGAAAAAGCTCTACCTCATCTACTTCAAGAACGTCCTGCCGAAAATCGCCAGCATGTTCAGCAAGTCCACCTTCGCCTACGACTACCTGCCCAACTCCGTCGAGCAGTTCCCGCAGACCGAAGCCTTCACCGCCATCCTCAAAAAAGCCGGCTTCAAAAAAGCCGAGTTTTTCCCGATGACCTTCGAAACCTCGATACTCTACGTGGCCACGAAGTAAGAAGCGGGAATTGGTGGGGACTTGGGGGACTCTTGGGGCCTATGAAAGTTGGTGGGGAATAGGTCTTATAGGTCTTATAAGTCAGATAGGAGGGGATAGGTCGAAGAAAGGAATTGAGCTATATTGTGAAGTCGCGGTACTGACACCTGTTGTAAGCTGTTCATGAAGCTAACGGTGAAATGCTATGACTGAATCACGCCACACGGGAACTACAAAGAGCTGCTCTCTTTCCGCAAGACCGAAATCATTTACGATCTGACGGTTCAGTTCTGCCGGAGGTTTTTTACCCGTGCGGACCGAACGGTTGACCAGATGGTACAGGCCGCCCGTTCCGGCAAACAGAACATTGCCGAAGGGTGCATGGCCTCTGGAACCTCGAAGGAAACGGAAATCAAACTGATCAATGTTGCAAGGGCAAGTCTCGAAGAGCTGTTGCAGGATTATCACGACTTTCTCAGAACCCACAACCAGCCAATCTGGGAGAAGAATTCAAAAGAAGCGCTGTATGTTCGCGAACTTGGACGAAGCCAGAGCGAAGCCTATACAACCTATCGGGAATTTGTTGAAACCCGGTCAGCCGAAGTGATTGCCAACATCGCCATATGCCTGATCCACCAGGCCAACTACCTGCTCGATCGCCAGATCTCAGCTCTGGAAAAGCAGTTCATCCAGGAAGGCGGCATCCGCGAACGCATGACCAAAGCCCGCCTCGAAGTCCGAAAACATCAGGAAAAAGGTAAAAAGTAACACTCCTTTCCTCCTCTTTCCTATAAGACCTATAAGACCTATTCCCCCCATTCCCCTGTTCTTCCTGTTACCGTTGTTGTTCCACATAGGAACGCAACACGGCGTTAATCTTCTTCTGGTAGCCCTTCCCCTGACCCCTGAAATACTCCATCACATCGTAATCGACGCGCATGTTAAGCACAACCTTGGGACGGGTCGGCGTTACCATTATCTTTGACCAGTCCAAAACCATACCGGCCTCATCGTCATCACTGGCGATTGCCGCCTCTATCTCTTCGTCAGTCATAGCTGCCGCCTTTTCCCAGTCGCTCAGGCTCTCCCCGCGCTCCTGCATGGCAAGCAACTCTTCATCCGAATACCTGACGATATGTTCTTTTTTCTTCATCTCTCGCCCTCCTGTATGATATGATTCGGCGAACATTTCTCCGCCATGTCCAGACAACGCTATAAAACCTGCCACTGATTTCAGCCGTTGTTACGTACCTCGTTTCACCGGAAACCGTTGACAGAAACGTGATCGCTTGCCGACCATCAAAAAGCAATCGGGAATCCATGAAATCAAGAGTATGCTTCTCAAGATTGCTCAATCGCTTGTTTTCGTCCCACTCGAACATGATTTAATCTACACGTTTTGTATAGACAATGCAAATTGATTCCCCCCCCTCACCGCACCACAGCAAAATCTCCCTCGAACTTTACAGCAACCTTGCCCTGAACCTCAATCACCGAGCAAATCGTCATCTTGGCCTTCCCCTTCCGGTTGAAACTGTCAATAAAAGCCGCAACCTCCTCTTCCGGCGGCAACGTACCCGTTGCCACAATATCACCAGTGACTGGCCGGAGGTACTCGACGTTCCCCTTGCGGATGACAATATTACCTTCCACCCCAACCTCGCGGAGCCTGAGATAGAGCAACCCCCAGGCCGACAGCACACAGGCAATGTAAAGGCTGCCTCCAAAAGCCGTGCCGAGGTGGTTGAAATTATTGGCAAGAGGAGCCACAATGGTCAGTTCACGCCCGCTGTAGCGCTCGACGATGATGCCCATCGCCTGCGTGAGCGGAATCGCGCTGTCGAGAATATCCTGTAGTTTCCGTTCCATGACTTACTCTTTTTCGGATTGCGCGATGTCGAGGCGGTATTTCGAGTAATTCCGGCACACATGCTCCATCTGAAAACGCTCTTTGTGAATTTTGATGATGAGATCGACCACCTGGGACGCTTCCGTGACGTGGAACATGGTGTGCATCTCGCTCCGGTCGAACAGATGGCGCGGCATCACCTCGGTTTCGAGCCACTGCAGGAGGCTTGTCCAGATTTCGCCGAAAAGTATGATCGGGGTTTCGCAGAGCTGATGCACCTGCACGAGCTGCCAGGTATAGAAAAGTTCAAGCAGAGTGCCGATGCCACCGGGAGCAACGATTACCGCATCCGAAAGCGACATAAAGGTGTCGATACGGTGACTGAAGCGGTCGAAGTCGTGCTTGATGTCGAGGAAAGGGTTGGGATGTTGTTCATGTGGCAGTTTGATGTTCAACCCGATCGACTGCCCACCCCCAGGCACGCTCTTCGACCCGGAATTCGCCGCCTGCATCAACCCCGGCCCCCCACCGGTCACGATGTCAAACCCCTCGGCAGCAAGCCCGCGAGCTATTTCGTAAACATCACGATACTCCTTATCCCCCTCGCTGATCCGGGCCGACCCGAAAATAGTTACACGATAATGCGGTTCCATGAATTTGAATTAAGGTTGTTCATCAACGACAATGCTCCATCAGAAAGCTGTCATTGCGAGGAGCGAAGCGACGTGGCAATCCAGGTACCTTTACAGCCGCACTTCTGAAAAAATTCAATCCGATTTCGATAGCTATTTAGATTTGGAAAAAGAATATAGGTACTACGCGAACATCTCCTGCAAGCAGTGAATGATATTGGTCTGAGCGGTGTTTGAGATCACTCCGAGCTTTTTGACCAGCCTCGTTTTATCGACCGTCCTGATCTGATCGAGCACCACGAAGCCGTCCTTGCCCTGAAAGGCGCAGGCGATTCTTGTCGGAAAAGGGAAACCTTGCGAGGTCATCGGAGCGACAATAACCGTCTGCAATGGTGACATCTCATCCGGCGATATGATGACACAGGGACGTGTCTTTTTAATCTCCGAGCCTTGCGTCGGATCGAGCTGAACCAGCCACACATCGAATCGTCGCATATCGGCCATCACCACTCCAACGCTCCGTCATCGGCAAGCGGAGCCTCGATCCACTCCACTTCTTCCACGCTCAGCGAGGCAGCAGCGGCTTTTTCAAACTGCTCCTTCCACCCTTTTCGCGGAGTGCCCGATACTGGGCGTATCAACAGCCCTTCATCGACCACCTGAAGGTCAAGCTCTTTATCGCTCAATTTCGCCTGCTCGATGATAGCCTTCGGAATCCTGATTCCCTGCGAATTCCCGATGCGGATAAGTGTTGTCATGGTACATGATTCATTACAAGAAAATAATCACAATGTAATCACAACCTGTCAAAACCTCAAGGAAGTTCCCTCAACCTCTTCGACCCGGCATTCGCCGCCTGCATCAGTCCCGGCCCACCTCCGGTCACAATGTCAAACCCCTCGGCAACCAGCCCGCGAGCGATTTCATAAACGTCCCGGTAAGCCTCATCTCCCTCGCTGATTCTGGCCGACCCGAATATGGTTACACGATAATGCAGTTCCATGAGTTATGATTGAGGATTGAAAGTTTCATACAAAAAACACAATCAAGCCTTCAGATGCCAATTCTCAAGAAATAATTTTCCAAACTCAATAACTGTCATGCTGTCTATAAGTACCTGCGGATGCAATAACAAAGGTCTTTCACTGAAAGAATGCAAAAAAACAAAAGATGGAGCACCTAACTTCTCTTTTTCATCACCAAGTTTTTCGACAGCATCCCAGTCGTTATTTATGATAGATTTATCAATATTTTTTTCAAGTTCTTTTAAATACTCAATCTCATATTCATTGTATTCCAGTGGCGGTATATACAATGGAATTCGATGAGCAAGAGTATCTCTATAGGACTTGAGATACTCTAAATGCCATTTTTCAAGTGTGTTATTTATATAATCAACAAGCACCTTTGGGAGGTAGTCTTTCGTATTCTTCTGAAAAATCCCAACTCGAAGCATTCCGCCAACTTCATCGAGTAAACCATGTCTTAAGATGAAAGCCCATGCCCAATTATCAAAAACACCAAAAACATTCATAACGTGAGCCTGCATATTTATTGCGATATCATCAATCACCTCTTTTTCGAGACGGTTCTCACAATTAGGTGGAAATAATTTAAATATATTTTGTACGGCCCGTCTTATAGTACCAACTCTTCTTGCGACGCCATGCATCAAATATTCTTTCACAAGCCGATCATCTATGTTTCCTCCCATCAATACAGTCTCTTCTAATAAGGCTCTTAGCTCGGAGCATACTTTTTCATAGTTATGAAAAAGTTTTTCGGTTTGTTCTTTTGAATACAATGTTATTCCGTGTTTTTATTGGATGTTAACAACACTTATACACTTTGTTCCACAACTTTCACAGAATCCAGATACAACGTATCAGGACAAATATCCTGCTCGTTTGGCCAAGCGACTGTTCCACCGACTACCTTCGCCATTTTAAAATACCCTACATTCTTCAACTCTTTGAACACACCGAATTCATGTAGAGGTGTACAATCGTACTCTCCGATTTCTCCGTTATTGAATTCGATACGAAGTTTGTATCCATCCAGCGGAGTGACACTTTTAACTCTCGGATTCATCATCGTTACCTCAGTGGTTCAATTTTATATGGCTGTTCGCCTGAAACTGCCAACTCCCAATCGGCAACCAGCTCATCCTTGTGCAATTCTATCCATGCCTGCAAAAGTTTCATCTTGGACGGCGGAATGGCTCCGTCAAGAATTTCTCCATCAGGTATCGAGACGATAACTTCGTCCTCCTGATACCTGACGTGGATATGCGGCACATGATGCTGCCGGTTATCCCGAAAGTACATGTAAACAATCAGACCATAAAACATCGATATTGATGGCATAATCTTTCCTGATCTATTGGTTCACAGAAAAACTATCACCGCAATATAACGCTATTCTCAACCCTCGCAACAAGGACAGATACCCTACAGCATCCGCTCGAACTCATCCTCGTCAATCACCCTCACCCCCAGCTTCTTCGCTTTTTCGAGCTTGCTTCCAGCCTCTTTACCTGCGACGACGAGCGTTGTTTTTTTGCTTACCGAGCTGACGATTCTGCCGCCGCGTTCTCGAACCATTTCTTCGGCTTGCTGGCGGACATGGCGTTCCAGGCCGCCGGTGAAGATGACGCTTTGGCCTTCGAAGTTGTTGTTTAACAGCGCTTTAGCAGCTTCGGCCTGCATCGGCAGTCCGGCAGCGGCGAGCTTTTCGAGCATCGCTTGCGCCCAGGGTTTGGCGAAGAAGTCGCGGATGCTCTGGGCGATCACCGGACCGATGTCGGGGACAGCGGCGAGATCCTCCTGGCTCATCTCTCGCAGGCGCTCGATGGAGGGGGCTGCGTGGGACAGTTCCCGCGCCGTGGCCGCGCCGACGTGGCGGATGCCGAGAGCGTAGAGCAGACGGTCGTAGCCTCGCTTCTTGCTCTTTTCAAGGGCTTCGAGCACGTTATGAGCCGATTTGGCGGCCATCCTGTCGAGGCCTGCGAGCTGCTCCAGCGTGAGGCGATAGAGGTCGCCCGCGTCGCTCGCGAGGCCGCGCTCGACGAGCTGCGCTACGAGCGATTCGCCAAGGTTCTGGATGTCGAGGGCGTTGCGCGAGGCGAAGTGCAGAATCCTGCCGCGCCTCTGCGCAGGGCATCCCTCCTCGTTCGGGCAGTACCAGCTCACCTCCCCTTCGGGCCGCTCCAGCTTTGTGCCGCACTCCGGGCACGCTTCTGGCACTTCGATGGCGTCGGTCGTTTCCAGGCGTTCGGCGAGCACGACGCTAATCACCTTGGGAATTACTTCGCCCGACTTTTCGATCATGACGTAATCGCCGACGCGCACGCCGAGGCGTTCGATCTCGTCGAAGTTGTGCAGCGTGGAACGCGAGACGGTCGATCCGGCGAGCTTCACCGGCTTCAGTTCGGCCACCGGGGTGATGGTGCCGAGCCTGCCGACCTGAAAGACTACGCCTTGCAGCACGGTTTTAGCCTGCTGCGCCGGGTACTTGTAGGCGATGGCCCAGCGCGGGCTTTTGGCGGTCGCGCCGAGGCGATCCCAGAGCGTGACGTCGTTGAGCTTGAGCACCACGCCGTCGGTTTCGTAAGGCAGCGTCCAGCGCTTTTCCGCCCACTCGTCGATGAAGGCGGCGATCCCGGTCATCTCCTTGCAGAGCTTGTAGTGCTTGCCGGTCACGAACCCCATGCTTTCGAGCTGCCGCAAACGCTCGACGTGATGCATCGTTTCATCGGCGATCCCCTTGAGATAGTAGGCCACGAAGTGCATCCGGCGGCGGGAGACCTCCGAGGAGTCTTGCAATTTCAGCGTACCGGCAGTAGCGTTGCGCGGATTGGCGAACTGCTCCTCCTCCGGGCGCTCCTCGTTGAGCCGCTCGAAATCGGCTTTGCGCATATAGACCTCGCCGCGCACCTCGATCTCGCCGCTGAGGGCCGCGCCGAAGAGCGGCATGTCGGGCATGTCGAGCCGGAGCGGGATGGTCGGAATGGTTTTGAGGTTCGCCGTGATCTCGTCGCCCTGCCGTCCGTCGCCGCGTGTAGCGCCGCACACCAGCAGACCGTCGCGGTAGAGCATGCTGATGGCTACGCCATCGAACTTCAGCTCAGCGACGTATTCCGGCTTGCCGCCGCCCTCGGCATCGACCAGCTTTTCGACGCGATTGCAGAAGTCGGTCACCTCCGCGATGGAGTAGGTGTTGGAGAGGCTGAGCATCGGCTCGCGGTGCACCACCGTCGGAAACTCCTTCGTGATGCCACCGCCGACGCGCTGCGACGGGCTGTCGGGCGTCAGCAGCTCCGGGAACTCCTTTTCAAGCGCGATCAACCGTTCAAGCAACTGGTCAAACTCGAAGTCGCTGATCTCAGGTCGTGTATCCAGATAGTAGAGCCGGTTATGGCGCTCGATCTCACTCCTGAGCCGGGCACTCTCCCGTTGGGCCTCTTTCTTCTCCATTATCGTTCACCTTTTTGACGATTGACTCATCGCCCAGCCAGCAAGGTTCTTCATGAATCCCGCCGATCCGCCCACACCGATTTTGTTCCAGGTAACCTTGAGAATTTTCGGATATCGCCACGCCAGCTTCAGCATCACGGCAACCAGCTCCTCGACCTTCATTTCGTCACGGAACATCACCTGCCGGTAGTGCTGCGGCATCTCGTCGAGTACGATCATCACCTCGTTCATCATCTCGTTGACGAATCCAGGATCGTCCGTCTCTGGATCGTAACACATGTATTTCATGAGGTTGGCCATCGTAGCCACGTTCGGCTCGTAGGCGCTGATAGCGGCAAGATCCGCCGCGCCGAGGCGCTTGTCACGCATAGACCGGTCGAGCCCCGAGGTCATCCGGTCGAGGTTACGCACCAGCGAGCCGAAGCCGCAGAAGGTGAGCGGTGAAGCGAGCGAGGCTGCGTCGCCGAGCAGTACGATGCGCTCATCCGACACCACCCGAGTGCAACCGGGCCCATCGTGAAACCATGCCGGAATGATACCATACACCGGGCGGTGAATGGTAAATGCCGCCCCCGGCTTTTTGTACTCCGGCAACTTTCGGAAATAGCTCTCGAAGAGGCTGAGTAGTGTCTTGTCGTTCGGAGAATCGACACGATCATAAAAGAAGAGGTAGGTGATGTACTCGTCACCTTTGGCCGGGAACCCCTCCCAGATGAGCTGACGCCCACGCTTGCCGAAAACCTCGGCATCTTCGTTACTGGCGAGAATTTCGCCCACATCGAATTCTGCATCGGCGAAACCGCTGGCGATGGTGCCGACCGTCGGGCAGACGTGTGTCTGCGGGCGGCCCCGGTTGAGCTGCATCGCGACTGGTGAAACCACGCCCATCGAATCCACCAGCACCTGCGTTCTGAAATAGAGTGGCTTGCCATCCGTTCCCTCAAGCTGCACCACCAGATGATCCGGAAAGCGGTAGCAGCAGACAAATGAGGTGTGACCAAGCACCTTCGACCCATCGCCCGCAAGCACCTTTGCTTTCGCCAAGCCGAGCAACCTGTCGGCATCGACAGCGCAGTCGAGCACCTCATCCATAAAGAGCCGCTTGCGCTTGTGAGCAGGTGCATGGAACTCCACCCATCCGGTTCTGTATTGTCGGACGATGGTCGAGTCAAGCTCCTCCGTTGTAAATACCCCCGAACCAGCAAGCCTGAGCAGTTCGCGACGCGAGATATTCCAGTCGCGGGTGGTGCGTCCCGGATGGGCGCGGTCGATCACGAGCACCTTGCGCCCATACCTCTTCGACATCACCGCCGCATGAATCAGGCCAAGCGTGCCCCCAGCATACAGAATATCGAAAATCCCTTCGATTGGTGCGTCGGAGGGCATCCGCGAGCCATCCCTGATCACTTCGGGTACCGGAAGATCGAGATTCTCCCAGTAACGATCGATCGAAAGAATGGAACGCAGATGGCGCTCGCCATCCGCCAGGGCGCTGAAGTGTTGGTAAACCAGTGGGTGGGTATTCCTGATATGCTCGAGCATGTTTTCTCTCTCTAGGGTTTCAGGCGGAAGTCCGCTTCCCGTTTCGTGAATCGCTCTCGATCTTGCCATCGACCAGATGGATACGCCGTCCCGCCCGGTTAGCAAACTCCTCGTCATGAGTCACCACAATGATGGTCTGACCAAGTTCACGGTTCAGGCGATCAAACAGTTGATAGACGTTGTTGGCCGAGCGTGAATCGAGGTTGCCCGTCGGTTCATCGCCAAGCAGCACCTTTGGCTCATTGGCCAACGCTCGCGCAATGGCCACGCGCTGCTGCTGCCCGCCCGAAAGCTGACTCGGCTTGTTGGTGTACTTGTTGTCAAGATCCACCATATCGAGCAGTTTCATCGCCCTCGTGCGAATCTCTTTTCTGCTGAACTTTCGGCGGATCAGCATGGGCATCATGACGTTATCGAGCGCACTGAATTCGGGAAGCAGAAAATGGAACTGGTAGATGAACCCGATCTTCTCGTTCCTGATCACGGTCATCTCGGACTCATTGATGACCGTGATGTCCTGACCGTCGAGCCATACCTGCCCGAAGGTCGGCTTGTCAAGGCCACCCATGATATAGAGCAGGGTCGATTTTCCGGAACCGGAAGGCCCGGTAATCGCGACAAACTCCCCTTTCAGAACATCGAGCGAAAGATTGGGAATAATCGTCTGACGGACATCCCTCGACAGTTCGAGCTCCCTGCGAATTCCTTCAAGCCTGAGAATCGTTTCAGCCATTCATCTCCATTTGGTTTCATTCCCCACCCCCCGCTTTCTTCATCGAAATCGGTATCCAAATCGGTATCGGTATCGAATTCGCCATCACCATCGTCTGCGTCCCCTCCGATAATCCTCAAGTATAACAAAAAAAGCTCCTTTTACAGGAGCCTGATGCAAGGAAGAACTATCCGGAAACGGTATGGCACCAACAGTCTGTATTCTCACGTTGCCCTCTGGGGGAGCTGAATAAAGGAAAATCGAGGTCAGGGTCGCGCTATCGGAATCGGATTTGCGCCTGTTGTGCCGACAGCAACCAGGTCCATCGAAATCGATTGTATTCATCCCTCGTCACATTGCCCCGGGTTTTTAACTCCCATCCTCAGCCGGGTTTTAACCCGGCGGACATTAAAATCTTCCTCTTTCTTCAAATAGGGGTAGGGAAGGCTCTCGCCTCCCCTCCCTCCGAACCGTGCAGGCGGTTCTCCCGCACACGGCTCTCCGGTCGATAGTTTCAGCATCGTGATTGGCTCGCATTCAGCCACGCTTCATGCA
>JAAXWL010000137.1 GCA_013334975.1 Chlorobiaceae bacterium
GGGTGTAACATTGCTCCCGATGATCGTCTGCATGGGCAAGCAGGTTTGTTTTTGCCCAGTCAGGAAAACCACCGAATGAGTCATACCCCGGGTTGTAAAAACAATAATTATCTGCCAGTTCGCGACGGATGAAAAGCTCTTCGGTAAAGGCCTCCCGGTTCTCTTCCGTTGCATTGCTTTGAGAAGCCTGCAAAACAACATCCTGGGCGCTGATCTGCCCAAAGTGCAGGTATGGCGAGAGTTTCGAGGTGGCATTCGCGTTCGGGTCGTTACGCTTCATCGCATACCGGTGCAGCCCATGCATCAGGAATTCCTGCAATTGCTCCGTAGCGGCCAGTTCACCCGGTTTCAGATGGGGGACGGGTTTGATCGATCGATCGATTTTCATCAAGGCCTCCAGCTTTTCCCAATCCACAGGGGGGTGACTTAGTTTCTCTGGCTGGAAGTTGGCTTCAGGTTGAGGAAATGAGGTGAGGAACGATTTGCGCAAGGCGTTGAGTTTTGGCCTTATGGTGCGGGCGGCGAACTCCTGTTTGGGTGATGCCAGCCAGCAGGGGACGATGTTGTGGGCATCAACCTCATAGAAAGCGCACGGCAGCATGGTACTGCTGTTTCTTTTCCATTGCCGAACCACGGCAAGGGGCGAAAAATCGCTGATTACGACGCCTGCATCCAGTTGCGTGGCTACATCGACGATTGAACGGTCCGGATCGCCGAACATGACGGTCAGCGGAATTCCGGCGTTTCTCAGAGCTATCTCCGTTTCACGCAATCCTCTGAACATGAAGTCGTAATGCCGTAACGGAGCCCCGAGAAACGAAGGAGCAAGAGTAAAAATGACTTCAAGTGGCTGGCGAAGCTGCCTGGCTTTGGAGCAGGCGAAAAGCAGTGCCCAGTTGTTCCGATAGCGCTGGTCTCTTGACATCCAGTAGATGATCCTGCCTGTTTTCTCATGGAGCTGGTTGAGCCGGCGAACCCGACGCTCATCGATGGCATAAATGCTTGTTGGCATGGGTAATCAGTGGTTGATAAGACCGGTGAACGCAAGGAAATTCAGCAGGATTTCCCGTCCTGCCGTCGTGTATTCGTCCACGAAAGAGTCGAACTCGTCGAGTAGTTCCGTTTTGCTCATGGTGATCAGGTCACTATCGAGGTCGAGCCAGCTATTGAACATGGCAGGTGTCATTTCAAAATGACACTGAAGGCCCCATGCATTTTCACCAACCCGCACAATCTGGTTTGTGCAGCCACGACCAGTTGCAAGCAAGGTGATTCCGTTGGTCAGAATGACGGTTTCTCCGTGGAGCTGAAACACCCGCAGCCGTTCCGGCATACCTTTGAAAAGCCGATCCTGTTTTCCTTCAGCGGTCAGTTCAACCATAAACGGTTCTCCATCAGGTTCGCGGAATCCGATCTCTTTCTTTTGACAGCGCACGACCTGGCCGCCTGCCGCCGATACCAGTAACTGGAGGCCAAGACAGATTCCGAGGTAGGGCACTCCGGCATCGAGTGCTTTGCCAATAACGGCCAGTTCATGCAAGACAGGGGCGCTCGTGTCGTTGGCGCTCTGAGGCCCGCCAAGCACCACCATACCGGCATAGGCCGTCGGATCGGGAAGTGACGTCCCTGAGGAAAGATCGAAGCGATCGGAAGCGATATCGTACTCATTGAGCAGATCCTCGAGTATTCCAGGGCTTTCATGAGTGATATTCTGAACGATAAGCAGTTTGTTATGCATGGCGGTGACGATTGGTGTGGTGTAAACAACCGGGTTCTACCGGATTGTACAAGAACAGGATGAATACCACCACAGGCAAGGCTTTTTTTAATGCTTGTGATGCAGAGGCGTTAACCAGTCATCGTTTCGATTTCAATGACTCATGTCCAGAGAGTTCGATCCCTGCGCAGTGAATGCATCAGGTTTCTATCAGGAATTGTGAGAGGAGACCGGATCGAGACAACTCTCCTTTTGTTGTTACGTATGGCGAGGCAGATTTCTTTCAAAGAAAATCGATCAGATCGTCACGCTTCACCGGTCATCTCACAAATGGAGACCCCGCAAAGCAAGCTGGCTTTCCGATGGGTAAGGAGCATTGCGTTTCAGTCAACCTGATCAGGCTAATGGGGATGAAGGGAGGGCTGGTTATCAAACGATCAGATTTATGTTTGTTCACCGCAGTACGGGTGATCTGCCGACTGGAGCAAGAGGGCTTTTCATTGACCCTGCCGGATCAGAAGGTCAATGCCCGGATGGATTCCAGGTTTTTTCGGGCAGGGCAAGGGCGTGTAACTGGCACAGGCCGCTTCACGCCCTGTCAGTTACAGGTATGAGTGCGCATGATCGTGTTGATCAAAACGGTGCTCCTCAGAATCAGGGCTGCTTCCGGATCAGTTTAAGCATCCAGGCAAAAGGGCTGGAAGAGGGCTTTTTTTTTACCGGAAGTCCCTCTCGTTCCCAGCGGGCAATACCATACTGCATATTGTGAACCTTGCCGTGTCCATGGCTGGAGAGCATACGCGCAGCCATGGCGCTTCGGGCGCCGCTGTGGCAAGCGATGATCACCTTCCGTTCGGCAGGTATCTCCTGCATTCTGCTCTGGAAACGGCTCATCGGAACGCTCATGACCTCTGACACATCGAACGCATTCCGCTCGATTTCGCCTGTTTCCCGCACATCGACAAGCAACGCCCCTTGCTTGATCATCGATAAAGCGTTGGCGGGGGTGACCTCTTTAACCTTATTCTCCCTTGACATAATGACTATTGTAGTTAACGGCTTATAAATCTGTCTGTCGGGTTTTGGTCCGGCCACTTGCGCTCCGGCAGTCCCTTACTTTATAGAGGATCAGGGGGTATACCATAACCCGGTATAGGTATCTAAAGTACAGAATTTCGTCCAAAGCAACAAAGAGCAGAATCTCTTTTTCTTTTCTGCCCCTTCGGAGGTTGTTTTTCTGTGGGGAATTGGATAAAAGCGGCTATCTTTTTCCATAGAGTAGATAGAAGTATCTAATCAGGTAATATCCACGATTTCCGTAATTTATGGCCATCACCGGACCCTATCGGGAAGAAGCCCTCCGGCTTCGGGAAGAGATCACGAAGCGTTTCAAAACTCAGGTCGCGCTTTGTAAAGCCATCGGAGCCAGTGACTCCTCATACATGACCGCCTACGTCACCGGAAAAAACCGCATCGGCAACATCCTCCGTGAAAAGCTCGAAGCGGTCGGCATCGACGTTGCCTATGTCCTCTACGGCAAAAAGGGCATTTCCCCGGTTCCCATCGGCCCCGATCCAGAAGTCATCGCCACTCTTCAGGATTGCAGGCAGAGGCTTCAGACCCTGCAAAACAGTGTCATCGACCTCAACAAAGAACTCATCAGCATCACCCGCCTGATCGACAAGGCCACAAAAAAGCTCAACCTCTGACGACAAAGCACCCTTCGGAGATCGTCAGGCGACGCTTGGCCATTGAATTCTGCCTGGCTATGAGTGCTTCGCACAGCGAGTGTTGTATTCTCTCTTCATTTCATTTATTTTTTTGTGATGTGACGGTATTCTTGCGGAATGAACAGGATGAGTTAATACAACGGGAGGAGCGACATGGAAAATCAGGATTCATACGAGCGGGCGCGAAAACGGGTTGATGCCAAAATCGGCTTTGCGATCCATTTGGTGGTCTATCTCCTTGTCAATGCGTCGCTGATTGTAATCAATTCAAGCACTACGCCCGGGTACCAGTGGTTCGGATGGCCGCTCGGAGGGTGGGGAATCGGTTTGTTTTTTCACGGTATGAGCGTGTTTGTGTTTACCGGAAAATCATCGATCAGGGAGCGGATGATCGAGAAGGAGCTGAAACGCGGGAACGAGCGGTGAGGAGGGTTGACATTCGTTTGCTCGATCTGCCAACTGGTTCGGATCCATTGACTTTATCCAAATCCAAATCGGAATCGAAATCGGAATCGATTTTTATAAAAAAACTGCTTGTGGGACGTTATCTATCAGAGAATAATTGTGTTATTGCATTCTGTCGCAATACTTTTTGATTTATCCTTTGCGTCTTCAAGTGGAATCCGATACCGATACCGATTTGGATACCGATTTCGATGAAAAATGAATGTACTACATTTTATCTTTGATGTGGCATCAGAACAAGGAGGCAATGTGATCGCTAAAGAACTACAGGATCAAACGTTAAGCCTGAATCGAGAAGATAAAATCCGCCTGGTTGAAATTAAAATAATTGGTAATGAATAATGTTTCAGAAGAGAGAAAAAAAATATGAGAATGCATTTGTTAATGATTATGCAAGACAGTTCAGAGAAATAGCTGATCGCGATTATATCGCAGCAAGGCAATCTTATCGAACTGAATTGTATACTCAATTCTTATGGTCTGCCGAGCAGGCTATCGAGAAATATTTGAAGTGTATTTTGTTGTTCAATAAAATACCTGTTACAAATGAAAAGGGTGTGGTAAGAGGAGTGCATGATTTAAAGGGACTGCTTGATTGTTTTGAAAAAAGTAAACCTTTTGATCTCAAAATCCGGCCAGAAAGTCTGAGATTGATCGAACATCTGGATCGTAGTGCAATGCATTCTCGATATCTGAGTGCTCCCGTTTATGTGCTTGGTGAGCATTTGATGCGATTGGATGGGGCTATATGGGATATCCGAAGATATTGTAAATTGATTGATTACTCGATTCCTATGCCGGATGGTACCGTAAAATCATTTTTCAGAAGTGAACTTGACCGTATAGAAAAAAGTGAAAAAGTGTCGCCACAAAAGTTCATATTAGATGACTCAGGCTTTCTGGAAAAAGTCATCAGGGATAAGAGCCATCCGGCAAGAGCGTTTTTGATATGGAAAAATAACTATTTTGGTGGCAAGGTGAGAAGGAATAATAAGATTGATTTGCATTCTACGGCATTATGTCCAGAATTGTTTAATGAACCACATATGGTAGATGTTATTAATAAGTATATTTTTATTCCTGAGAAAACAGCAGAATATCTCAGGGTAGAGGCAAAAAAAAGAGATAATACAAGGAGTGGTTAATTCATAGGAGATCACTCAATAATAATGAAATCTGTGGAGATAACTGGATTCTTCTTCCGACTGCGTCGTGCTCAGAATGACAGAAACATCCGAGATTTGAGGAGCAAGGGAGACGTTTCGGTGTGGAGAATGAAACTTCTTGAAAGGGGGGCGGTCCCGACCAGTCGGGATCGCCATTTTTTATTGAATTGGCGTTACTTACTGACCGGGACCATTTCCGTTTCAGAATGTAATGGCGGACTGGAAAGTCCGCTATCCGTTCTTCAATTATTCGTGTTCGCTTTGAGTAAAACCTGTTCTCCCCTATTTCGTTTCGTATTCACGATCTATTCGTTCTTTGAGGAACATTTTCATCAGGGATTGGTAAGGAACATCCCGTTCGTTCGCCAGCACCTTGAGGCGGTTGAGCATCATTTCGGGGAGGCGGAGCGAAATGGTTTTCAATGTCGGTTTCAGGTCGGGAAAAATAGCTTTGCTGGAATTTACCCAGTTGATATACTCACTTGA